>DATBXC010000038.1:0-13991 GCA_036514455.1 Thermoplasmata archaeon | reverse complement strand
TGCGCCTCGTGCGGCGCCCCCCTCAAGCCGACGGGCGGGCTCACCCTGATCACGTGCGAGTACTGCGGGACCGCCACGACCCTCGGGTCCGGCGGCTGGTCCGTGATCCAGAAGCACTTCATGATCGACAACGTGATGAACCAGGAGACCGCGCTCCAGTGCGGCGGGAAGTGGCTCGACCAGGGCCTCCTGCGGCGCAACGTCGCGAAGAACGCGGAGCTCCTCGAGTCCACGCTGCGGTACGTCCCGTACTGGATCGTGCCGACGACGGTCACCGCGGACTTCCAGGGCCTCAAGGGCACGGGCGCGGTGAACGTGCACCCGCAGGGCGGGGGCGAGACCGCAAGGTCGGTCGCGAAGATCGGCCTCGGTATCCTGGCCGCGGCCGCCGCCGCCTCCCAGCAGCAGCGCGGGCGGAGCGTCGCGATGAACCAGCCGCAGCCGATCCGCGTGCGGGACCGGATCAACGTGTCGTACCTGATCCCGGTCGTCGCGGTCCGCGGGTACAACAAGTACCAGCCGGACGACGGCTACACGTTCTCCCTCCAGGGGAAGGCCCCGTACGAGAAGAGGAAGACGGGCGGGGTCGAGATTCTCGACGGGGACGTCACAGAGCAGGAGGCGACGCAGTTCGCGCAGACCCTCGCGCAGAAGTACGCGGAGAAGGAGGCGCGGAAGCGCGTGGACACCCTCGAGTCCTTCGTGCCGTACTTCCAGCAGGCGCCGGGCGAGCTCCTGCACGCGCCGGTGTGGTTCGTTCGGTACCGCCACAAGGGAGCGAAGGAGATGTACATCCTCGTGGACGGGAACGCGAACAAGGTGATTGACGGGGAACGCCCCTCCGTGTCCCTCTGGTGAGGACGCTCTGGGAATTCCGAGGATACCTCTAAATAGGGAGAAATACCAGCGAGAGATACACAACCTGACGGGAGGGAACAGACATCCCCGACATGCGAGAGCGCGTTGAGGCCGACCGCGGGCTACTGAAGAAGATTCAACTCCGGATCCCCGGATACGCGGGCTATCGGCGACGGGAGGACATCCGCGCGGCGGACAACCTCCTGCGGATCCAGATCTTCGAGAAGATGAAGGGGTTCCGCGCCGAGCTCGAGCGCGCGCGGGAGGACGCGGGGCGCGCGTCGACCGCGATCAGCCTGTCGAACATCGGGAACGTGATGTTCGAGGTCGAGGGCATCGAGGCCCGCGTCCGGCACGGGGAGCAGGGCTACTCCGGCTTCAGCCCCGCGATCCGGATCGAGGAGGAGGCGCTGGACCGGCTGTACGAGTACGACTACGCGATGATCGAGGGCCTCGACCGGGCGGCCCAGGGCCTGCCCGCGATCCGTACGGCGATCGAGGCGAACGACAAGGCCGCGTTCGAGAAGGCCGTGAAGGCGCTCCGGGCGGACCTCAAGGCCTTCGACGATGCGTTCAAGCAGAGGATCGCGATTATCTCTGGCACGGCGGTGAGGTAGATGATATTCCCGGTGTTCCTGTTCGGTGGCGGGCGTCGGACGGACCAGACCGCGGGGCGCGGCGAGGGCCTCACGACGAGCATGACGATCGCGTGGGACGACCAGTTCAAGCGGGGCAACATCATGTGGAAGGTCCCGCGGAACATCCGCATGAACGACAACATCGTCGTGCGGGAGGACGAGATCGCCGTCTTCTACCGGGACGGGAAGGCGCTCGCGTACATCGACCGGCCGGACCGGTACGCGCTCACGTCCCAGAACGTGGCGATCCTGGGCTGGCTCCAGAAGGTCTTCACGGGCGTCGTTCAGCAGGCGGAGGTGTACTACCTCCAGAAGCGGATGTTCGACGGCAAGTTCGGCTCGAAGGAGCCGTACATCTTCGAGGACCCCGACTTCGACCTGATCGAGCTGCGGACGTTCGGCGAGTTCCGGTACCGGGTCGTCTCGCCCGAGGCGTTCATCAACCAGTTCGTCGGGACGTTCGGGAACCAGACCTCCGCGGAGGTCGAGGACCGGATCCGCGAGGAGATGGTGAAGCAGCTGTACGTGAGCCTCGGCAAGATGAAGGAAGGCGGGATGAAGGTCACCCAGCTCGCGACGAACCTGAACGAGATCGAACAGCGCACCCTGATGGAGACGAAGCCCCACTTCGCGAACCTCGGCGTCGAGATCGTCAAGCTGAGCGGCCTGAACATCCCGCTCCCCGAGAAGGTCAAGGAGGCGGTCGCGACCGCGAGCGCGGGCCGGATTCTGAACCGGTCCCCCGCCACGGGCGCGCAGCAGTACGCGATGGCGGACGCGATGAAGATCGCGGCCGCGAACCCGAGCGGCGGCGCGGGCGCGGGCCTGGGCCTCGGCGCGGGGATCGGCATGGGGTACTCCATGGCGGGCCAGATGGGCCAGATGCAGGCGCCCCAGCAGGTCAAGGTGTGCCCGAAGTGCGGGTCCCAGCAGCCCGTCACGCAGAAGTTCTGCGGGAGCTGCGGCACGGACATGTCCGTCGTCGCGGGGAGCAAGTCGTGCATCAAGTGCGGCAAGCCCGTCGCCCCCGGCCTGAAGTTCTGCGGCGAGTGCGGGTCCGCCCAGACCGTGACGTGCCCGAGCTGCAAGGCGGAGAACCCCGGGAACCTGAAGTTCTGCGGCGAGTGCGGGAAGCCGCTGAGCGGGTGAACCCATGTCCGCCTCGGCGCCCCCCGCGCCTCCCACGGTGAAGCTGTCCTCCGCGGCGATGATGGGGATCATCGCGATCGTCGGCATCATGGCCGCGCTGATCTTCGGGTACATCCTGTTCCTCGCCCCGATCCCGGGCGACCTCCGGCTCTGGTGGACGGGCTTCGTCGCGTTCGTGCTCGCGTTCATCGCGTACCTCGTGTACGCGGGGTCCGAGGCCCGCCCGATCCGGATGCTCGCGGGGGGCCTGTTCGTAATCGGCGCCGGGAGCTTCTACGGGTCGATCCTCACGAGCCGGAACGACGTCGCGACGCAGGTCCTGTGGCTCGTCGTCCTGTCCGTGATCGTCGTGATCGTCCTCGCGGGCGTCTTCGTGATGGCCCGCCAGGCGGAGGCGACCGCGGTCCGGAAGGCCCGCCGCCGGCTCACGCCGTAACCGGGACGGTCTGTCTCCGGTGAGGCCCCCGGCGGTCCCGCGGGAGGTCCGTGTGGACAGTTCCACTGCGCCCTATATCCCCCGGGGCGCCCCCATCGGGAGCGGTCGGTCGGCTCCGCGCCGAGCGACCCGGAGACTCCCGCAACGACCCATTGTGGCGGGATGCGGCCCGGAGACAACCCCGGGCCACGAGGGGGCGGGCGACGGGAAGCCTCTCGGTGGTCTCCGCCGCCCGCCCGCTCTCTCGTTTCCTTTTTAGAGACGGGCCGCGAGCTCCTTCACCCGCTTCGACGCGCCGCCGAGGACCGGCGTGCCGTGGCCCATGACCAGGTTCTCGAAGTCGAACCCCGCGAGTTTCTTGATCGACGCCCGGTGCTGCTTCGGGTCGACGTTGTACGCGTCGTCCATCGGCTGGAGCCGGCCCTCGTTGTTGATTGCGTCGCCCGCGAGGAGCAGGGACCGGGACGGGTCGAGGAGGGACATGCTCCCGGTCGTGTGGCCTGGCGTGAAGATCACCCGCAGGCCGTCGAGGACCGCGCCGTCGTCGAGGGGCACGTCCACCGGGGTCCCGGGGTGCCGCTGCGCGGCCGCGCCGGGCGGGCCGGTGTACGTCTTCCGCTTCGAGATGAAGTCCGCCTCGGCCCGGCTCGCGGCGACCTTCGCGGGGGAGACCTTCTTGATCGCGGCGAGGCCGCCCACGTGGTCCGGGTGGGTGTGCGTGACGAAGATCGTCCCGATGTCGGAGGGCTTCATCCGAATCCGCTTCAGGTAGTCGAGGACCTTCGGCCCGCCGTCCGCGGTCGCCGTGTCCACCAGGATGAGCCGCTGGTCCGCGAGGAAGAACGTGTTCGCGTACGTGTCCACCATGTGCACGCCCTTGAGGATCTCCGCCATCGCCACCGCCCGGTCGTCCGCATCCCGGCCGCCCGCCATAGCCCTTTCGCTCCGTAAGGGCGGGACCCGTACGGTACTTATGGCGGGTTTATGCGGGGTCCGCGCGAGTCGCTATGGAAAGAGCGCGCCCCCATGGCGACGACCGAGAAGAAGCGCGTCCCGAAGAAGCTGAACCCCCTCCGCGTGGTAATCGCCGAGGAGGCGCCCGCGGCGCGCGCATACGAGCCGATCGAGGTCCTGCACCCGTACACCCGCCAGGAGGCGGTCGAGGAGGCGCAGCGGTGCCTGTACTGCGCGAAGCCATGGTGCGTCGAGGCGTGCCCGCTCGGCCAGGACTGCCGCGAGTACGTGATGAAGATCGGCGAGGGGGACTTCGACGGCGCCGCGGCGCTGATCCTGCGGGACAACCCGCTCGCGTCCACCCTCGCGCGGGTGTGCTACCACTACTGCGAGGACTCGTGCGTGGTCGCGAAGAAGGGCGCCCCGGTCGCGGTCCGCCACCTGAAGCGCGCGGCACTCGAGTTCGGGGACTCCCGCAAGCCGTACGCGCGCGAGGCCCCGAAGGCGGGCCGGGTCGCGGTCGTCGGCGCGGGTCCCGCAGGCCTGATGGTCGCGTGGCAGCTCGCGAGGAAGGGGTACGCCGTCACGGTGTACGAGGCCAAGGACATCCTAGGCGGACTCGTCACCCTCACGATCCCGCCGTACCGGCTCCCGCGGGAGGCGTTCGAGGAGGACGTGGAGCGGATGCGGGACCTCGGGATCCAGTTCGAGACGAACGTGCGGCTCGGGAAGGACGTCACGCTCGAAGACCTCAGGAAGCGGTACGACGCGGTGTTCCTGGGGATCGGCACTCACAAGCCCCAGACCGTCCAGGTCCCCGGGATGGACCTCGCGGGCGTGTTCGTCGCCCTCCCGCTGCTCGAGGACGCGATACGGGGCCGGCAGGTCCGGATCGGGGAGCGCGTCGCCGTGATCGGGGGCGGGGACGTCGCGATGGACTCCGCGCGGATCGCGCTTCGGCTTGGCGCGAACGAGGTGACGGTCGTGTACCGCCGGAGCCGCGCGGAGATGCCCGCGAGCCCGGAGGAGGCGGCCGAGGCGGAGGCGGAGGGGGTGCGGTTCGAGTTCCTCGTCGCGCCCCTGCGGATTGAGGGCGAGGGCGGGCGCGTGCGGAGGCTCGTGTGCCAGCGGATGGAGCTCGGCCCGCCGGACGAGAGCGGGCGCCGGAGGCCCGTCCCGATCCCCGGATCCGAGTACGCGATGTCCGTGGACGCGGTCGTTCTTGCGATCGGTCAGGTCGCGGACATCACCGGGATTCCTAACGCGCAGGAGTTCGGGATCGCGGTGGACAAGGAGGGCATCGTGGCGGGCCTGGACCCGTCCGGGCGCACGAAGCTCGAGGACGTGTTCGTCGGGGGCGGGACCTCCGTCGTCCACGCGTTGGCGGCGGGCAAGCGGGCCGCGGCCGTGATCGAGGAGCGGCTCATGGCAATTGGCAAGGCCTAGGTGGGCCGTCGGTCCGTCCAGAGGGTCGCCGGAGACAGTCAGCATCCTGCCTGTCGGTCCGTCCCGGGCGTGTCCTCGTCCCGCGCGAAAACCTTAACCGTCCGCCACCTTCCCGCCCGCCACACGGGGGAGCCGCCATCGACCGCGTCGAGACCCTGGACAACGGACTCGTGGTGATCCTCCGCCCGCTCCCGGGCGTGCCCCAGGTCAGCGTGTGGACCGCGTACCGGGTCGGCTCGCGGAACGAGGTCCCCGGGATGACCGGCTCGACGCACTGGGTCGAGCACATGCTCTTCAAGGGCGGGGGCAAGCTCGCGAAGGGCGACATCGACCGCCTGGTCTCCCGCCTCGGCGGGAAGTTCAACGGCTTCACGGACAAGGACTGGACGATGTACTACGAGACGGTCCCCGCGGAGCACCTCGAGACGGCCCTGTTCATCGAGGCGGAGCGGATGCGGAACGCAGCGTTCGACCCGAGGGAGCTGGAGGCCGAGCGGACCGTCGTGATCTCGGAGCGGGAGGGCGCGGACAACGAGCCCCCGTTCACGGTGGAGGAGGAGCTCTGGGCGACCGCGTTCCACGTCCACCCGTACCACTGGCTCTCGATCGGGTACAAGCAGGACCTCGCCTCGATGACGCGGGACGCGCTGTACGCGTACTACCTCCGGTGGTACGCGCCGAATAACGCGGTCCTGGTGATCGCGGGCGGGTTCGACCCGGACGCCGCGATGGCCCTCGTCCGGCGGCACTTCGGGCCCCTCCGGCCCGAGACGCTCCCGCCGCGCCCGAGGTCCGTGGAGCCCGAGCAGCACGGGGAGCGGGTCTCCGAGGTCCGCCGCCCCGGCCGCGTGGACTATCTCGAGGTGGGCTGGAAGATCCCCGCGTGGGGCCACCCGGACCTGCCCGGGATCGTGATGCTCACCGCGGTCCTCGGCGGCTGGCGGGGCTTCAACCCCTTCGCCGCGGGCTCCTGGTCCCCGCGGGGGAACCGGCTGTACCGCGGCCTCGTCGAGTCGAAGCTCGCCTCCGAGGCGCGCGCGGGCTTCGAGATGCGCCTCGACCCCTCCCTCCTGGAGGTGTTCGCAGTCCTCGTCCCGGAGGTCCGCCATGGCGTCGTGGAGAACAAGATCGACGGGATCGCCGCCCGCCTCCGGGAGGCGCCGCCCGCCGCGAAGGAGATGGAGCGGGCCCGCGAGCTCGTGCGGGCGTGGAACCGCTACGAGGCGGACGGCGTCACGTTCCAGGCGTTCATGGCCGCGCAGCTCGAGGTCCTCGGGTCGCGGGTGACGTTCCCCGACTTCCTCGCGAAGGTGGAGGCCGTGACGTCGGACGACGTGCAGGCCGCGGCCCGCGCGTACCTCAGGGACCGCACGAAGACGGTCGTGCGGTACCACGGGGAGGGCGGCCCGTGAGCCTGCGGCCGGACCGCGTCGAGCTCCCGGGCGGCGGGCGGGTCCTGCTCCTTCCGAACCCCGCGAGCTCCTTCCTCTCCTTCCACGGGAGCCTCCCCGCGGGCGTCGCCGCGGAGGCGCCCGGCGAGGAGGGCGTCGCGGAGTTCCTGTGCCGCCTCCTCCCGAGCGGGACGCGGCGGTGGACCGCGCGGCAGGTCGCGGAGGGCCTCGAGGGGCTCGGCGCGACCCTGGAGTTCATCCAGGCGGAGGACATCGTCGTGTTCCGCGGGCGGTGCACCCGCCGCGCGGCGGCCAAGGTGCTCGCGATCGCCGCGGACTGCCTCACGAACCCCGCCCTGCCCGCGAAGGAGGTGGAGCGGGTCCGCGCGGAGATCCTCACGGACCTCGAGCGGGAGCGGGACTCGACGCGGGAGCGCGCGGACCGCGAGCTGCTGTCCCTCGTGTACCCGGACGGGCACCCGTACGGCCGGGACCCGAAGGCGGACCCGGAGCGGGTGAAGGGGATCGAGCCGCGGGCCCTGTTCGAGTTCCATGCGCGCGCGTACGCGGGCCCCGGCCTGATCCTTGGGCTGTCGGGGGACGTGGACCGCGTGTTCGTCGAGTCGACCGTCGCACGGGCCTTCGCGGGCCTCCCGAAGGGCGTCCCGCCGCCGCCCCCGCCCGCGCCCGGCCCCGCCCCCGCGGCCTCGCGGTTCGTGGACCTCCCGCACAAGTCCCAGGTCGATGTCGCGCTCGGGCTCCAGGCCCTCTCCCGCTCGGACCCGGACTACTACGCGCTGAGCCTCGCGAACCTGATGTTCGGGGTCATCGGGATGTACGGCCGGCTCGGCGCGAGCGTCCGGGAGGACAAGGGGCTCGCGTACTACTCGTACAGCCGGCTCCGCGCGCTCCGCCACGGGGGCCACTGGGGACTCTTCGCGGGCGTGAACCCGGAGCGGCTCGAGCCCGCCCTCGCGGCGGTCGCCGCGGAGCTGGACCGGCTCCGCTCGGAGCCGTTCACGGACGACGAGATCGAGACCGCGAAGCTGCACGAGGTGGGCGGGCTGATCGTGAACCTGGAGCGGAACGCGGAGGTCGCGGGCGCGCTCCACGGGATCGAGCTCCACGACCTCGGGCTCGACTATCTGGAGCGGTTCCCCCGGATCGTCAACGGCCTGACGCGGGAGGCGATCCTCGCCGCGACGGAGCGGTACCTCCGGAGGCGGGACGGCTCCCTCGTCGTCGTCGGCCCGGTCGGCGGCCGGACGTTCTCCCTGTAAGCGGTCGCCGAAAAACCTTAAGACGGGCGGCCCGTTCGGCGCCCGCGATGCCCGCGACGACGGAGGTCCCGATCTGCGCCGTGGACGAGCTCCCGGAGGGCGGGATACGCCACTTCGAGCACATGGGCTACGACCTCCTCCTCGTGAAGCTCGAGGGCCGGTTCTACGCGCTCGACGACGCGTGCACGGTGTCCTGGGCGATGCTCTCGGAGGGCACGCTGGACCCCGCGAACCACGCGGTCGTCTGCACGCAGTGCAAGAGCGCGTTCGACCTGGCCTCGGGGAAGCCGAAGTCCGGCCCGGCGAAGTTCCCGCTGAACGTGTACGAGACCCACGTCGTCGGGGACGAGGTCATCGTCGCCTTCGTGTACTGACCGCCCCCGCGCGACCCGTCGCGGCGCAAGGTTTATTCGGGTCCTTCTTTTCGAGGGTGCGTCCACAATTCCGGTCCGGACACGGCCACCGCCCCGAGCGCGTCCGTGGTTCTCCTGGTATTGGGACGGTGATCCGATGTCGGACAAGGACCAGCAGTTCAGCCGCATGTGGAACGAGGGGAACAAGTCGAAGCGGGAGAAGTTCCGGAACCTGATGAAGTCGAAGCTGTCGGCCCGCAAGATCGGGTTCTCCGAGTCGAACGCGCGCGCGTACTTCAACGGGAACGTGGAGTCGATCCAGCCCGAGCGGCTGTACGAGACGGAGCGGCGCGAGGAGCGCTTCGAGCGCCGCCCGCCGCCGCGCGGCCGTCGGCCCCGGGGCCCGCTGAGAGGGCGTCGCTAGGCCCGGCCGGATCCCCCGGCCCTGAGGACGCATCTCCCGAGGGGACGCTCCGCTCGTCGATTGGAAAGGGAAAAGGGTGTTGTAAGGGAGGGGGCGGGACGCCCCCTTGGTTCTCCGACCTAGTAGCGCCGGCGGTCGCCCCGCCGGTCCTTCGAGCGGTCCCGGGAGACGTCCCGGTCGTCCGTGCCGAAGGAGAAGCCCTGGCTCGCCGGCCGCGGGGAGTCGAAGCGGTTGAACCGCCGCTCCTGCTGGTGCTCCTGGGCGCTCACGTCCACGGACGTGTTCACGTCCGCAATCGCCTGCGCGACCTTCGCGAGCGTGCCGTACTTCCCGACGTTCAGGCGGATGTGCCCCCGCACGAGGGACACGAATCCGTTGTCGATCTGGACCACGTCCTCGGCCGCGACGGCGCTGATTTGGTCCTCCCACAGGGTGAGGATGACCGTTGCGGTCTCGTCCCCGATGGTGGCCTCGACCAGGCGCCGCGGGCTGCCGTATCTCGGCGTGATCTCCTTCTGCTCTCCAAGGTTGACGACCTTCGCGAAGAGGTTCACCTGCTTCGACGTCGGCGTCAGGTCCTTGACCTTCGTCCACGCTTTCTGCTCTTCCATGGTTCTCACATTGTCGTTGTAGTCGCACAAAGGCCTTGAGTCGCAAGGCGGTCGGAAAATTCCTACACGCGCGCGAAGTCAGACGGTTTGTGCTGGCTGTAAGCACGAGCCCCCGGTATAAGAAGGTTGGGATGCAACTGCACTCCGTGAACGACGCACCAGGCACCGAGCGGGGACCCCGTGAGGAAGGCACAATCGTTAAACCGCCGCCCGCCTTCCAGCGGCGCCCATGCTCGTCGACGCGTTCGGGCGCGCCGTAACGGACATCCGCATCAGTGTCACGAAGCGGTGCAACTTCGGGTGCATCTACTGCCACGACGAGGGCCTCGGACCCGTGCTGAGGCCCCGAGCGCCGCACGAGGAGGAGATGACGGTCGCCGAGGTCGAGCGCATCGCGAAGGTCGCACGCGAGTTCGGGATCCGCAGCGTGAAGTTCACGGGCGGGGAGCCCCTCGTCCGCCTGGACCTCGAGGACATCGTGGACCGCACGGTCCGCCACATTCCGGACGTCTCGATGACGACGAACGGGTCGATGCTCGCGGCCCGCGCGGAGAAGCTCCGGGACGCGGGACTGAAGCGCGTGAACGTCTCGATCGACGCCCTCGACCCGGACACGTTCCGGGACATCCGGAAGGGCGAGCTCGCACCCGTGATGCGGGGCATCCAGAGGGCGGTCGAGGTCGGCCTGAAGCCCGTGAAGCTGAACATGGTCGTGTTCGAGCGGACCCTCCCGCACATCCCCGCCATGATCGACTTCATCGGGAAGGGCGACGGCCTGAAGCTGCAACTCATCCAGTTCATGCCCGAGCTCGTCGGGGAGCGGGACTGGGACGTCGACATCGACGGCGTGAAGAAGTGGCTCGAGCAGCGGGCGGACAAGGTCCTCGTGCGGGAGATGCACCACCGCCACATCTACATCTTCAACGGGGCGGAGGTCGAGGTCGTGGACCCCGTCCACAACGCGGAGTTCTGCTTCAACTGCCACCGGATTCGCGTCACGCACGACGGGAAGCTGAAGGGGTGCCTGAACCGGAACGACGACCTGATCGAGACGCGCGGCCTCGACGACGACGGGCTGCGCGATGCGTTCCGGAGAGTCGTCGCGAACCGCGTGCCGTTCTACGGCGTACATGTGAAGGACTACCCGCGGCGGAACCCCGCCGCCTCGGAGCCCATCCCGCTGGTCGCGACGCCGCGCGCGGGGTAGCCGCGCAACTACTTAGCGCGGGGCCGGCCTATTCTTGGCGGGCGAGAGGATGAGCGCACCCGCGGTCCTGGAGGAGATCATCGTGGACTGCCCGTACTGCAGCCACGCCTGGAAGACGGAGCCGCGGTGGATCGCGGGTGCGTGCCCGAGCTGCGGGAAGATGGTGTACCGTTACATGGACCCGCAGCACGACTGAGGGCCTTCGCGGGTACGGAACGTTTTATAGCGCGGTTCATTTCGCGTCCGTCCGGGGTCGAGGATGGCCGGGGTCACAAAGAGCGTGGAGGACGTCCTCCGGGAGGGCGGGTTCACCGCTTTCCACCGGAGGATCGTTGCGATCACCGGGTTCGCCTGGACGTTCGTCGCGTTCGAGATCATCATCATCTCCCTCGTCCTCCCCGTGATCGGCGCGGAGTTCGGGATTTTCGATCTCGCGACGTACACCGCGACGGATCCGGTCCAGTACGGGGCGATCGCGGCCGCGACCCTCATCGGCTCCTTCATCGGCAGCCTGATCCTCGGGCGGATCGCGGACGCGCGGGGCCGGCGCACCGTGTTCCTCCTGAGCATCCTGTGGTATTCCGTCTTCACGGCCGCCACCGCGCTCTCGTGGAACACCGCCAGCGTGTTCGGATTCCGATTCCTCGCGGGGCTCGGCCTGGGTGGGATGCTCGTGGTCGATCCCGCGATCCTCTCCGAGTTCCTCCCGCCGCAGTCCCGCGGGCGCTTCATGGTCCTCTTGGACTTCTTCTGGCCGCTCGGATTCCTCCTCGCGATCGGGTTCTGGTGGCTGTTCATCGTCAGCGGCGTCACGGTCGCGGGCCTCGACCCCTGGCGGGTGCTCTTCGTCGCGGCGGCGTTCCCTGCCTTCATCGCCGCGATTGCCCGCGTGACGATCCCTGAGAGCCCGTTCTACTACGCCCGCCACGGGAGACTCGCCGAGTGCGCCTCCGTCCTGACCCGGCTGACGGGCAAGCCTGTGGACCCCGCGTCCCTCACGAAGGAGCAGACCGTGCCGAGGGCGCCGATGGGGGCCCTGTTCCGGGGGGCGCTCCGCCGCCGTTCGGGCGTCACCATTTCCACATGGATCGCGCTGAACTTCAGCTACTACGGGCTCTTCCTCTGGCTGCCCACGATCCTCCCGGGTTTCGGCGTGGCGGAGCTGGCCCAGACCTCGTACGTGGGCCTGTTCCTCGTCGCGTCCGCGCTCGCGCAGTTCCCGGGCTACCTCGCCTCCATGTACCTCGTCGAGCGGTGGGGGCGGAAGCGCACGCTCGCCCTCTTCCTCCTCCTGGGCGGGGTCAGCGGCCTCGTGTTCGCGACCGCGAGCACGTTCGCGGTCGTCCTCGTGGGCCTCGTGTTCGTGAGCTTCTTCAACCTCGGGGCCTGGGGGGCCGTGTACCCGTACACGAGCGAGCTCTTCCCCACGCAGTACCGCGCCACGGGGTTCGGGATGGCGGAGGGGGTCGGGAAGGTCACGGCGATTCTGGGTCCGGTGATCTTCGGCGCCCTCCTTGCGTGGGTGAGCGGTCTCATCCTCCCCCTGGCGTTGATTGCGATCGTGATGGCCGCCGGCGGGGCGATCCTCGCCGCGATGGGCCCGGAGACGAAGGGCCAGGCTTTCACGTAGCCGCGGCCGTTCTCTCAACGTTCAGGTCGGTACATTCGATTCCCCTGGAAAGGCTATAACCCTCCCGCCTTTCCCGAGAGCGGCGGGTCTCGAAGGGGCCCCGCCGGGCGTCGTTACCATGGCGAAGAGCAGCGCGAAAAGGGGTCTCCGGGGCCCCAAGGTCGTCGTCGAGCCGCCCGGGCCGAAGTCGAAGGCCGCGATGGCGCGGAAGGAGAAGTTCGTGACGAGGGCCCTGCGCGTGGGGTTGCCGATCGACCTCGTGCGGGCGGAGGGGCCGCTTGTCCAGGACGCGGACGGGAACGTGTACGTGGACCTGGGCGTAGGGATCGGCGTGCACAACGCGGGCCATCGCCCGCCCTCCGTCGTGCGCGCGGCGAAGGCCCAGCTCGACCGCCTCACGCACATCTGCTACATGGTGTCCACGTACGAGCCGTACACCGCGCTCGCAGAGCGGATGGCGGGGATCTGCCCGCCCGGCCTCACGAAGTCCATCTTCCTGAACTCCGGCTCGGAGGCGATTGAGAACGCGGTGAAGATCGCGCGGGCGTCCACGAAGAAGCCGTGGCTCGTTTCGTTCAAGACCGCGTTCCACGGCCGCACGCTCCTCGACATCAGCCTCACGGGAAAGGAGAAGCCGTACAAGGAGGGCTTCGGGCCCTTCGTGCGGGAGGTCATCCTCGCGGACTATGCGTATCCGTACCGGGACCCGCAGGGCCTCCCGCCCTCGGAGTGCGCGAAGGCCCGCGTCGAGGAGATCGACTCCCTCCTCGCCAGCGCCCAGGTCGAGGGCCAGGTCGGCGCGCTGGTCGCCGAGCCCGTCCAGGGCGAGGGCGGGATCATCGTCCCGCCGAAGGAGTTCTTCCCCCTGCTCCGGAAGCTGTGTGACGACCACGGCATCCTCCTGATCGACGACGAGGTCCAGGCGGGGATGGGCCGCACCGGCCGGATGTGGGCGATCGAGCACTGGGGCACGGTCCCGGACCTCCTCGTGAGCGGCAAGGCACTCGGCGGCGGGCTGCCGATTGGCGGGGTCACGGGGACGCCCGAGGTCATGGACGCGCCCGGGCCCGCGAGCCTCGGCGGGACGTTCGGCGGGAACCCCGTCGTGTGCGCGGCGGCGCTCGAGGCGGTAAAGGAGATTGAGAAGGCGATCCCGAAGGTTCCGAAGCTCGAGGCCCTCCTCCGGAGGAGGCTCGGGGAGATTGCGGAGTCCAACGAGCGCGTCGGGGAGGCCCGTGGCATCGGCGCGATGTGGGCCCTCGAGTTCGTGAAGGACCGCCGCACGAAGGAGCCCGACGCCGACCTCGCGCGGGCGGTCCAGCTCGCGGGCCTGCGGAACGGCCTGATGCTCCTCACGGCGGGGTTCCACAGCAACTGCGTCCGGTTCCTCCCGCCCCTGAACATCCCGCTCCCGCTCCTGGAGGACGCGATGGGCCGGCTCGAGGTCAGTCTCCGGGCCGCCGTGGCGGGAGGTCGGTGACGATGGCCCGCAAGGCAGCCACGCTCCCCGAGGTGAAATCGCACTACGGGGACCTGAAGAACTTCATCGGAGGGGAGTGGCGGGCCTCCTCCGCGACGGACTGGCTCGAGGACCCGAACCCCGCCACGGGCGCG
>DATBXC010000037.1:0-3358 GCA_036514455.1 Thermoplasmata archaeon | reverse complement strand
TTCACGATCGAGGGCGTGCCGACGACGATCCCGTTCCACCGCGCGATGCTCCGGGACGAGGCGTTCCGGAAGGGAGACCTGTGGACGACGATGATCGCGGACCGGAACGTGCTCCGGGCGATGGCGGGCCCGCCCCTCGCGGACGGGGACATCCAGGCCCTCGCGCTCGCCCTCGCATCCATGCCGCAGGTCGTCGAGCTGCTCGCGTCCCGCCAGCCCCTGCGGCGGCTCCGCGTGCCCGTGTGGGCGGCCCGCGGGCGTCGCGAGCTCATGGGAGGAGGCCATGCGGTTCCGTCTCGTCGTCAACGGTGAGGCGCACGAGGTCGAGGCGGGCCCGGAGGGCGTCGCGATCGACGGCCGGACGGTGAAGGGGAGCGCCGTCCAGAACGGACCTGGCATCGACGTGCGTGTCGGGTCGAAGCGGCACCGCGTGTTCGTCACCCTTTGGGGCGCAATGGTGGACCGCCGGCCCATCCGTTTCGACGTGCGGGACTTCGAGCCGGGGGACGCGGAGGGCCCCGCCGCGGGCCCAGGGCACGCGGCCCACGGGCCGGTGGAGGTCCGCCCGCTGATGCCCGGCCGGGTCGTGAAGGTCGCGGTCCAGGCCGGAGATAGGGTGTCCCGCCACGCGCCGCTCGTCATCCTCGAGGCGATGAAGATGCAGAACGAGATCCCCGCTCCGGTGGCGGGCGTCGTGCGGGAGGTCCGCGTGCGGGAGGGGCAGGGCGTCCTCGCGTCGGACGTCCTCGTCGTTATCGAGCCCGGATAGCGCCCGGCGCGGTTACCGGCCCCTGGATGAGCGAATGCGAACTTCGCGTGCGACGGTCCGGTAGTCTCGGTCTCCCGTGACGAGGGTCTGGTTTCTCGCCTTGGCCATCCCGGCCACCATCACGTCCACCGTCCCCATCGTCCGCCCCGCTCGCGAGAGGGCCGCCTGGAGGAGCCCCGCCTCCCGAGCGTCGCCGTCTGTCATCACCATCACGGGGAAGCTGGACACGAGAGTTTCGATTCCCTCGATTTCCTCCTTGCGCCGCGCAGCCCGCCCGGCACCCAGCCAGAGCTCGAACAGCGCGGGGGAGGGCAGGTACAGGGGCTCGCCTGACCGATCCAGCTCCTCCGCAGTGGCGATTGCATCGGAACGTCCCTTCATCAGGTCGATCAGGAAGCTCGTCTCGAGAATCATCGGGTCTCGTCCACCCGTCGGCGTCGCTCCCAATCCTCGTCAATCGCCCGGCGCATGGCATCAGCGGTCTCGGGGCTCAGGATGCCCGCGAAGTCCGTCAGCTTGCGCCGTTTCGTGAGTCTGAGGATGACATCGGAGAAGCTCTCGTCCCCCGTTTTATGCGCCTTCAGGCGGCGGTACGCCTCCTGTGTGACGGTGATGGTCTTCACAGTCATGTATGTTTAAACGTAAACAGGCTACTTAAGCCCTTCGACGGGTCAATCGAGCAGATGCGCGAGCTTCTCCCGCTTCGTCCTCAGGTACCGCAGGTTCGCGGGGTTCGGCTTCACCTCGAGCGGGATCCGCTTCGTGACGACGATCCCGTGCCGCTGGAGCTCCGAGATCTTCTGCGGGTTGTTCGTCATCAGCCGCACGCTCCGGACCCCGAGGATCCGGAGCATCGCGGCCGCGAACGCGTAGTCCCGCGAGTCCGCGGGGAAGCCGAGCGCCTCGTTCGCCTCGACCGTGTCGAGCCCGTGGTCCTGAAGGTGGTACGCCGCGACCTTGTTCGAGATCCCGATCCCGCGGCCCTCCTGCGCGAGGTAGAGGAGCACGCCACGCGGGGCCTTCCCGATCTTCCTCAGGGCGGCGTCGAGCTGCTCCCCGCAGTCGCACCGCCGCGAGCCGAAGACGTCCCCGGTGAGGCACTCGGAGTGGACGCGGACGAGGACGTCCCGCGCGCCCTCCACGCGCCCCTTCACGAGCGCGACGTGCTCCCCTTCCTGCCCGCCGCCCGCGAAGCTCACGATCCGGAAGCTCCCGTAGCGGGTGGGGAGCCCCGCGCGGTTCACGAGGATCAGGTTGCTCGGCGGCTGGGCGTGGGCTTGGGCCATGGACGCGTTCCCATGAGGGCGGCGATATTTCAACGTTGGTTGGTCAGTACGAGAGCGCGAGGATCCGGCACCCGGTGCACCGGAAGCCGTCGAGGTACACGTTCCCCCACCGGTCCGGGGGGACGAGGCTCTCCCCACCGAGCGCGAGGCGGGTCCGCTCCTTCACCCACTTCGCCCCGCCGACGAAGCTCTCCGCGGCGAGGAGGCCCTTCTCCATCGCCTTCCCGCACACCGGGCACGCCGGGGCCGCGGGGGTCGCACGGGCGGGGGCGGGGGCTTGCGCGGCGGGGGAGGAGGCCATGGGACGCGGATACCGGCAGGGGGCGGATGAAGGTTTCTTCCTGGTTCTCTCAGCCGGGATGGAGGGCGCCCCAGATCAGGGCGGGCGCCGCGCCGAGCGCGGTCGCGGTCTCGAGGGAGAGGCCGCGGCCCGTAAGGTCGAAGTGGTACCGTCCGAGCGGGTACACATCGCGGTCGTCGAGGCCCCGCGGCCCGAGGCCGAATACGAGGCAGATCGACGTCCCGTGCCTCAGGAGGCCCGCGAGGAGCGTCGCGCTCGCCCGCCGCGGCGGGTCCGGCCGGTTCGTCGTCACAACGATCTCCCCGAGCTGGGGCGGGAACCCCTTTCTCGGGAAGTCGAACATCTGGAAACGACCCGCCTCCGCGAGCTCGACCAGATACTTCCCGCCCTCCCCGATCGACGTCGTGCCGGAGACCCAGCGGACGACCTCGAGCGGGGTCCGCAGGTCCTTCCCGTAGGGGAAGCCGAAGGTCGCGAGGTTCGCGTCGAACGCCAGGGCGACGGGGCCCGCGCGGGCGAGGGCGCGGCGGTGGGCCTCCGCGAACTTCACGGGGTCGTACGAGTTGTACAGCCCGATCGTCATCCGGCCGAAGGGCACGGCTGCGGGGAGGCCCGCGGTCCACTTGACCCTTGCCGTCCCGCCCGCGCGGGCGGGGGCCCGGGTCGCCGGTCTTACCTCTGGGTCTGGGTAGAGGTAAGACGGGACCACGGCTTGAGCTCGCCCCGGGTCCCCGAAAGTGCCTCCGTGGCCCCCGCACATACCAGAGATTCTTTGAGGCGCCCCGTCATGGCCCGCCCCGCATGGACCCGTTCGTCTACACGGTCGACATGGGCCGCGTCGGCGGGCGGCCCGCCCCCGGCCGGGAGCCCTGGGACCTCCGGGGCCTCCGGAGGGCGGGCTTCGCGGTCATCGTCTCCTTCGAGTGCGAGCGGATCGACGGGGACGAGATCCGCGCGGCGGGTATCGAGCACGTGCGGATCTGCGTGGAGGACTTCACCCCG
>DATBXC010000036.1:0-2776 GCA_036514455.1 Thermoplasmata archaeon | reverse complement strand
TCCCCCGTGCGCGCGCTCGTGAGGAGGTAGGGAGCGGAATGGACCTCGCACATCGCGAGGATGTCGCGCTCCTCTAGGCGGACGTGGTCCGTCATGTCCCTCTTGTTCGCGAGCACGATCGTCGGCACGTGGCCGACGGAGGACGTGATGCCGTCCATCCAGTCGTTCAGCGCGTCGAGGGTCTCCGGGCGGGTCATGTCGCACGCCGCGAGGATCCCCCGCGCCCGCGCGAAGTACGCCTCCTTGTACAGCGACATGAAGTCCCGGCGGCCCATGATGTCCCACACGAGGAGGTGGAGGGTGTACATCGCGCCTTCGATGGGGCCGGTGTCCACGATCTTCTTGCTGACCATCGTGCCGACCGTGCGCAGGTACTTCTCGTCGAACTGGGAGGACACGAAGCGGCGGATGAGGGAGGTCTTCCCCACCCCCTCCTCGCCGACGAGGCAGATCTTCATCTTGACGCTCTTGTGTATCGGGCCTGCCGCCATCGCTTCCCACCGGAGACCCGGGGCCCTCCCCATTAACCTTTCCGTTCGATTCCGCGCGGGAGGACTGATTCGGGACGGGCGTGGGCGCAAGGTTCTTGACAAGCCACCCACTAGAAGGTATCTCGGTCGGACGAGGGGGACTGGTGTCTTCGGAGCGGACCCGGGAGTCGAGACGATCGCCGTTCGCACTGCTCCTCGTCCTTGCGGTGGCGTGGCTCGGCACCGAGACAGCCGGACCCGCCCGGGCCCCCGGACTTCCGGCGGGAGCGGCGGTCGCCCCCCTGCCCGACGTGCCGCTCGGGAGCCCTGAACCGCCGGCGCCCGCCCTGGAATCGATCGTGTTCGCGGAGGACTTCGAGGGGATGTTCCCGGGACCGTGGATCTCGGAGGACACGAACCTGCGGGAGGGGCTCGACCACTGGAACACCACGACGTTCCGGGCCCTCAGCGGAGCGCGGAGCGCGTGGGCCGCGCAGGACGGCGAGCACAACGGCTCGCAGAACTCGGTCTCCCATGAATACGACAAGGAGATGCGGGCGTACCTCCACCGGGGCGTAGACCTCAACCCGTATCTCTCGGCGCGGATCGAGTTCTCGTACTGGCTGGACAGCGAGCCGCTGTTCGACTACCTCCGCGTCGTGTACTACACGGACACGTGGAAGGAGCCGTTCGAGCAGGCCGACCAGCTCGGCACGTGGCTCTCGGCCTCTGTCCCGATTCCCGTGAGCGCCACCCGCGTGGGGTTCCTCTTCTTCTCCGACTCGAGTGTTGTCTTCGAGGGGGTCTACATCGACGACGTCACGATGATCGGTTCCGACGTCCCGGGGCCGTTCGATTGCACGGCGAGCGCGGCGGCGACGACCGGAGCGGAGACGGACCCCTTTGCGTTCCTCGGGGAGGTCTTCGGCGGCACGCCCCCGTACTCGTGGCTCTGGGACTTCGGGGACGGGACGACGTCCACCGCGGAGGATCCGACCCACCCGTATGAGGCGGGCAACTACACCGTCGCCCTCACCGTCGCCGACTCGGCGTCCCAGACGTGCACGCGGGTCCTCCCCACGATCGAGGTGAGCCACGCGGGGCCCGTCACGGTGACCGTGGCGCCCGCGTCCGTGACCGCCAATGCCGGCGAGAACGTGACATTCCGCGCGACGGTGACCGACGCGCTCGAGCACGAGGTCACGAACGCCAGCGCGTTCGCGTGGACGGTCCAGACGGAGGGATGCGGCACCCCGGCCTCAGTCGTAGGGGAGGCGTTCACGTTCCGAGCCCCGGAGGGCACCGCGGGCCGCTCCTGCACGATCTTCGTCTCCGCCTCGAGTCCCTTCGGGTCGGACACCCAGACCGTCACGGTGACGATCCCGGCCCCTCCGAATTCGATCGGCCTCGTGGCTCTGGTCGCCTTGGTCGCGGCGATCATCGGGTTCCTCTTCCTGCTCGCGGTCCTTCAGAGACGCCAGGCGGCCCGCCCGGTCGAGGAGATCGGTGCCGCCGCGCCGGAATCCCCCGAGGCCCGGGAAGCGCCCTCCGTCCCCGTCGAGCCCAGGGTCACGCCGGCGGTGGCCCCGGCGGCCTCCCAGCCCGTCACGCCCTTTTGCCCGAGGTGCGGGCGCCCCGTGCTTTACGTGTGGGAGTATCAGCGATGGTACTGCCCCGGGGAGCAAGTCTACCCTTGGGGATAGTCCCCTGCGGGGCGAATTCGACGATGTCCGTGAGGTTCCCGACTCGCGCCCCCCGCGGCCGGAGGACGGGCCGGACGCGGAGCCCCGGTTTCGCTCGGTTCGCCGGGACCGCAAGCCGGTGGACGAGCCCCCCGTGGATCCCGTCCCATCGGAGGATCGCCCACACCTCCGGGGTCGGCCGACGCGTCCCGTCCACGTCGATGTGGGTCACCGTGACGGCCTCGACGACCGCGGGGCCCTCGACCGGGGGGCCGTCCGCCGTGGGTCCGAGGCACTCCTCGCAGTAGATCCGCGGCGGGAGGTAAGTCCGGTCGCACGCGGGGCATCGCGCGGTCACGAGGCGCCCGTGCTCCCGCAGCTCCGTAAAGAACCGCTCGCCCGCGATGCCCGTCGTGTATCGGTAGTCGGCCTCGACGTCGCCCTTCCAGGACCGGAGCCCCGTCGCGGAGTTCCTCCGCGCCGGTGCCGTCATCGCCGGACTCCCCGCACCGGCCGCCAGAACCGGATGTCCAAGACGCTCCCGACCCGCTCCCGGGGGGGCTTCCAGACCGCCTGGACGCGCATCCCGATCCGGATTGTCTTCTCCGTGACCTCACCGAAGTA
>DATBXC010000035.1:0-5410 GCA_036514455.1 Thermoplasmata archaeon | reverse complement strand
GAGCTTCACGCGGGCCTCGGCATAGTCCCGCGCCGATACCGTCGTGATCAGGAAGGGCCAGTCCGAGGACTCCAGGAGGAGGAGCTCGCGGGCCAACTGTCGCAGGACCCGCCGCACGGCATCGGACCGCTTCCGGCGGACCTCCGCCAGGAGGTCGAGGAACGCGTCCTCCGCGCGGTACACGATCTGCCAGACCCACCGCGTGTCGTCGTTCATCCAGACCCAATGGTGCCCGCCCTGGCCCCACGATCCCTCCGGGAGCGCGACCACCGACGACGGAGGGTACCGGAGCAGGTACTCGGAGGCGGTGGCGGGGGTGACCTCGCCGTCCAGGCCCCGGAGGACCGCCTCGAGCCACCGCGGACCCTCGAACCACCAGTGGCCGAACAGCTCCGCGTCGAACGGGGCCACCACGACGCCGCGCCGGCCCGTGGACCGGCGGTGGCCCGCCAAGGTCTCCTTCACGGTGGCCACGAAGTGCGCCGCGTGGGCCCGCACCCGCTCCTCCGCCACCTTCGGGTCGTACGGGGCCTTGCCGTCGAGCGGGAGGGCGCGGCTCGTCACCCGCCAGTACCGGAGCCCGCCCTTTCCCTTCTTGCGGTGGAACTCGAGATACGCGCCGTCGCCCGGGTAGCCGTAGTCCGCGCTCCACACCTGGACGCTCGATTTCGGGTCCCGCGCGAACACCGCGACCCGGCGGCGGGTGGACCAGGACACGAGCACGTGGGCCTCGTTCGGGGAGAGGCCCGTGGCGGGGCGGGGCTCCGCGCCTCCTGGTTCCTCGAACCGTTCGCCGTACGTGCCCATCGGCGTCCCCCCCGCCACGAGGTGCGTGTCGACGAAGAAGTACCGGAGGCCATGGCGGGCGACGACGTCCTCCAAGCCGGGACGGGGCCACGCCCGCGCGGGCCCGACGGGTCGGGACCACCGGGTCGCGGGACGGTACGCGCACTCCGGCAGCCAGATTCCGCGCGGGGCGCGGCCGAAGTGCCTCCGGTACGATGCGGCGCCCGCCCAGACCTGGGCCTCCACGGACGCGTCCCTCCCGAGGAGGGGGAGGTACCCGTGGGTGGCGGCCGACGTGATCAGCTCGACGTGCCCGGCGTCCTGGAGGCGACGGAACGCGCGGAGGAGGTCTCCGCCATACGTCCCCACGAAGCCCCGTTTGGCCTCGGCGTAGAAGTCAATCCAAGACGATGCGAGACGGGCGGCGTCCCGGTTCCCGATCGCCTCGAACTCCTCCCGGTCCCGCTCCGCCAGCGCCCGCCTCGAGTCGAGGTAGGCGACGAAGTCCTCCTTGAACCTGGGCGATGCGAGCATCTCGCAGAGGACGGGCGTCAGGCCGATCGTGATGCGCGGGCTGCCGCCCTCCGCGACGATCCCGTCCAGGACCCGGAGGATCGGGAGATAGCACTCCGCCGCGGCCTCGTGGAGCCAGTCCTGCCCGTGGGGCCAGCGGCCGTGGCCCACCACCCATGGGAGGTGCGTGTGGAGGACGAGGACGAGGTTCCCGAGGGACCCGGCATCGCCCCCCGGGCGAGTCGACGGTTGTCGCATCCTCAGGCCTCGCTCAAGTCCTTGCCCATCGTGATCCACACGATCTCCTTGACGAACCCGAGCTTCATGTTGATCCCGAGCATCGGGGCGTTGAGGGAGCTGTTCCCGGTGCGGATCCACCGGTACCCGTGCCGCTTCGCGTAGTCGATCGCCCGGAGCTTGAGGTGCATCGCGATCCTCCGCCCCCGGTACTCCCTCCGCACGCCCGTGAACCCCGTGTTGATCGTCCCGGGGAGGGACTCCACGAGTTCGAGGTTCGACACCCCGACGTAGGCGTCCCCGTCCTTCGCGAGGAAGAACGCCTCCGGGAGGGCATGCGGGCCCGCGAGGACGAAGTCGCGGAACATCCCGAAGCCCGGCGACGTGAACGGGTCGACGCGGGGGACATCGAGGGAGAGGTCGTTGTCCATCTCGTACACCTGGCGCAGTCGCTCCGGGTCCTCCTTGAGCTCGTCCGCGAGGGTCACGACCTTGATCCCCGGCGGCACCTCCGCCTCCTCCGCGAACCGGGCCGGGTCGAACGCCGCAACGTCGAGTCGGGACTCCCAGCTCCGGTGGAGCTCGCGGAACCCGCGGCGGGCGAGCCACGCGACCGCGTCCGCCTTCGGCTCCTGGACCCACGTGCGGACGGTGGTGGCGCGCCGCCCCTGGAGCTCTTCCATGAGGCGCGCGTAGAGAAGGCGGCCGATTCCCTGTCGGTGCCGCTGCGGATGCACGGCGATCCAGATGCCGAACCTCTGGGGGTGGAACGCCCATGGCATGTGGTTGAACGAGAGCTCGCCGATAACGGCGTCCGTCGCCGCGTCCACCGCCACGGACCGGCGGCGGAGGAACCCCCCGCGGTCGAACCGCTCGTCATGGAACCGCTCCTCCGAGACCGTCGTCGTGTGGTCCGGGAACAGGAGGTTCGCGATGTCCACCACGGCGGGGTAGTCCTCCGGCTGGAAGTCGCGAATCGCGACCGGGGGGTGCGCCAAGGTTCCTTCCTCGGTGGTGGCCATCGTCCGAACTCGGGTCGCCACGGAACCCGCCCGCTTATATCTTCCGGTGACGCCCTTCTCGGGGCGCACGTTTATCTAGGGGCCTCCCGTCCGCCACCGGAGGAAACATGAAGGTCCTGTTCGCATCCGCGGAGGCGTACCCGCTCGCGAAGGTCGGCGGCCTCGGGGACGTGGCGGGCAGCCTACCGAAGGCCCTGAAGGCGCTGGGCCACGACGTCCGAATCGTCGTCCCGAAGTATGGCACGATCGGAGACGTCCGAGAAGACCTGGGCGGGTTCCCCGTCTCAGTCGGCGGCGCCGACCACCAGGCGAAGCTCCTCGGGTCGGCCATCGGAGACGTCCCCGCGTATCTCGTCGACTTCGCGCCCCTCTTCGACCGGCCGAAGGTGTACGAGTACCCGGACGACGGCCAGCGGTTCGCGTTCTTCTGCAAGGCCCTCCTGGATTTGATGCCGGAGGCGGGCTTCTGGCCCGACGTGCTCCACTGCAACGACTGGCACTCCGCACTGGCGCCAGCGTTCCTCAAGACGACGTACGCCGCCGATGAGCGGTACCGGCGAATCCGGACCGTCCTCACGATCCACAACCTTCAGCACCAGGGCCTCTTCGGGCGGGACCTGTTCGAGTGGACCGGCCTGCCCGCGGAGACCTGGAACCCGGAGGGCGTGGAGTTCTACGGCCAGCTGAACTTCATGAAGGCGGGGATCGTGTACGCGGACCTCGTGAACACGGTGAGTCCGACGTACGCTAGGGAGATTCAAACGAAGGAATATGGGTACGGACTCGACGGCCTCCTCCGCTCGCGCTCCGCAAAGCTCTCGGGCATCCTGAATGGGATCGACTACGACGTGTGGAACCCCGCGAAGGACGAACTCATCGCCCAGAGGTACTCGAAGGCGACCGTGGAGAAGAAGGCGAGGAGCAAGGCCGCGCTCCAGGAGGAGGCGGGGCTCCCCACCGACCCGAAGGCCCCGCTCTTGGGCATCGTGTCGCGGGTGACGCAGCAGAAGGGCTTCGACATCCTGATCCCCGCCCTCCCGCAGATCGCAAAGCTCGGCGCGCAGGTCGTGCTTCTGGGGACCGGGGAGAAGAAGTACGAGGAGCCGCTCTTTCTGATCTCGAAGGCCCACCGGGAGTTCGTGACATTCCTGAAGTACGACGAGGCCCTCGCACACCGGATCTACGCGGGCAGCGACTTCTTCCTGATGCCGTCGAAGTTCGAGCCGTGCGGCCTCGGGCAAATCATCAGCCTGCGGTACGGCACGATTCCGATCGTCCGGTCGACGGGCGGGCTCGCGGACACGGTCGTCGACATCGAGGCGAACCCCAAGAGGGGGAACGGCTTCGTCTTCACAGAGTACACGCCCACGGCCCTGCTCGACGCGACCCGCCGCGCGATGGAGTACCACCAGGCCGGAAGAGGCTGGAAGGCCCTGCAGCAACGCGCGATGGGGCGGGACCTCTCGTGGAAGGCCTCCGCGAAGCAGTACGCGGCCCTGTACGCCCGGGCCCTCTCCGCCTAGTCCTCCAGATTGAGGACGATCGTCTTCAGCTCCGTCATCTCGTCCACGCTGTACCCGATCCCCTCGCGGCCGATCCCGCTCGCCTTGCTCCCGCCGAACGGGAAGAACCCGACGCCGTGGCGGGGGTGGTCGTTCACGGTGAGCTCGCCAACACGGAGGTCTCGCGCGAACCGCCAGACGCGGCGGTAGTCATTCGTGAAGATGCACGAGTCGAGGCCGTATCGGGACATCCCGCTCACCTGGAGGGCCTCCTCCTCGTCCTTAATCCGAATCACGGTCGCGACGGGACCGAACGTCTCCTCGAACGCGATGCGGGCCTCCAGCGGGACCCGGTCCAGCAGGGTCGGCTCCACGTAGCACCCGCGGGACCTACCGCCGCGGAGGAGCTTCGCGCCGCTTCGGACCGCGTCGTCGATCAGACCCTGGACGCGTTCCGCGGCCCAGCGGTTGATCAGCGGGCCGACCTTCACGCCGGCCTCCCGCGGGTCCCCGTACTTCCACGCCCCCATCTCCTCCGTGAGGCGGTCTACGAACGCGTCCGCTACGGAGTCGAACACGAGGATCGCGGAGATTGCGTCGCACCGCTGGCCCGCGTTCTTCAGCGCCCCGTCGAGGCACTTCTCCGCCGCCAGGTCGAGGTCCGCGTCGTCCAGGACGATGGCCATCCCCTTCCCGCCGAGCTCGAGGTGGAGCTTCTTGATCCCCGCGCGCCGCACGATCGCCTCGCCGACCTCCGTGCTCCCGGTGAAGGAAACCATCGCGACCTTGGGGCTGGACACGAGGGCCTCGCCCACGGTACCGCCCCGGCCCGTCACGACGTTGAACGCGCCCGCAGGAATGCCCGCCTCCTGCAACACCCGCGCGAACAGGAGCATGCTGAGGGGCGTGTCACTTGCCGGTTTCAACACGACGGCGTTGCCTGCGAGCAGAGCGGGAATCGCCTTCGCGGCCGCGATGAAGAGCGGGTAGTTGAACGGACACACCGCTGCGACAACACCGAGGGGCACGCGGGCGACGATTGCGGCCCGCCCCTTCGCGTCCCGCGACCACTCCCCGGGGATGAACTCCCCCATGATCTCCCGGGCCTCCATGGCAGCAAGACGGAGCCGGTCTGCGGTCGCGTTCACCTCGCCCTCCGCGTCCTTCGGGGGCTTCCCCGCCTCGGCTGTGAGAATGTTGACGAAATCCTCCTTGTGCTGGAGGAGAATCTGGCGGGCCTTCTCGAGGAGGTCCACCCGGTCCGTCCCTGCGATTCCCGCCATCGCCCGATGACCTGCAAGGGCCGCCTCGATCGCTCCCTCGATGTCGATGGGCGCGGAGTCCGGCACT
>DATBXC010000034.1:0-5189 GCA_036514455.1 Thermoplasmata archaeon | reverse complement strand
CCTGTCCGCCCGCCTGTGGCTCCCCGTGAGGCGGGCCCTGGACCCGGACCAGCCGGAGGCGGTCCACGCGGGCTGGCTCCCATTCAGCGCCGGCGCGATCGGGCTCTTCGAACTCGCGTACGGATGGTCCGTCCTGACCGGGATGGGAAAGTGGAACACCGCCACGGCGGTCCACGGAATCACGTTCGGATTCCTCGGCCTCCTGGGGGCGTCGACCGCCCTCCTCCTCGCGGCAGGCCGGGCCTCGGGTCGGAGGATTGGCGTGTGGACGGCGCTAATCGGCATGTTCGCAGGGGTCCTCGCCGCCCTGTGGGCCCCGTGGCCCCTCGGGCTGCGGCCCTTCTGGTACCTCGCCCTCCTCGTGGCCCTCGCGCTCCCGATGCCCGCTCCCGATGCAGGTCCGTCGGGCCTGGCCCGCATGGCGCAGCGCCTCGACGACGCGTGGGCCCGGCTCCGGCAGAGGCTCCCTCAGGGTCGCGGAGGGTCCATCCTCGAGCGGAGCCTCCTCCACGTCTTCCTGATCCTCTTCGCGATCTTCTCCGTGTTCCCGGTCCTGATGGTCGTCGGGACGGCGTTCTCGAACTTCAACGCGATGACGGCCGCGAACCTGCCCCTCATCGGGCCGTACTTCTCCCGGGGGACCGCGCCCACCTGGGGCTTCGACGCGTTCGCCTCCGTCACGACGGAACGGCCCTTCCTCACGTGGCTCGGCAACTCCCTCCTGGTCTCCGCGGGCACGACCCTGTGGGGGCTCGCCGTGGTCCTGCCCGCCGCGTACGGGTTCAGTCGCTTCGACTTCCGAGGAAAGCGGTGGATGATGCTCTCTTTCCTCATCGTGCAGATGTTCCCGGGAGCCATCATCCTGATCCCGTACTACGCGATGATGCAGCAGCTCCGGCTCCTCGACAACCCGCTCGGGCTAATCCTCGCGTACTCTGTCACGGCGCTCCCGTTCATGGTCTGGATGCTGAAGGGGTTCTTCGACACCATCCCGAGAGACCTCGAGGAGGCTGCGATGGTGGACGGGACGACGCGCACGGGCGCGTTCGTGCGGGTGATCCTCCCGCTCTCCCTGCCCGCCCTCGCGGTCACGGCCCTGTTCTCGTTCCTCTCCGCGTGGAACGAATGGCTCCTCGCGTTCACGTTCATGTCCAAGGAGCGGAACTTCACCCTCCCCGTGGGGATCTCGAGCCTCGTCCAGCCGCCGAACGTGTTCTGGAACGAGTACTCCGCGCTGAGCCTGATCGTCTCGATCCCCGTGGTCGTCCTGTTCATCGTGTTCCAGAAGTACCTGATCAGCGGGCTCACGAAGGGGGCGGTGAAGGGCTGATGGCGCAGGTCGAACTCGACCACGTGTGGAAGCGGTACGGGGATTTCGCAGCGGTCCGAGACTTCAGCCTGCGGATCGCGGACGGGGAGTTCATCGTCCTCGTGGGCCCGAGCGGGTGCGGGAAGACGACGACCCTCCGGATGGTCGCGGGTCTCGAGGACATCTCCCAGGGAGAGATCCGAATCGACGAGCAAGTCGTGAACCACCTCCCGCCGCGGGACCGCGACATCGCGATGGTGTTCCAGAGCTACGCCCTCTACCCGCACATGAACGTCTTCGACAACATGGCGTTCTCCCTGAAGATGCGGCGGTTCCCGGCCGCGGGACCCGACGGGGCGACCGCACTCCGCAAGCTGAGCCACGCGGACATCGAGAAGCGGGTGCGGCAGGCCGCGAACCTCCTGGGGATTGAGGACCAGCTCACGAAGAAGCCCGCCCAGCTCAGCGGCGGGCAGCGGCAGCGGGTGGCGGTGGGCCGCGCGATCGTCCGGAACCCGAAGGTGTTCCTGTTCGACGAGCCCCTGAGCAACCTCGACGCGAAGCTGCGGGTCGCGATGCGGGCGGAGCTCGCGAAGCTCCACCAGGCCCTCAAAAGCACGATGATCTACGTGACCCACGACCAGGCGGAGGCGATGACCCTCGGGGACCGCGTCGTCGTGATGGACAAGGGCGTGATCCAACAAGCGCAGGACCCGCAGACCCTGTACGACCACCCCGTGAACCGGTTCGTCGCGGGCTTCATCGGGAGCCCGTCGATGAACTTTCTAGACGCGAGCGTCCGTGTGCAGGACTCCGCCACGTTCCTCGAGTTCGGCTCCTTCCGCCTCCGCGTCCCGGAGGAACTCGGGCCCGCCGCGGCGCCGCACGCGGGGAAGGAGGTGGTGTTCGGGATCCGCCCGGAGAACCTCCACGACCGACTCTTCGCGCAGACGGTCCGTCCGGACTCGACAGTCCCCGCAAAAGTGGAGGTGAAGGAATCCATGGGTTCGGACCTCTTCCTGTACCTGAAGGTCGGGGACCGCACGGTCCACGCCCGGATGAGCCCCGCAACGAAGGTCGACGTCGGCAGCACCCTGGACGTCTATTTCGACATGACGAAGATGCACCTGTTCGAGAAGGGGACGGGCGCCTCGATCCTCTAAGCGGACACGACCCGCATTGGCCCGCCGCCGGTGGCGAGGGCCACGATCCCCTCGAGCGGGATGAAGATGTTCACGGGCCGGTGCTTCAGTTCGTAGCGGAACTCGTACAGGGCCTTCTCCATCATCCAGCCGCGGATGGCCTTGAGGGCGTCTTCCGCCGCCAGGCCAGGATACAGGGACGTGGACCGGAGGTAACGTTGGGAGAACCCCTCCATGGCGGCCGTCTCCCAGTTCACCAGCCGCTGCGCGACCGCCCCCTCCGTCCCTTCGAGCTTCTCTCGCTCCAGGACCTGCAAGGCCGCGGTCGCGTCGCCACGGATGAAGTCCCGCCATGCGTAGTGCTTCACGTACGAGAACGAGCGGCTCATCGTCCCGACGTCCCGCAGGGGCGGCCATTTCACCGCCCTCTGGCCAGGGGCCCGCTCCGGTTCGCCCTCGAAGTCGATGAAATACAACGAGCCGTCCGCGGCTCTCCGGAGGACCTGCCCGAGATGGAGGTCTCCGTGCGTCACGGACTTCGCGGTCCTGACGTTTGCGTTCAACCCCTGGAGCACGGCCTCGATCCGGGGGCGGTTTTCAAACAAGAACGTCCGGGCCATGCGGGCGAGGTCCGCGAGGCGGCGGTCCGGGCCCTGCGCGAGGGCCGCCAGCCGCCGGAGGCTGTCCCCGAGGTTCGTGATCGCGGCCCGCCGCGCGGCGGTCGCGTCGTCCGCCGTGAACGTCTCGGCCTGGAAGGGGCCCGCGTGGCCCTCGAGGAGCGCCTCGTGGAGCGCGGCGGTCGCGTCCCCCAGGGCGCCCGCCACGTCGAGGCGTTCGCGGTCGACGTCCGTCGCGAGCGGCTCCCCGCCGCCGAGCTCCGCCCGCCAGCCCGCCGTGAACCAGGTGAAGAGGTCGGGGCCCTCGACGCGTTCCGTTGCGAGTCCGAGGACCAGACGGTCCGGCCCGCGGCCGAGGGCGAGCTCACCCAGGAAGCGCGGCACGTGGCGGAACTGCCTCTTGTGGAGCCGCTCCAGGATCTCGGGCTCGCGGTTCCGCACGTCCGGGATCTTGTAGCTCTTGAACACGACCTCGTCTTTCGACGTCGCGAACCGGACGACGAGGTTCGACGAGTCCCCCACGAGGACGGGCGCCCCTCCCTGGAGGGACCCGAGGTCCCCGCCGCTGAAGTAGAGCCCGTCCCCGGTGCTCGTCGGGAGCTTCGCCTGGCCGTGGAACCCGTCGACCAAGAACTTCGCGTAGGGCTCCCCCCGCTCCGCCTCGGACACGAAGAGCCGCTCGCTCCCCGCCTGCAGCTCGAAGGCGTCGGGCTGCGGCCTCGCGGTCGCGAGGGAGAGCGGGAGGTGGACGACGACCTGCCCCTCGGGCAGCTTCGCCACCGCGAGGAACAGGACGATGGCCTCCGAGCCGGACTCCGCGAGGACGGCGCGCTCCTTGACGGAGACCTCCGCACGCGCCCCGATGGAGTCCCCGCACCACCGCCGGGCGCGGAGCCATTCGCGGAAGTGGACCGAATGACGGATCGCGCTGTCGAGCACGTCGATGGCGGGAGCGAAGTGGGAGGCCATGTCACGTCAGCGTCCGGTACAGCTTCAGCGTCTTCCTGGCGATCCGGTCCCAGGTGAATTGCTGGAGCACCCGCTTCCGGCCCGCCCTCCCCATCCGGGCGGCGAGCTTCGGGTCCTTGAGGAGCCTCGTGATCGCGCGTCCGAGCTTGACGGAATCCCCCGGCGGCACGAGGAAGCCCGTTTCCCGGTCTACGACGACCTCCTTGATCCCCCCGACGCGGGTCGCGACGACCGGGGTCTCGCACGCCATCGCCTCGAGGTTGATGATGCCGAACGGCTCGTAGATCGACGGGCACGCGAACACGGCCGCCTCGTTGTACAGGCTCACGAGGTCCGGGTCCTTGAGCATCTGGTCGATCCACACGACGTTAGGGTTCGCCTTCACGACCCGCCTCAGCTCCTCCTCGATCTCCGGCGTGTCCGGCTTTCCGGTAGCGAGGACGAGCGTTGTGCCCGCCGGGACGTGCTCCATCGCATCGACGAGGTCGAAGACGCCTTTCTGGCGGGTGAGCCGGCCGACGAAGAGCACGAACGGCGTCCGGATCCCGAACTTCGAGAGGCTCGCGGTCCCGTCCAGGGGGTAGTACTTCTCGGGGTCCACCCCGTTGTGGATCACCGCGATCCTCTGGGCGGGGATGTCGTAGCACTTGAGGATGTCCTTCTTCATCTCCTGGGACACGGCGATGATCGCGTCGCAGGCCATGAGGCCCTCCCGCTCCATCCACGAACTGAGGTCGTAGCCCGCGCCGAGCTGCTCCCGCTTCCAGGGCCGCAGGGGCTCCAAGGAGTGGACCGTGGCGACGAGCTTGGACCCGTACGTCCGCTTCGCGAGGGCGCCCGCGAAGTTCGTGTACCACGTATGCGTGTGGACGATGTCCGAGTCAATCGGGTCCGCGACCATGTTCATGTTGAAGCTCAGGACCTCGAACGTCTTCGCGACCTTCGGGTCCGGGACGCCGTGGGGCTTCAAGGTGGGCCGATACCGCCGCACCGCCATCCCCGCCCTCTCCGGCGGCGGTCCCTCGTCCAGGGTCCGCACCTCGACCTCGATGAGCTTCGAGAGGGACCTCGCGATGTACTTCGCATGGACGCCCGCCCCGCCGTACACGTTCGGCGGGAACTCCCACGTGAAGATCGTCGTCTTCATCGCGC
>DATBXC010000033.1:0-9001 GCA_036514455.1 Thermoplasmata archaeon | reverse complement strand
GGCGGGCGGATGAAGCCCTTCGCCATCGCGTAGTCGACTTGGCGCTGGGCCCGCTTGATAATCGCCGTGGCGTGGTCAAGTAGCTCCGCGCGTGTCTTCTTCACCCGCGCAAGTCCCTGCTCCATCGCTTTCTCCGCGACTGCGGCGGCCTCCCGCGCGAACACCTCGATCTCCTCCATCGTCGGGACGATATAGTCCTCGCTGAGGCCCTTCTCCTCCGCCACGGCCGCGAGCTCCCGCGCCGCGGCGATGCACATCTCGTCGGAGATCGTCCTCGCCCGCACGTCGAGGGTCCCTCGGAAGATCCCCGGGAAGCCCAGGCTGTTGTTCACCTGGTTTGGGAAGTCCGACCGGCCCGTTGCGACGACGCGGGCCCCCGCCTCCTTCGCCTCCCAGGGCCAGATCTCGGGGACCGGGTTGGCAATCACGAAAAGGATCGAGTCGTCGGCCATGGACCGGACCCATTCCTTCTGGATGACGCCCGGGCCGGGCTTCGAGGCCGCGATGACGACGTCCGCGCTCTTCATGGCCTCCGGGATGCCGCCGTGGCGGTCCCCCCTGTTCGTGACCTGGGCTAGCTCCCACTTCTCCCGGAACTCGTCCTTCTTCTCCTCGAGGTCCTTCCGATGCGGGCAGATCAGGCCCTTCGAGTCGACGAGCATGAGGTTCCCCGGCGTGGCCCCGGCCGAGAGGAGCACCTTCGCGGTCCGGATGTTCGACGCGCCCGAGCCGACGAGCACGATCTGCACCTCCGGGAGCTTCTTCCCGACGACCTTGAGCGCGTTGAACGTGCCCGCCAGGTTGATCGTCGCGGTGCCCTGTTGGTCGTCGTGCCACACCGCGATCTCCGTCTCCTTCCGGAGCCGCTCGAGGACGTAGAAGCACTTCGGCTGCGAGATGTCCTCCAGGTTCACCCCGCCGAAGGCGGGCGTGAGCCACTTCACGAACTGGATGATCTCCTCCGGGTTCTTCGTCGCCACCGGGATCGGGTACGCGTCGACCCCGCCGAGGTACTTGAACAGCAGGGACTTGCCCTCCATCACGGGCAGGCCCGCCTCCGGGCCGATGTCCCCGAGGCCCAGGATCCGGGTGCCGTCCGTGACGATCGCGACGTTGTTCCACTTGTTCGTCATCTGCCAGACCTTTGAAGGATCCGCCTTGATCTGCAGGCAGGCCTCCGCTACGCCCGGCGTGTACCAGATCGCGAAGTCCTGGTGCCCGCGGATCGGCACCTTCGGAACGATCTCGACCTTGCCCTCGTAGAACGGGTGGTACTTCGCGGACAGCTCCTTCGGCAGGTTCGCCCTCCGGAGCTTCTCCTCGTCCGACATCGGGGCGGGCGCGGCCGCAGGCGTGCGCGGGGTGCGCTTGGACTTCGGGGGAACGCGGCGTCGGGAGGTCATGTCCATCACCGGAACGCGAACGAGGGCGCGAGACTTCCCCGCCGGCTTAAAGGTTCCCTCATTGCCGCACGCAAGGGTTACGCACGGGTTGGTCCCGAGGAAGCGGAGGGGGCTCCGCACGTTTTAATAGGGAGGCCGTGTAGCTCGTCCGAAGGGAGGGTCTCCCCGGTGCCCGAGGAAATCCAGGCGACGTCCGAAATCCCGCCTCACATCATGGCCGCGATGCGGGAGCGGATGCGGATGGCTCAGCGCCTGGGCCGCATCAAGCACAAACTTGTCGTGATGAGCGGAAAAGGTGGCGTGGGGAAGTCGACTTGCGCCGCGAACCTCGCGGTCGCCCTCGCGGCGGACTCGAAGGTCGGCCTCCTCGACGCGGACGTGACGGGCCCCGACGTGCCGAAGATCATGGGGGTCGAGGACGCCCAGATCGTCTCGGGTGACGACGGAATCGAGCCCGCAGTCGGGCCTCGCGGTGTCAAGGTGATCTCGATGGCCCAGCTCCTCGCGGACCGCGACACGCCGGTGATCTGGCGGGGCCCGCTCAAGATCAAGGCCCTGAAGCAGATGCTCATCGATGTCAACTGGGGGGACCTGGACTTCCTGATCATCGACCTACCGCCGGGGACGAGCGACGAGCCCCTGAGCATCGCCCAGGAGATCCCGGAAGCGGACGGGGCGATCGTCGTCACGACGCCGCAGGAGGTCTCCCTCCTTGACGTCCGGAAGAGCATCGGGTTCGCGCAGGCCGTGCGGCTGCCGATCGTCGGGATCATCGAGAACATGAGCGGGCTCGTGTGCCCCCACTGCGGCAAGACGGTGGACGTGTTCAAGCGCGGGGGTGGGGAGGCCGCCGCGCGGGAGCTCGGTCTCCGGTTCCTCGGCCGCGTCCCGCTGGACCCGCGCATCGTCGTGGGCGGGGACGCGGGCAAGCCGTTCGTCGTCGAGCACCCGGACAGCCCCGCCGCGAAAGCCTTCGAGGGGATCGTCAAGGAAATCCGCGCGGGCCTGAAGGCACCCGCCCCGCGACCTTCGGGGCCCCTCGCCCGCTAGGCCCACTTCTTCAGGAGCCGCTCGATCTCCGCGCGGGGCACCGCCCCGATCACCGCGTCCACGAGCTCGCCGTCCCGGAAGACCAGGAGGGTGGGGATCGACTGGATCCCGAACTTCCCCGTCGTGGCGGGGTTCTCGTCCACGTTCAGCTTCGCGATTCGCACCTTGCCCGCGTGGTCGACCGCGAGCTGCTCGAACATCGGGGCGATCCGGAGGCACGGCCCGCACCAGGCGGCCCAGAAGTCCACGAGCGTGACGCCCGCCTTATTGACCTCGGCGTCGAACGTGGCGTCCGTCAGGTGCACGGGCTTCGCCGCGCGCTGCACGGTCCGCTCCTGCGCGTACGCCTGGAGCTCCGCGAGCTTCCGGGCCCGGATCTCCTCGAGTTCATCCATAGTGGGCGAAGACCAGCCGTTCCGCGGAGAAGAACGTTTGGACCTGACGCTTACTGCGCGCGCGCCCGCTTCACGGCCTTCGAGACCTCGACCTCGAACCGTGCGGACGGCTTCGGGGCATTCGGGGCCTCGATGATCTGGACCTCGCGCTTCACGAGGGCGTACTCCCTGTCGCTCAGGGCCCTCGGGTCGATCGGGACGAGGAGGATCGAGTCCCGCAGGGACACGTTCTCGTTCAGGTCGTGGAGGAGGGCGAGGACGCTCGGGAAGTCGTTGTGGGCGATGAGGTACTCGAAGCCGTCGAGCAGCACGACGGAGCTCTCGCCGACGCTGATGAAGTGCTCCACCGCCATCGCGACGTTCTCCGGCGGCGAAGGCCGGACGCAATTCTTCTGGGTCGCGACCCGGCTCAGCCAGAGGATCGGCGTCTTCTCCAGACCGTACTCCTGCATCACCATCTTCGGGGGCTTGCGGGTGATGCACAGCCCTTGAGCGCCGTGGGTGACGAGGTCCCGGAAAATCTCGAAGGAGTGGTCCGGGTTCTCCTCCAGGACCACGTATGTGAGGCCCCGCGGGAGGTCGTACGCGGGCGCCGTCGCGAGACGGGCCTCTGCCTGGGGCGTCAGCAGGTCCTCGAGGAAGCCCCGCTCGCGCACCGCGAACGCGACGAGACCGACGAGGGTCATCTCGACGATGAACCCGTACGCGCGGAAGTCGATCGCGTAGTACGGGAGGATCACCTCGACCGCGAACTCCGCTACCGTGTAGCCGCAGACCCCCATGATCACGAGGTACACGTCCCGGGCGACGGAGGGCCGCGCGTGCACCTTGCGGATGTACGAGAGGAGCATGAACGGCACGTACACGAGGACCGTGAGGAAGGCGAGCCCGCCCGTGAACAGGAACATCGCGGGCAGCTCGATCTTTGGCGACCCACCCGCCGGGATCGTCGCGACGGGTTGGGAGATCCACAGCGCCGCGATGGCCAGCACCTGGACGAACACATAGAACACGAAGAGGTTCGGGAACTGCTCCCGGAGGTGGGCGATGAACGCCTTCCGGGAGTCGATCTCCGGCTTCGCGGTGGCCAGGACGAACCCCCCGATCGTGATCGCGAAGAGCAGGTCGAACGTCCCCTGGACCTTCTTGCTGACAATCAACGCGTCCAACGCGGCGACCGGGTTCGTGGCGGCAGGCTGCTTCAGGTAGATCGTCAAGAGGACGTTCGAAACAATCGCGCTGATGAGCAGGAGGACGGAGAAGAAGAACGCCCGTTTCTGGAAGGACTTCCGGGTCGCCTGCCGGCTGACCGCCGACAGGATAAGGATCGACAGGAAGAGGGCAGTGGCCGCGCTGAGGAGCTCAACGACGGGCGGTTCCATGGAGGACGCAGGGTTTGGACCCGCGGGACGGGTTAATACCGTGTCGGCTTGATTATCGCTCGTGATAGACATTCCCCGATATGGAACTGCCCTAGTGCGGTTGCTTCCGTGGGAATAGGTCCAGATAATCAGCAAAGAACCCCTTTATCCGCGCCCGACGAACCTCGTCCAGCGGAGCGGGGTTCGACCGTTGGTCGCGATTGACATCGGCGCAGATGACATTGACCTCCTCATCCGGTTCGTCCTCCGGCTGGGCGGGTACGCGGAGGGGCTGTTCGACTACCACGACTTCGGGTTCCCGAAGGACCTGATGAAAGGCCACATCACGCAAGTCGAGGAGGACCTGCGGCAGATGCGGGAGTCAATCCGGGGCCCGTCGGTGAACCTGCGCCCGCCCAACATCGCCCAAGACGCAGTCTGGGAGGACGGGGACGAGACGTGGAACTACGGGCAGACGCTGCGGTTCGCGGCGGGCGCGACGATGATCTCGGAGAAGTACCGCCCCCGGATGAACCCGGAGAACCTGCGGCGGGCCCTCATCGCGAAGATCCTCCACAAGTGCCAGGCGGGCATCCTAGATGATCTCGTGGACCAGGGCAAGTACACGTTCATCGAGGCCAAGGACCTGTACCACCACTGCTTCGCCTCGATGATCGACCCCGACTTCGACATCAACACGTTCCGGAAGGAACTCGCGTTGATATTGAAGCAGGAGCAGCTGAGCATGTTCGACCTCGTCACGAACATCACGGCCGCGTTCAACCGGCTCCACCAGGAGTCGCCGAACGGGCCGGACCTGTTCTACGAGATGGAGCGGGTCGACGATCGGGTCATCCTGGGGCAGGCCCTGACGATGTTCCAGAAGCATCCCTCGTTCGACCTCGGGAAGTTGAAGCGGATCTCCTCCGGGTTCTGGGCGCCCGACCCCGACGTGAAGTGGCACGAGCGGCTCGCGAGCTACGTGTCGGGCGCGACGTACTACAACCTGATCGACATGTGCTTCCTGACGGAGCCCATCTCGAAGTCGGAGATGAACGCGACCCTGAAGGGCTGGTACTACTACGACCTGATCATCGCCCACCTGAACCACTACGTGGGGCTTCACAAGGACCTCCGCGCCGGGATCGCGAACCTCGCCCTGATCGGGATGCGGGAGCAGGACGTGTTAAGCCTTTCGAGCCTCCACGGCTACAACCCGAACCTCACGGTCCGGGACTACGAGGAGCACTTCGCCCGCACCGCGGAGTTCTCTCGCCGCGCGATCGCGAACGCGATGAAGGGCCAGGAGGACCTGAACATGTTCCACCCGTTCATCACGATCATGATCCCCGTCGTCATGCTCGCGGACTGGATCGGCAACCGCGACACGATGATCCATTCGTACCTGCGCGCGATCTCCCCCGCCATCCGCGACGCGGTGCAGAACAACGGCCACGTGGACGTGCCGGTCGCGGAGTCCGCGACGAGCCGCGCGACCTGAACGCGCCCGCCCCGGACGGGCCTCGGGACCCTCCCGAACCCAACAGTTATATAGCCTCCCATCCTCAATGAAAACGGGAAGGGTTCTCCGGATGACCACCGCCTGGGACTTCGGTGTCTCCCGGGAGCTCGATCTCGTGGAGCGGACGATCCGCGAGTCCATCGAGTCCGAGGAGCCCCTCCTGACCGAGATCTCCCAGTACGTCATCGCCTCCGGCGGCAAGCGGATCCGGCCCACGGTCACCCTCCTCGCGTTCAAGGCGGTGGGCGGGAAGGAGGTCGAGAAGGCGGTCGACATCGCCGCCGCGCTCGAGCTGATCCACAGCGCGACCCTGATTCACGACGACATCAACGACCGGGGGACGGAACGCCGCGGACGCCCCGCGGCATACCTCAAGTACGGGCTCCAAGAGGCCCTCGTGACCGGAGACTTCCTGTTCACGAAGGCCTTCCAGATCGGCGGCAAGTTCGAGGACGAGATCGTCGACATGACGGCCCGCGTGTGCACGGCCCTCGCGGAGGGCGAGATCCGGCAGAAGCGGCACGTCGGCGACGTGCAGCTGGACCGCGGGGAGTACGTGAACATCATCACCCGGAAGACCGCGATGCCCATCGAGACGGGGGCCCGCGTCGGCGCCCTCCTGGGCGGCGGGAGGCTCTCCGAGATCAACGCGGCGGGCGAGTACGGCCTGAACCTCGGGATCGCGTTCCAGATCGTGGACGACATCCTCGACGTCGTGGGTGACGGCGTCACGCTCGGGAAGCGGCCGGGGATGGACATCAAGGAGGGCAACGTGACGCTCCTCGCGATCCACGCCCTGAACGACGGGGCCGTGTCCGACCGCTCCGAGCTCATCCGGATCATCCGCAAGCGGACGAAGGACTGGGGCGAGGTCCAGACCGCCCTCCGGATGATCCAGGAGTCCGGCGCCGTGGAGAAGGCGAGGGCGGAGGCCCGCGGCTTCGGGGACCGGGCCCTCGAGGCGCTCGGCGGCCTTCCGGACACGGAGGCCCGCCGGCACCTGCGAGACCTCGTCGAGTTCGTCCTGTCCCGGCACGCGTGAGGAGGCGGTCACCGCGTACGATCTGGTCGTCGTCGGGGCGGGCCCGGCCGGGTCCACGGCGGCGCGGTACGCCGCGAGGCGGGGGCTCAAGGTGCTCCTCCTGGACCGGCGGCGGGAAATCGGCGTCCCCGTGCAGTGCGGGGAATACGTCGCCACGGACGAGGAGGTGCGGAGGATCTTCCCGACCGTGGACGGCCTCGAGGACCTGATGGTGGCGCCCCACCGGGTCCGCCAGATCGACACGGACGTTCTCCGGCTGTGGAGCCCGAGCGGGAGGCACTGGGACGTCCCGTTCAAGGGATACACGGTCCGCCGGGACCGGATGGACCAGGGGATCGCGGACCAGGCCGTCGAGGAGGGCGCCGAGCTGCGGACGGAGACGAGCGTCCACAAGGTCCGCGGGTCCCAGGTCGTCACGAGCCATGGCACGGTCGAGGGGACGGTCGTGGTCGGCGCGGACGGCCCGAAGTCCACGGTCGCGCGGAGCGTGGGGCTCCCGTGGCCGGTGGCGGGCCCCGCGATGAGCGCCACCCTCGACGGCGACTTCGACTCTGTCACGGACCTGTACTTCGGGAACCTCGCGCCGGGCGGGTACGCGTGGGTCATCCCCAAGGGGTCCTGCGCGAACATCGGCCTCGGGACCTGGCAGCACTTCCGCGGGAAGCTCGACAGCCTGTTCCAGAAGTTCCTCGACCGGAAGGGGCTCCCGCGGACCCACGGCACGGGCGGCTACGTGCCCGTCGAGGGGCCCGTCGAGCGGACGGTGAAGGGGAACGCCCTCCTCGTGGGCGACTCGGCGGGCCACGTGATGGCGACGAACGGCGGCGGAATCAACGTCTCGATGATCTGCGGGCGGATCGCCGGGGAGGCCGCGGCGGACCACGTGCTCCAAGGGACGCCCCTGGACGCGTACGAGGCCCGGTGGCGGGCCGCGGTCGGCGCCCCGCTCGAGCGGGGGCGGCGGGTCAAGGCGCTCGCGGACCGCTTCTTCGGCAGCGACCGGCTCCTCGAGGCCGCGATGCTCCTCCTGGGGGCCCGGCGGATGGGGCGCGCGATCCGGTGCCAGCGGATCTTCCTGGGCGGCGGCCCGCGCAAGCCTTAATTGGGAGCGGCTCCTCGCGCACGGCGCGGACGATGGAGATCCAGTTCCTCGGCGGGGCCACGGAGGTCGGGCGACTCGGGATGCTCCTGCACGAGGGGGCGGAAACGATCCTCTTCGACTACGGGATGCTCCCGAAGGACCCGCCCCAGTACCCCATGAAGGCGCCGCCCGTGGACAAGGTGTTCGTGAGCCACGCCCACCTCGACCACTCCGGGATGGTCCCTTGGCTGTGCGGGCGTCACGACACGCAGGTCATCCTGACGCCACCGACCTCGGAGGTCTCCGACCTGCTGCAGATGGACAGCCTCAAGATCGCGGGAATCGAGGGGTTCGAGTCTCCCTTCGACGAGTCGGACGTGGACGCGACCCGCCGGAACTCGCGGACCGTGGACTTCGGGGACCGCCTCGACGTCGGCTCCCTGGAGGTCACCCTCCACCCAGCCGGCCACATCCCGGGGGCGACGATGTTCGAGGTGAACGGGAACCAGACGACCCTGTTCACGGGGGACCTGCACACGCTCACGACGGACCTCGTGCGGGGCGCCCGCCCCGTCCCGTGCGACACCCTCGTGGTCGAGTCCACGTACGCGGGCCGGAACCACCCGGACCGGCTGAAGACGGAGTACCAGTTCCTCGAGAAGATCCGCCAGGTGAACAACCGGGGCGGGCTCGCGATCGTCCCCGCCTTCGCGGTGGGCCGGACCCAGGAAGTCCTGCTCACGCTCGCGAAGGCGAAGTTCGACGTGTGGCTCGACGGGATGGGGAAGACGGTGAACTCGATCTACATGAACTACCCCGAGTACATCCGGTCCGGCAAGAAGCTGAACCACGCGATGGGGAAGGTGAAGGTCGTCCGGTCGGGGCGGGGCTCCCGCGAGGCCCTCAAGGGAGAGGTGATCGTGACGACGAGCGGGATGCTCGACGGCGGGCCCGTGATTCGGTACCTCGAGGCGGTGCGGGACGACCCGAAGTCCGCGATCCTCCTGACCGGGTACCAGGTCGAGGGCTCGAACGGGCGGCGGCTCATCGAGGAGGGCGTGATCGACATCGACGGCGTGGATGTGAAGATCCGCTGCGAGTGGCAGAAGTTCGACTTCTCCGCGCACGCGGGCCACGACGAGCTCGT
>DATBXC010000032.1:0-3242 GCA_036514455.1 Thermoplasmata archaeon | reverse complement strand
TCAGCGGTACGCCCCGCACCGCTGGCAGTACCAGCGGGAGTACTGGGGCACCCACTGGAGCGGGCTCCCGCACACGGGGCACAGCGCGGTCGCCTGGGGCACGTACACGGGCGCGTACCCGGGGTACATGTACATGGGACGGGGCTCTTCCTTCACGAGCCCGTAGATGAGGAGCACCAACCCCACAATCGCAATCGGGATGCCGACGCAGAACAACGCCGTCAGCACCCCAATGATCAGCAGCACGGCCCCCAGCACGACCAGACCGGTGTCCGCCACGCCCCTCCCCCCGTTACGGCCCGAAGGCCTGCCCTCCAACGAACCCCCACAGCATGAGGATTACGCCCAGGCCCTGGGCGATCGCGAGGAGCAGGAGGAGGGCCCAGAGGTTCCCCACGCTCGGGCGGCGGATGAATAGGCCGTAGAACACGACCTGGAGCGCGACGAAGGGCCACAGCGGGCCCATCGCGCCGTACGCGGCCGTGTCGAACGGGAACCACCGCTGGCTCCACCCGAGCGCGAGGGAGAGGACCGCGGCGAGCTGGAGGCCGAAGCCCACGGCCAGGGTCCCCCGGACGCCGAGGCGGACCGCCAGGGTCCGGATTCCGTATGCCTTGTCCGCCACGTAGTCCGAGGCGGTCGTGGGCGCGTACACCGCGCCGAGGAACAATGCGATCGTCCCGATGTACCACCACGGGGCCTGCTCGATCGGCCGGAGGAGCACCCACCCGCCGAGCGGGCAGAGCACGCCGAAGCCGACCATGTTCGTCACGAGGTCCATCCCCGCCACGCCCTTCCAGCGGATGCGCGGGTGGGAGTACGCCACGGAGAGGGCCGCCACGAGGAGCATGAGCAGGGTGAAGCCGTGCGGGCCCACGACCCGTGTGACGGGGCCCGAGGCGTCCTGGCCCGCGTAGCCCACGAAGTTCCCCGAGACGTACGCGGCGAGGAGGAGCCCGAGGGCGGCGAACCCGAGGGACGCCCACAGGAGCGTCTCCCGGTCCACGACCTCCTCCACCATCCGGACGTACTTCTTCCGCGGGTTCGCGCGGTCCGTCGTGCCCATGTCGTAGTACGTGTTGAAGAGGAGCGTGAACGTGCTCAGGAACGGGCCGATCACGAGGAACGCGAGGGCGATGCGGATGTCGTCGACGAACAGGTGCCGGCCACCGACGGGCTGGGCGAGGACCCACCCGATGAACAGCGGGGCCATCGCGACGACCCAGAACTTCACCCCGCCGAGGCTCACGATCAGCTCGGAGAGGTCGCTCGGCGTGACGAGGATCTCCTTCGTGATCCGCGGCCCGTCCCCGCCGCCCGCCACGGACCCCAATATCCGACCGGACGGATAAAAATGCCGCCTCCCTAGAGGGAGTAGCGGGACTCCGCCTCCCGGAACGCGGCATCCCCGCGGCGGGCCTGATCCGGGTCGTGGCCCTTCTGGACCGCGAGGTAGTACGCGAACAGCTGGACCGGGACGACGTTCACCAGCGGAGCGAGCGGCTCGATCGTCTTCGGCGTCCGGAAGGCCCAGTGGAACAGGTCCGGGTCCACGGGCGAGCCGTCCTGGACGATCCCGAGCTGGCGGCAGCCGATCGCGTCGATCGCGGCGACGGCCTCCGCGGTCCTCTTGGCGGGCGTCCCCGCGTTCGCGACGTGGACGACGAGCTCCTCGCCGCGGATCCCCGCGAAGGGGCCGTGGAGGAGCTGCTCGAGCTCGTACGGGTGGACGGCGACGTAGCTGGTCTCGACGATCTTCAGCGCGCCTTCCCGGGCCGTGACGACGTCAGGTCCGGTGCCGAGCAGGACGACGCTCCCCAGGGTCGCGAGGTCCTCCGCGAGCGCGACGAACCGGCCCTCCCGCCGGAACAGCGCCGCGATCCCCTTCGGGGCTGCGCCAAGGTCCCGCCACATGGCGTCCGCAGGTCCGCTCCGCCCCGCGGCCCGCGCGGTCTCCACCGCGATCCTCCCGAGGACTGTGAGGGCCGTCGTGTAGCTGACCGTGTGCGCGGCGGACATCTCCTGGTCGCACGTCTCGAGCACGATGGACGAGGCCCGCACGGCCTCGCCGCTCCCCTTGCCCGTGACCGCCACGGTCGCGGCCTGGCCCGCCTTCGCGAGCTCGACGACGCGGGCGGCGTACCGCTTCCACCCGCGGTGGCTCACGACGATGACCGCGTCCCCCTTCGAGAACTTGCCGCGGATCGCGAGCTCGAACGCGCTCGCGAGGCGGAGGTCCGCCTCGTGGCCCATTGCGTGCTCTAGGAGGTACCGCCCGACGGTCGCGGCGTGGAGGGACGTGCCCATCCCCGTGAGGTAGACGCGGTCCGCCTCCGTGATCGCCTCCGCGGCCCGCTCGAACCCCTCGCTCGGCGCGGCGAGCACCGCCTCGATCGCGGCGGGCTGGGCCATGATCGCGTCGTGCATGTAGTACGGGTGGCCCGCCCTCGGGGGCGACTTGGAGGAGTCCGGTTTCGGCATGGGCCCGCGTGGATTCGCTGGGCCGGATTAAAACGTTGGCGCGGGCGTCAGGCGGGCTTCGCCTCGGGGGCTTTCGAGAGGTCCTCTTGCCACCGCGTCCCGCACTTCGGGCACACGTGCGTCTTGCTCGTCGCGGCGTTGCACGTCATCGGCCCGCACTTCGGGCAGTGATGCTCCTTTGCCATCGGTTCGGCCAGGATACCATGGCATGACTTATCCCTTTTCGCGCTCGCGACTCCCCGGCCGGGGGTGTGCAACCTTCATCTCGGGCGATACTACTGCACCGCCGGCAGTGGCATGCGCGATTCACGGCTTTACGCGCTCCTCGGTCTGGGGATGGCACTCGTGTTATCCGGATTCGTGTTCGCCCGCCTTAGCCTTCTCTGGCCAGAACACGTGGTCACAGCGAGCCTGCTCATAATTGCCGTCGAATGCCTTGGGTTCGCCGCCCTGATAGTGGCTGCCGTGCGGATTCACCGGCGGTGAGGTGGCCGCCTAATCGCGAAGGCTCGACACAGCGCAGGGCGTCGCCCTGGCAATCCCTAGAGCCCGAGGACCTCCGAGTACCCCGCCATGTCCATGAAGCCGTGGCCGCTGATGTTGAACGCGATCGTCTTCGCCTCGCCGGTCTCCTTGCACTTCAGGGCCTCGTCGATCGCGCACGCGACGGAGTACGCGCTCTCCGGGGCGGGCAGGAAGCCCTCCGCCCGGATGAACTCGCGGGCGCGGGAGAACACGTGCTTCTCGTCCGCCGGGTACGC
>DATBXC010000031.1:0-2991 GCA_036514455.1 Thermoplasmata archaeon | reverse complement strand
CACGCGCCCCGCGCCCGCCAGTTCTGCGAGTCCGTCCTCCGCCGGCTCGCGGCGGAGGGGGAGGCCCCGGCGGTCCTCCGCCAGACGCCCGCGGAGTTCCAGTGCCGGTTCGGCCGCGGCTCGTTGCGGGCCCTCCTTGAGCTCCGGGTGGAGCCGTATTCCGCGCTCCTGATGTGACAAGGAATCGTCCCAGACGTGGTAACGGACCGATGAAAGGCGCACGCACGGGCGCGAGAACCCCTTAATACCCCCCAGGCCCACGGTTCGTTCGGAATGGACGAGTCGTACCTCTCCTGGCTCCGCCTGATCCCGGGGGTCACGCCGGACCTCGCGAAGCGGATTGCGGAGCGGTACCCGGACCCCGAGCTCCTGAGGGGCGCGGGGCCCGAAGACCTCGCGAGGGTCCCGGGAGTCACCGTGGAGCTCGCGGCCCGCGTCCTCGAGCTGATCCGGACCGCGGCGAACTCGGACGCGGCCTGGTACAAGGACGAGCCCTCCCTCTACCTCTGCCCGGAGTGCGGCTCCTTCGTCGGGAAGGGCTCCTCCGCGTGCCCGTTCTGCGGCGTCGTCTTCGACGAGGAGGAGACGCCCTCGGAGGCGCCGGAGGTCGAGGACCTCCTCCAGGCCCGCAACGGCGAGGCGAAGATCTGCACGCGGTGCGGCGCGTTCCTCGGCCCAGGGGAGGCGCGGTGCGCGATGTGCGGGGCGGAGTACCCCGCGGAGAAGCGCGCCGAGCTCCCCGCCGTCGACGTGACGCCCGTCCCGGAGACGGACCTGTACCTGTGCCCGCACTGCGGCGCGTTCCTCGGGGAGGGCGCGGAGTCCTGCATGATCTGCGGGAAGCCCGTCGGCCGCGAGGAGAAGATCCTGGGCCTCGCGCGAGCCCCGAAGGGCGTGAGCAAGGACTTCCTCACCCGCTGGCAGAAGGCCGCGGTGGAGGAGCGGCCCGCCCCGCCCGAGCCGCCGCGGGCCCGCACCCTCGAGGACGAGCTCCTCGAGTATGACCGGCTCCTCGAGGCGGATCCGAGCCGGGGGCGGGCGTGGGTGCGGAAGGGGCGCATCCTGATCGAGCTCGGCCGCGCCGCGGAGGCCGTCGACTGCTTCGACCACGCGGCCCGCCTGGACCCCGCGAAGGAGGAGGAATACAAGCTCGAGGTGCTGAGCGCGCTCGAGCCCGCGGACTGGTCCGTGCTCCCGCCCCGGTGGGCGGGCGAGGTGGAGGCGACGCGGCCCGCGCCGGAGCCCCAGGCCCCCGAGGCGGAGGAGGCGCCCGCCCCGCCGGAGGTCGTCGAGGCCGCGCCCGAGGAGGCGCCGCTCCCCGCCATGGACGCCGCCGCAGCCCGGAGGGCCCTCGCGGTCTATGACCGGCTCCTCGACATGGACGCGGGCCTGCGGGTCGCGTGGCAGACGAAGGGCGAGCTTCTCGCGAGGCTCGGCCGCACCGCGGACGCGGAGGCCTGCTTCCGGCGGGCCGCGGACCTCGAGATCGCGGAGCGCGAGCTCGGGCGGGCCGCCCTCACCGGGCTCCAGACCCGCGGGCCCTCCCGGCCCCGGGCCGCCGCGGGCCGCGGCGCCGCCCAGGGCCGGACGAACGGCCGCGTGAACGGGCTGACGAACGGCCTCCGGGGCCGGACGAACGGCCTGACGAACGGCCGCGGGCGGACGAACGGCCGGGTCAACGGGATCACCAACGGGGCCGGCTCGACGAACGGCCTCACGAACGGCCTCGGCCGGGTGAACGGCCTGATGAGCGGGCTCGCCCGCGGGGAGGGCCGCACGAACGGGCTCGTGAACGGGAACGGGTTCACGAACGGCCGCCGCGGCGGGCGCGCCAGGCCGCTGCCCCGGAGGGGGCGGGAGTGGGCCCGGTCCACGGTCGGCATCGCCGCGGTCGTCCTCCTGATGGTCCTCGCGCCGATCCTCGCGTCCCTCTTCACGACGACGCCCGCGCCCACCGGCCTCGTGATCGACGGCCGCTTCGCGGACTGGGCGGGGATCGGCCCGCGGTACGCGGACCCGGCCGGGGACCAGCCGGACGCGGACGTCGACCTCGTCGCGTACAAGGTCTTCGCGGAGGACGCGACCCTCTCCGTGTACACGCAGGTCCGGGCGGTCGCGTTCAACGGCGCGGGCAACACGGCGGACATCCTCGTCGCACTGATCGACGCGGACGGGCGCCGGGATACGGGCTACGACGCGGGGGCCCTGGGCGCGGACTATATGGCGGAGCTCGTCGGGTGGGACAACGGGGTGCGGGACGCGCCCCTGTTCCAGTTCGACCCGGCCGCGAACCGCACGGACTGGTTCGGCTTCGCGCGGATCGGCGGCGTGTCCGCCGCGTCCGCGGGATCGGAGACGGAGTTCTCCCTCGACCTGGACCGCCCCGAGACGGCCCGCGTGCTCCTCGTCGCCGTGGACGGCGAGGGGCGGACGGACGCCGCGGACGCGGTCGTGGTCGCCTCGCGGCCCGCCCTGAGCGTGCGGGAGTGGACGATCGCCCCGGACGTGATCGCCTCGACGGCGGGCGTCGCGATCCTCCGCCTCGACCTCTCCCCCGCGGGCCCGCCCGTGTCCGTGACGGCCGTCAACGTGACCCGGCGCGGCTCCCTCCCGGACGCGGGCGCGTCCCTCACCCTGTACGAGGACGTGGACCGCGACGGGGTCCTCACCTCCGCGGATGCGGTCCGCGGGACCGCGGGGCTCTCCCAGGGCCGCACGTCGTTTCCCCTCACCCTGACCGTGGCGTCGAACGTCACGCTCCTCGTCGCCGCGGACTTCGCGGCGCCGCTCCCCGAGAACGGGACGTTCGGCCTCGCCCTCGAGGGCCTCGCGTCCACGGGGGTCGCGAGCGTCGCGTCCTCGGACGCGACCCTGTCGTACCTCGCGCGGGCCCCGGAGCCCACGGTGGACGGAGCGTTCGCGGACTGGAACGCGGTCCCGCGGAGCCCGGACCCGATCGGGGACGTCATGAACCGGTCCGGGGTCCCGCCG
>DATBXC010000030.1:0-9291 GCA_036514455.1 Thermoplasmata archaeon | reverse complement strand
CCGGGCCCTCGCCCGCCACGGCGTCAAGGTGTCGCACTGCCCGACGTCGAACATGAAGCTCGCCTCCGGCGGGGTCGCGCCGCTCCCGGAGATGTTCGAGGCGGGCGTCACCGTCTCCCTCGGGACGGACAGCCCGATCAGCAACAACGGGATGGACCTGTTCCAGGAGATGAAGGTCGCCGCGCTCCTCCACAAGTCCTCCCGCTGGGACGCGTCTGTCCTGCCCGCGCAGAAGGCCCTCGACCTCGCGACGGTCGACGCGGCCCGCGCCCTGCGGGCGGAGGACCGCCTCGGCTCGATCGAGGTCGGGAAGGCCGCGGACCTCGCGGTCGTGGACCTCCGGACGCCGCACGCGACGCCTTTTAGCCGCGATAACCTCATCCGCCATCTCGTCTACGCGTGCCGGGGGAGTGACGTCCGCACGACGATCGTGAACGGCGAGGTGGTCGTGGACGGCGGGACCGTGAAGACCGTGGACGAGGGCGTCGTGATCGACCGGGTGCAGGAGATCGCCCGCGAGCTGTACGGGGTGGCCCCGTGATCTGCGGGGTGGACGAAGCAGGTCGCGGCCCCGTGATGGGGCCGATGGTCGTGGCGGGCCTCGCGGTCGAGTCCGACGTCCCGCTGCGGGCGCTGAACGTGCGGGACTCGAAGAAGCTCTCGCCGGAGCGGCGGGAGGCGCTCGCCCCGGAGATCCGGAAGGTGGGGAGGTTCGAGATTCTGGTCATCCCGGCGGCGGAGATCGACGCGACGCGGGCGCAGATGTCGCTGAACGACTTCGAGGCGAGGCTCTTCGCGACCGTGATCGAGCGGCTCAGGCCCGAGATCGCGTACGTCGATTCAGCGGACGTGAACGAGTTCGACTTCCGGCGGGCGATCGCGAGCCAGCTCTCGTACGAGCTCGAGATTGTCTCGAAGCACGGGGCGGACGACCTGTTCCCGGTCGTGTCCGCGGCGTCGATCCTGGCGAAGGTCGTGCGGGACGCGGAGATGCGGAAGATCGAGGCGGAGCTCGGCGTGAAGATCGGGAGCGGGTACTCGCACGACCAGGAGACGATCGACTTCCTCGTGAAGTGGCTGGAGGAGAAGGGCACGCTGCCCCCGTACACGCGGGCCTCGTGGGACACCGCGAGGCGGCTCCTCTCCGCGGCCGCCACGCGGAAGCTGGACGAGTTCGGAGGCGGGAAGTCGTGAGGGAGCAGCTCGAGGCCCTCGTGGCCCGGTTCAACGCGAAGGTCGAGACGGACCCACGTCTGCGCGAGGAGCTCCAGGACTTCACCCGCACGGTCGTGCTGGACCTGAAGGACGGCTCGCAGTTCCACTTCGTGCTGAAGGACGCGCACGTGGACGGCGTCCGCGACGGCGGGGCGGAGAAACCCGACCTCGTGATCATCTCGGACAAGGAGACGCTGTCGGGCCTCCTGGCGGGGAAAATCGGGCCCTTCAAGGCGTACGCGACGGGGAAGCTGCGGGTGAAGGGCGACATCGAGGACCTGATGCGCTTCCGGAAGTTCTTCTGATCACGCCTTCGCGGGCCGGCACACCGCGAGGATGCGGAACGTCTTCTTCCGGACCGGGCGGAAGCCGAGCCCCTCGAGGCCCCGCGCTTCATAAGCCTTCACGAGCTCGAAGCCACCCCGGCGGAGCAGGCGCTGCATCTCCGGCTCCGTGTACGTCCGGAGGGTGTGGCGTTCGGTGAAGCGCTCCAGGACCCGCTTGCCTTTGAGGACGAAGAACCGGAACTCGATGGGGAGGAGCCGGGTCCGGCGATTGAACCTGGCCTCCGAGATCCGGACCATCTCGATGTCGGACCCGGCCCGGTGGAGCCACGACTGATACGGCGGGGGCCGTGCGCCCGGGCTGTGCAAGAACTCGAACGCGAAGAGCCCGCCGGGCGCGAGGTGCCGGAGGACCGTGCGGAAGCACCGGACCACGTCCCGCGTCTTCAGGAGGTACCCGAACCCACCGAAGAGGCTCAGGGCGACGTCGAACGTCGAGTCGAGCTCGAACCGGCTCATATCCGCGAGGACGAACCGGACGGTGACTTCCGCGTCCTTCGCCTTCCGCCGCGCGTTCGCGATCTGCCCGCGGGAGAGGTCGAGTCCGGTGACGCGGTACCCGCGGCGCGCGAGGCGGATCGCGTGGCTCCCCGTGCCGCATCCCAGGTCGAGGATCGCGGCGGGCTTCGTCGGCAGGAACTTGCGGAACACGGCCTCGAGGAATCGGACTTCGCGGTCGTAGTCGACGAGCTCCTCGTACTCGAAGTCGTAATACTTCGCGAACTTCCCGTACGTCGCGCCGGCGCGGGCCATCCGGACGCGGAAGCGCACGTGCCCGAATAGGCTTATCTGAGCCGGGGTCGGACGGCCCGGCTCCCGGGATGAAGGTGATCGGCGTCGTGGGGATGCGGTATCTAGAACAGGGTCGCCCAGCCGACCATGCTCTCCCCCGCGAAGACCACCAGCCTGCTCTCGCGCGCGAACACAGACGCGTCAATCACAAGGCGATCCCCCTCGCAGATGTAGGGGGTGAGCGGGCGGCTGTCCTCATACACGATGTGGTTCAGGGGCCAGCCATCCTCGGTGAGGTTGGACCACGTCGTCCGTTCCAGCAGGATGCCCCCGGTGGGAGTCCGGACCTGGACGAACGTCGAGTCCTGATGGTATCCTCTCTGGGAACTTGTGACGGTCGCGGTCCAGTTCTCCGAATCCCGCACGACCGTCATGCCGAAGACGTAGGGGTCGCCGTAGTGATAGCTCGGGCACTCCGTGGTCTGGATGTGGACGGCGAGCGCATACGTGAGCGCCAGGGCCACGGCGGAAACCGTGACGATCGCCGCGAGAATCGCGAACCCCTTCCTCCGCCCCGCGCCCCGAGGGGGCTTCGTGCGCCGGTCCGCCTCCATGCCCGGCCGCTCTTCCATCGCGTCCCTCGGTGCTCCATGCGCCACAGGGCTACATAGGACTGCTGGAACCCTTAGGCGTCGCCCTGTTCTCGATAGGTTTATCCGTGTCCCTCCGTTCGTCGCATCCGGCCCCGAAGGAAACGCAGCGGGGTGGGGTAGCTAGGAGATCCCGTCGGGCTCATAGCCCAGGACCCAGGTCCTCGGTGTGAAACCCGGAGATCGATGGTTCAAAAGGGGCGCGAGGACCCGCCTCGTCCCCGGAGACTCCATCCCCCGCTATCGGGGCCTTTCTCCATAGGAGGCGCCTTCCGGTCCGATTATCAGTTCACGCACAGACCTTGGCGGCGGCAAATCCTTAAGGCAGGGTGGCCATCGACCGGGCCCACAGCCGGGATTTCATGGACCGTGTCTCCACAGGCGTCGCGGGCGTCGACGCGATGCTCCATGGCGGCCTGATCCCCCGACGGCCCTACGTTGTCTCGGGCCCGACGGGGTCCGGCAAGACGATCTTCGCGATGCACTTCATCGCGACGGGCCTCGCCCGGGGCGAGCCCTGCCTCATGGTCGTGCTGGACGAGCCCCCGAACGAGGTGAAGGCGAACGTCGCCGCGTTCGGGTGGAACCTGGACCGGCTCAAGATCCTGGACGCGACCCCGGACATCAAGGCCCACAAGCGCCAGCGATCCGTGATTGACGTCGGGACGACGCTGGAGGTCCGGGACATGGAAGACGTGGGCGACATCCGGCAGTCCTCCCAGATCCGCGCGCTCGAGGTCTCCGTGCACGGCGTCCAGAAGATGCTGAAGCAGGAGTACTTCCAGCGGCTCGAGCGGACGAAGGAGCGGTACACCCGCATCGTCGTCGACTCGCTGACCGCGCTCAAGATGTTCAGCATGCAGGGGGAGGACTCCCGGATTATGATCCAGAGCTTCCTCCGGTTCCTGAGCGAGCTCGAGTCGACGTGCATCGTCGTCTCGGAGCGGCTCCACCCGGGGGTCCTGGAGACGGAGTTCTTCCTTGCGCGCGGGGAGATTCGCCTCCACAAGTGGCTCGATGGGAACGTGATCCGGCGCGCGGCGTCCGTCGAGAAGTTCCGAGGCTCCTCGTTCGACGACCGCATCCGACCGATGAAGATCTCGGACGCCGGGGTCACCGTGGACCCGGAGGGGTCCGTGACGTTCCTGGGGAGGCGGACGGCCCAGGTCGGGGAGCAGTTCCTCGAGCAGCGGGTCGTCGAGGAGGTCTCCGCGGTGATCGACCGCGTGTACCGTTCACTCGAGGAGGCCCACAAGCTCCGCGTGAACGTGGCGGACGTGGAGAACGTGCTGTCCCGCGCGATGCTCCACCTCCACCGCCGGAACTACCAGAAGGCGCTGAAGGCCGCGCTCCACGCGCAAAACCTGTACGCCCAGCGGATGGAGGAGCACAAGAAGGGCCACGGCCTACCGCCGCCTCCCCCGCTCCCCCCGCCGCCCCCGCCGACGGGAGGGAAGCCGTGATCGACGGGAAGATCCGGACCGGCGTCCGGGGCCTGGACAAGATGCTCCACGGCGGGCTCGTCCCGCACCGGCCGTACATCGTGTCCGGCCCGCCCGGGAGCGGGAAGACGGTCCTCTCGATGCAGTTCCTCCTGGAGGGCGTGGAGGGCGGGGAGCGCTGCCTCTTCGTGGCCCTGGAGGAGCCGCCGAACGAGATCAAGATCAACATGCGCTCGTTCCGCTGGAACTCGGACGACATCGAGGTGCTCGACGCGAACAGCGACATCCGGCGGTTCGAGCCCACGCCCGTGATCGAGATCAGCACGGAGTCGGAGCCCGAGCGGATGCGGGAGGTGGACGACCGGATCCGGAAGACCCCGGACTTCGAGAGCCACGAGGTCACCGTCCACAGCCTCCAGCAGCTCCTGAAGAACCTCTTCATCAAGCGGCGGTACGACCGCGTCGTGATCGACTCGATGACCGCCCTCCGGTACTTCTGCATGCGGGAGTTCGAGGAGACGCTCACGACGCAGAGCTTCATGCGGTTCCTCGCGGAGTCCAAGGTCACCTCCCTCCTCACGGTCGAGCTGCCGGAGGAGGGCGAGGTGCCGCCCGAGGCGTTCCTGGCCCGGGGCGAGGTCCGGCTCCACAGGCTCCGGGACGAGACCGGGATCAAGCGGTTCATCTCCGTGGAGAAGTACAAGGGGTCCAGCCACGACGAGTTCGTGTACCCCTTCGAGATCAAGGAGTCCGGGATCGTCGTCCACTCTGGGGGGAACGGCCCCGCGGGCGATGGCACCGAGGCGCCCGCCGCGTGACCGCGCGGGGGCAGGACCGGAGGCGGCCCGCACTCGTTTTCCCGCTGTCCGCCAGCCCCGCAAGGCGTGTCGGACAGACGTATGACTAGTTTTAAATAGGCAAGTCTCCATGGCGGCCCCGTCAGAATCCCTCGGGGATGGGATGGACATGGTCAAATCGATTGTTAGCATGGCACTGGCCCGACACGAGGACGAGCGCGCGAAGGAAGCGAAGGCGCCCCCGCCGAAGGCGGTCGAGGACGAAGAGATCGCGAAGATTGTGGAGTCTCTGAACGTCTCGATCAAGATCGTCGGGTGCGGCGGCGGCGGATCGAACACGGTGAACCGATGCTCCGAGGCGGGCATCTCCGGCGCGCAGCTGTGCGCGATCAACACGGACGCGAAGCACCTGCTGTCCGTCCACGCCCCGAAGAAGATCCTCATCGGCAAGAGGCTCACGAAGGGCCTGGGCGCGGGCGCGCTCCCTGAGGTGGGCGAGCAGGCGGCGCGCGAGAACGAGGAGGAGCTCCGGGAGTTCCTCCGCGGCTCCCATGTCGTGTTCGTCACCGCGGGCATGGGCGGCGGCACGGGCACGGGCGCGGCCCAGTACGTCGCGCACCTCTCGAAGGAGGAGGGCGCGCTCGTGATGGGCATCGTGACGATGCCGTTCCGCTCCGAGGGCAAGATCCGCATGGAGAACGCGGAGGCGGGGCTGGAGAAGCTCCGCAAGTTCTGCGACACGACGATCGTCATTTACAACGACAAGCTCCTCGAGCTCGTGCCGCGGCTGCCGATCGACGCCGCGTTCAAGGTGGCGGACGAGATCCTCATGCAGTCCATCAAGGGCATGACGGAGATCATCACGAAGCCCGGGCTCGTGAACCTGGACTACGCGGACCTCATGACGATCATGAAGGGCGGCGGGGTCGCGATGATCGGGATCGGCGAGTCCGAGGAAGAGCGGGACCGCGTGGAGTACGCGATCAACGAGGCGCTCGAGTCCCCGCTCCTGGGCGAGGTCGACCTGACCCACGCCCGCGGGGCGCTCGTCCGGGTCGTCGGCGGGCCGGACCTGACCGTGAGCGAGGCGGAGAAGGCCGCGGAAATCGTGGGCCAGAAGATCAACCCGATGGCCCGGATCATCTGGGGCTGCTCCGTGGAACAGGACCTGGACCGCATTGTGCGGGTCCTGATCGTGATCACGGGCATCAAGTCCAAGTCCTTCCTCGGGAAGGACTCCGCCCCGGTGTACAAGGCGGGCGCGGACGTCGACGAGGTACGCTGAAATCCTCCTCTTTTTCTCCTTTCTTCCCAACACCCCAGCGGGGGCTTCGGCCCCCGCCCTCTCGGGATTCGAGGTCCGCAGTTGCCCGAAAACGGGACGCCTGCCCGCCGCGGACTCGCAAACCCTTTAGCAGTCCGGACCATGGCGCCCGCCATGGCGGGTCCGAAGTGGCGGGACCGGTACATCGCGTTCGAGCTCGCGGACGCGCGGCTCGGGCGGGACGTCAGCCAGGCCCTCCACGCCGCGACATCGACGTGGCCGAAGGAGGACCGCCCCCAGCTCCTGTTCCTCGAGGGCCGCCGCGGACTCGTCCGGTGCGGGCATCTGAAGAAGGACGAGGTCGTCGCGATGCTGAACGGGCTGCGGCTGCGGGATTCGGCGGGTTCCATCCGGACGATCGGCGCGAGCGGCACGATCCGGCGGGCGCGGCTCCGGTACTTCTCCAAAAACTGAGTTCCTGGCTCTAAAGGTTTAATAGGGAATCCCTCTTTGGCACGGGGGAGGCTTTTCAATGCAACCGGGCCAAATGGCGTACGACCGCGCCATCACTGTATTCTCTCCCGACGGTCGCCTGTTCCAAGTCGAGTACGCACGCGTCGCGGTGACTCGCGGCAGCACGGTCGCGGGGCTGAAGTTCAAGGACGGCATCGTCCTGATGGCGGACAAGAAGATCAGCTCCCGGCTCGTCGAGTCGTCGAGCATCGAGAAGATTTTCCAGATCGACGAGCATGTCGGGTGCGCGACCTCCGGGCTCGTCGCGGACGCCCGCGTCCTCGTGGATTACGCGCGGCTCGTCGCGCAGATCAACAAGGTCACGTACAGCGAGAAGATCGGCGTCGACCTGCTCGTGAAGCGGATCTGCGACTACAAGCAGAACTACACGCAGTACGGCGGCGTGCGGCCGTTCGGGACCGCGCTCCTCGTCGGCGGCGTGGACGACCTCGGCGTGCACCTGTACGAGACGGACCCGAGCGGGGCCCTCGTGTCGTACAAGGCAGGGTCCATCGGCGCGGGCCGGAACACCGTGATGGAGATGTTCGAGGAGAAGTACAAGGACGGGATGTCCCAGGAGGAAGCCCTGATGCTCGGGCTCGAAGCCCTCCAGAAGGCCTCCGAGGAGAAGCTCGAGGCGAAGGCGGTCGAGGCCGGCCTCGCGTCGGAGACCGAGAAGTTCCGGCGCCTCTCCGAGGAAGAGGTCGCGCGCTACCTTTCGAGGGTCCCGAAGGCCGCCTAGGCGGGACCATGGCGAAGGAGCTCCGCTCGGACCGCCGCGACGACATCTTCAAGGAGTTCGTGATCGCCCGCATCGAGAAGGCGGGGGAGAAGTTCGAGGTCGTCGTGAAGCCAGACGCGGTGCAGCGGATCCGGGACGGCAAGGACATCAACATCCTCGACAACCTCGCGATCGACGAGATCTTCCGGGACGCGCACAAGGGCTCGAAGGCGTCCGAGGAGAAGATGCACGAGTTCTTCGGGACGACGGAGCCGGTCGAGGTCGCCCGCCAGATCATCAAGAAGGGCGAGATCCAGCTCACGACGGAGCAGCGGCGGGACATGCAGGAGGCGAAGCGGAAGCAGATCGTCCAGTACATCGCTGCGAACGCGATCAACCCGCAGACCGGGACGCCGCACCCGCCCCAGCGAATCGAGAACGCGATGGCGGAGGCGAAGGTCCACGTGGACCCGTTCAAGCCGCTGGAGGAGCAGGTGAAGGAGGTGCTCGACGCCCTGCGGCCCCTGATCCCGATTCGGTTCGAGAAGGCCCGGATCGCGGTGAAGCTGACCGCGGAGGACAGCGCGAAGTGCTACGGGGACATCAAGGCGTTCGGGACGATCCTGCGGGAGGAGTGGCAGCCGACCGGCGCGTGGATCGGCGTCGTGGAGATGCCCGCGGGGATGCAGACGGAGTTCCTGGAGCGGCTGAACGCGAAGACGAAGGGGAACGTCGAGGCGAAGGTCCTGAAGGCGGACCAGCGGATCTAGAGCGGATCAGAACGCCCATTCGGCCCCGGTCGCAATCGCGGGTGGCAGGGCGTTCTTGCACAGTTCTTGGGCGGCGCGGGCGTATCTGAGGAAGATGTCTTTCCACCGCACACCTTGGCTCTGCTGCTGCTTCACGTACAATTGGTCTGGCTTCACGTCGGCCCAGAACTTCTTCAATTCGCCGGCGGGCGTCACGTACTCAATGCAAAGCTCCCATCGGGTCAACGTCTTCCTCGTGTGAAGCCGTCCGATGGCGCTGTGCGGCACGATTATGTTCCTGGGATTGAGGGACAGCAATGCGGGGCTGTAGTTCGCGTATGGGAACGGCCGATCCTTCGCGAGCCCGCCTGCAACGAGCGCGCCGATTGGACCTCCCAGAACCAATCCGAGGCCATCATGGCGTGCCTTTGTGAGGACAAAGATGGCCCGCAAGTCGGTCAAGAAGACCCCATACTCCTTCTGTCCGGAGAAATCGAGGACGTACACGTGCGGTATGTAGCCTGCAGCCTTCTCGGCGCTCGTCCCCGAACCTTGCATCCTCTCCCCTGGCAGGGTGATGACACGCGCTGCGCACATCCCTTCCGCCACTGCGTCTTCCTGCGGCCCGCCAACCAGCCCCCAACCGTGTCCGTCGGTTTCCATCCGCGACGCAAACCCTAAAATAGCCACCCCTCTTTCGCACGGCCCGCGTGAGAGAGATGAGGACCCAATGGAGAGAGGCGGAGCCCCTCGCCGAGAGGTTGTGATCCCGGGCGACCTCCTCGATGGACACGGACTGAAGCCGGGTTCTGGGACGTTTGCCGAGGGGGGCCACATCTACGCCGCCCTGCTCGGCATCCGCTC
>DATBXC010000029.1:0-18340 GCA_036514455.1 Thermoplasmata archaeon | reverse complement strand
TTGAACCCATGGGAGACTAGGAACCCTTATATAGAAGCCCTCACTTAGACGCGCGGGATTCTCATGATGCAGGGCCAGCCGGTCATCATCCTGCGGGAAGGGACGGAGCGGTCGAAGGGCAAGGGCGCCCAGTCGAACAACATCGCGGCGGCCCGGGCCGTCGCGGACGCGGTCCGCTCGACCCTCGGGCCGAAGGGCATGGACAAGATGCTCGTCGATTCGATGGGCGACGTGACGATCACGAACGACGGGGTCACGATCCTCAAGGAGATCGAGGTCGAGCACCCCGCCGCGAAGATGCTCGTGGAGGTCGCGAAGACCCAGGACGACGAGGTCGGCGACGGCACGACGACCGCGGTGATCCTGGCGGGGGAGCTGCTCAAGAAGGCGGAGAGCCTGGTGGAGCAGAACGTGCACCCGACGATCATCGTGAACGGGTACAAGATCGCCGCGGAGCGGGCGGTCAGCCTGCTCTCGGAGTCAGCGTTGCCGGTCGAGAAGGGGGACACGGCACTCCTGCGGCAGATCGCGTCGACCGCGATGAGCGGGCGCAGCGTCGGGGACTCCCGCAACTTCCTCGCGGAGATCGCGGTGAAGGCGGTGCGCTCGATCGCGGAGGAAATCGGCGGACGGACCGTCGCGGACGTGGACAATGTCCTCGTCGTGAAGAAGCACGGCGGCGCGCTCACGGACACCCAGCTCGTGGACGGAATCATCCTGGACAAGGAGCGCGTCCACCCGCGGATGCCCGCGTTCGTGCGGGAGGCGAAGATCGCCCTCCTGAACCGGGCCCTCGAGATCAAGAAGACGGAGTTCTCCTCGGAGATCCGGATCCACGACGCGGGCAAGATGCAGGCGTTCCTCTCCCAGGAGGAGGCGACCCTGAAGGGCTACGTGGACGTGATCAAGAAGGCGGGCGCGAACGTCGTGATTGGCCAGAAGGGGATCGACGACCTCGTCCAGCACTACCTCGCGAAGGAGGGCATCTACGCGGTCCGGCGGGCGAAGGAGAGCGACATGAAGAAGCTCGCGAAGGCCACGGGCGGGAAGATCGTCGTGGACCTCAATGACCTGTCCCCGAAGGACCTCGGCCACGCGGAGCTCGTCGAGGAGCGGAAGATCGGCGAGGACGAGATGACCTTCGTCACCGGGTGCAAGCGGGCGAAGGCGGTGTCGATCCTGATCCGGGGCGGGACGGAGCACGTCGTCGACGAGGTCGAGCGAATCGTGCACGACGCCCTCCGGGTCGTCGCGGCCGTGATCGAGGACGGCTTGGCCCTCCCGGGCGGCGGGGCGGTGGACATCGAGCTGTCCCTCCGGCTCAAGGACTTCGCGCCCTCCGTCGGCGGGCGGGAGCAGCTCGCGATCGAGGCGTTCGCGGAGGCCCTCGAGGTGGTCCCGTGGACCCTCGCGGAGAACGCGGGGCTGGACGCGATCGACCTCCTGATCGCGCTGCGGACGAAGCACGAGGGAAAGAAGGGAAAGAACATCGGCGTGGACCTCAGCAAGGGCGAGCCCGGCGACATGCTCGAGGCGAAGGTGATCGAGCCCCTGCGGGTGAAGCGGCAGGCGATCGAGTCCGCCTCCGAGGTCGCGAACATGATCCTCCGGATTGACGACGTGATCGCGGCGAAGAAGATGTCCGGCGGGGGAGCGCCCGGCGGCGAGGGCCACGAGCACGGCGGGATGGGCGGCATGGGGGGCATGCCCCCCGGCATGGGGATGTAGACCTCACCCCGGGAGCAGCGCTCCGAACTTCCCGCGGCCCACCTCGAGCCCGAAGTTCGTCCTGCGGACGAAGCAGTCCAAGCACCGGAGGACTCCTCCGACCTTGAGGCGACCCTCTGCGAGGAGCCCGACGTCGTCGTCCCAGAGGACGACCCGGCACGTCCCGCTCGCGTCCTTGACCGTGACGTTCGCGACCCGGCCCTTCGTGCCATCTTGCCGGGTGAACTCCCGCACGGGCGTGACGGCGACGACCTCACCGCGGATCGAGACCTCCGCGTTCTCCTCCAGCTTCCCGACCGGCGTCCACTCCGCCACGTCCACCCCCATCTCCTCGAGCACGAGGAGGGAGGCGGCATCCTGGTCCAACAGCCCGCCCCATTCCGTGATTTTCGCCCGAACCTTCGCGTCGAACTCGGGGCGGGAGAGGCGGCCTTGGACCTTCTGGTAGTGTCGCGATGCCACGCCCGCTCCAACGCGGGGGCGGGGAAAACGATTGCCGTCAGGTGGCTCACTTCAGCCGGATCGTCTCGAGGTTCATCGGCGCCCGCGTCTCGATCCCGAACTTCTTGTATAGGCTCGACGCGAGGTCTGCGCACTTGAACTCCTCGCCATGGTTCACGATCACCCGCTCCGGGCGGGGCTCCATCGTGCCCACGTAGTTCATCAGCTGGAGCCGGTCCGAATGGCCGGAGAAGCCGTCGATCGTCTCGACGTCCATCTTGATCGGGAGGGTGAGCGGGTTCCCGCGGTCGTTCAGCGTGATCTCGCGGGCCTCCCGCTGGATCCTGCGGCCGAGGGAGCCCTCGGACTGGAACCCGACGAACAGCAACGCGTGCAGTGGGTTGTCCGCCCAGCCCTTGAAGTACTCCAGGACGGGCCCGCCCGACATCATCCCGCTCGTCGCGAGGACGACGCACGGCTCCACGTCGTCGATGATGTTCACCCGCATGTCCTGGGTCTCGACCCGCTTGAACATCGGCGCCAGGAACGGGTTCTCCCCGGTCTGGAAGATCTGCGTCCGCAGCTGGGAGTTCAGGTACTCGGGGTACGCGGTGTGGATCGCCGTCGCCTCCCAGATCATCCCATCCAGGTACACGGGCGCCTGGGGGATCTGTCCGGTCCGCATCGCCTCCTCGAGGACGAGCATGACCTCCTGGGACCGGCCCACCGCGAACACGGGGCAGAGGACCTTCCCGCCCCGCCGCAGGACGCGGCCCACGATGTCCTTGAACTGGTTCGAGGCCTCGTGCCGCGACGGCTGGATGTCGTGGTATCCGCCGTACGTCGACTCGAGGACGAGCGTCTCGAGCCGCGGGAACTTGTTCACCGCGGGGTTGAAGAGCCACGTCTTCTCGAACTTGATGTCCCCCGACATCGCGACGTTGTACAGGCCGTCCCCGATGTGGAAGTGCGCAGTCGCGGACCCGAGGATGTGGCCCGCGTTCTGGAACGTGAGGCGGACGTCCGGGGCGATGTCGGTCGTCTCCCCGTACTTCAGGGGGATCGTCTTCGCGACGGACGCTCGGATGTTGCTCGAGTCGTACGCGGACTTCCGGGCCTCGCCCATCGCGACCTTGATGAAGTCGAGCTGGAGGAGGGACATCATGTCGCGCGTCGGCGGCGTCGTGTACACGGGTCCGTCGTAACCGTACTTGAACAGGGCGGGCACGAGCCCGCTGTGGTCCAGGTGCGCGTGCGTGATCACGACCGCGTCGATCGAGCTCAGGGGCGTGATCTCGGGCGCGTTCAGGTACGGAGAGCCGTTGTCCTCCGAGATCAGGACCCCGCAGTCGATCAGGATCTTCGACTCCCGCGTGCTGATGAGCGTCGCGGACCGGCCGACCTGGCGGTACCCGCCGAGGGACGTGAGGCGGACCCAGTTCTCCCCCGCGGGGATCTCCCGCGCGAGGCGGCGGCCGATCTGCTTCAGGAACGCCTGCCGGTCCTCCTGGATCGTCCGGAGGTACGCGCGGATGTCCTCGACCGTCTTCGACGGGATCGGCGGCGTGCGGACGACCTTCGGCGCCCAGCCGATCTTCCGCTTGATCTCGTTCAGCAGGGAGCCGTGCTTCCCGATCACGAGCCCCGGCGAGAGCGCCTCGATCGTGACCTCGCCCGTCTCCTGCTCGAAGAAGATGTTCGTGATCTGGGCCTCCTTCGGGATGACCTCCCGGATGACGACCTCCGCATCCTCCGGCTTCGACAGGAGGCTCGGGTCCGGCCGGACCGCGATCCGCCTCCGCAGGCTCTGGGCGAGCTGGCGGACGATGTCGTTGCTCTCCGCGAAGGCCTCCATGTTCTTCGTGTAGATCACGATCACGGGGCCTTCGAAGTCGATCTGAGTGATCTCCACGTGGTCGGGGACCACCTTCTTGACGACGGCTTTCGCCTCGTTCAGAATGTCTTCGATGCTCATTTCCGAATCACTCGGGCCCGCGGCCCCTCGGGGGCGCCGCGGGTCGTTTCTCTTTGCGTGATAGTATGCGCGCTGCCCGCGCCTAGCTCAGCTTCATGGCCGCCTTTCGCTTCTCGATCTCCGCGTCCGAGAGCTCCGTGTACGCGTCCTTTGTGATCACCGCGACGTCGATACCCTCGCCCGTCGCGGAGTCCCTCCGCATCGCGGTGTAGACCCCTCGGATCGCGAGGTCCGTCGCCGGGCCAATCTGGATGTCGTCCCGGTAGTGGTCCTCGAGGATCCCGTAGACGTACGGGCTCCCGGAGCCCGTCGAGACGTACTTGTCTGGCAGGGACCCGCCCGCCAGGTCCAGGGAGTACACGGACCCGCCCTTGCGGTCGACCCCGCCGATCACGAGCTGGACCCAGTACGGGAAGTACCGCCGGCCCGCGAGGATGTTCGCGGTCAGGGTCGCGCACGCCTCCACGGGCATCGGGGTGTTCCGCTTCAGCTTGTACAGCTCCACCTCCGCGGTGATGTACCGCGCGAGGAGCTGCAGGTCGCCGACGAGCCCGGCGGTCGTGAGCCCGAGGTTGGTGTCGAGCCTGTACACCTTCTTCGTCCGCTTGTGGGCGATCATCGTGCCCGCCGTCGCCCGCCGGTCCGCGGCGAGGACGACGCCTTCCTTCGCGACGATCCCCAGGGTCGTCGTGCCCGTCTCGATTTCCTTAGGACTCTCTGGCATGCGCAGCTCACCCGAAAAGCGCCAAAAGTTGGCACCCGAAGAATACGGGTGCTTGTATTTAAGGGTTGAGAGTTCGGTCTCGGAGGGCGACACCGTCCCGGCGGGACCGCTACGGGCTCGCCGTTTCCTTCCGGCCGTCGAGATCCCCGGTATCGATTGGGAGGTCCGCCTCGTAGTACCGGATGATTCGCCCGTCCCGCCCGAAATACGAGAGGACGACCTTGAGGAGGCCGAGGTGCTCCAGGAGCTCGAGGTAGTCCACGACGACCGCGCCCGGGAGCCCGAAGATCCGGCTCAGCTCCCCCGCCGTCTTCGGCGACGCGAGGGTCGCCATGAGGATGCCCTTCGCGGTCTCGTCGAGGTCGGCCTGGACCATCGGAACCGGGAATCCCTTGCGGGGCGCGCGATGAAAGGGTTTCGGACGTGGTATCCGGTTTGATTTTCACCGCGCGGAACGAGCCATCGAGGGCGCGGCGAGGCCCTTGAGTCCGACGACGAGCTTCGTCCCGATCTTCATCCGCCGCACCTCCCGCACCTCCACCCGCCCGACCTCCCGCGTGTTCCGGACGAGTGTGCCGTCGCACGGGTACTCGCACAGTCCCGCAATCTCGATGAGCCGCAGGGGGTCGTGCCACCACGGGATCCGCGCGAGGCGAAGCCGGTCCGCACTGGGCTGGGCCTCGACCTCCTCCCGGGACCGCCAGCGGACGACGACCTCCCGCGGCCGCTCCAGGGCCCGGTTCGCGGCCTCCTCGAGGTCCTCCGCCCGGTCCCGCGAAAGCCCGCCGGGCTCGAAATACAGGCACACGGACAACGCGTCGATCTCCGGGGAGCGGGAGGCAATCGGTTTCACGCGCAGGCCGAGCTCCTCCGAGCCCGCGAGCAGGACGTGCGCGGCGGTGTGGAGGCGCATCACGACGAGCCGGCGAGGGAAGTCCACCTCGCACCGGACCGCCGCACCCCGGGCCGGGAGCGGCCGGCCTTCGATGTAGTGGTAGAGGGCGTCGCCCTCGTCGTCCACCCGCTTCACCCGGAGCGTGCGCCCGCCGGAACGGACGAGGCCCTTGTCGGAGGCTTGCGGGTGGCCGTAGTCGTGGCGGTGGCCGTACAGGACCGTCCGGTCGAGCGCGACGCAGCCCTCGTGGAGCGCGACGACGGTCGCATCGCAGGCCTGGAGGTACGCGTCTTCCAGGTAGAGTCGGTCGGGGCCCGCCATCGCCTCACGCCCCGGCGCGCATTCGAGCAGAATCGAGAATCGCCACGGGACCCGTGCCGCCCTCCGGGAAGGGAAAGCGGGGCGCCCGCCATGAGCTTTGCCCAGCGGGCGTGGGCCGGCCGGGGACGGCGGGGCGGACGACCTCCGCTCAGAGGATGATGTAGACCGCCACGGCGACGACGACGATCACGATAATCGCGATCGCCGCGTACATCCAGGTGCGGCTCTTCTTTTTCTTCTTCTGAGAGAGGTTCAGGACCCCGAGGTCGTAGGACATCGCGGTCCCCTAGGAGGGCCCGCTCATAACGTTTTTGTCTCGCCGAACACGACATTCACTCGAGCGCGGTCAGAGCCTCCTCCGCCGCGGCCCGGGGCTCGACCCGAAGGCTGTACCGTGCGGTCTCCGTCGGGCGGCCCGCCCTCGGGCCCCGCACGAGGACCTCCAGGGCCCTGCCGGAGGCGCCGGACGACTCGACGTCCGCCTTCCCGAACTGCACGAACTCCCGCCCTCCCTGGACCGTGAAGAAGTGCTCCACCGCGCTCGGGTGGAGGCCCAGGGCGACGTTGTAGAACGTGAACGGCTCCTTCCGCGGGAGGCCCGCCGCCGCGAGGAAGACGACCCGCATCCCCGTGGCGGTGATCTCGCCCGTCACCGGAAGGAGGAGGCGGAGGGGCTTCGGGTCCAGGATCTCCATCGACGCGGTCGCCGCCGCCTGCGCGCGGACCCCCTCGTCCGCCCCGAGGACGAGGAGCCCGTCCGCGTCCACGAGGGAGGACCGCAGGGTCCGGAACCCGATGTCGTACGCGCGCCCGCGGCCGTCCACGAAGCCCGCGAGCATCCCGTCACGCCACGCCGAAGCTCTTCCGGAACTGCTCCGCGATCTCGCCGAGCTCGGTCTGGGAGTAGCTCTCGAAGTCCGACACCGCGCCGTACGCGTCGACCTGGTCCGCGCGGTACAGGTTCGGCAGGACGGAGCACACGGTCTCCTCGGAGAGGACGAACTTGAGGGCGGCCTGGGGCATCGTCATCCCCTTCCCTTCCCAGATCCACCGGAGGTTCGCGGCGCGCGCGAGCGCCTTCGCCGCCCAGTCCGTGGCCTTCACGCGGAGGTCCTCGTCCTCCGGGTACTTCGTGGCCTCCGCGGGGTCCGCCTCCAGGACGCCGCCCGCGTGCGGCGCGCGGACCACCATCCCCTGGTTGATCTCGAGGGCGACGGGGAAGAACTGCCGCGACGGCTCCTCCTCGAGCACGTTGTAGTAGACCTGGATGCACCCGATGTCCCGCTTCCGCATCGCGACCCGCCCCTCCTCGAGGCCCGCCGGGCCCGGGCCGAAGACGAGCCCGTAGTAGCGGATCTTCCCCTCCGCGCGCAGGTCCTCGAGGGCCCGCCACATCGCCTCGTTCGACACCGCCGCCATGTCCGGGTGGTGGAGCTGGAGCACGTCGATGTACGCGGACTCGAGGCGGGCGAGGCTCGCGTCCACCGCCTTCCGGAGGTGCTCCGGGGTGAAGTCCCGGGGCCCGCCCTCCGAGGCGTAGCCGACTTTCGTCGTGATCACGACGAGCTCGCGCTTGTCCTTGAAGGCGGTCGCGAGGAGCCGCTCCCCGAGGCCCCCCGCGTGGACCGTGGAGGTGTCGTAGTAGTTGACCCCCTGCCCGTACGCGTACCGCAGCAGTTCGACGGCCAGCTCCGGCGAGAACGCGCCCCACCTCCCGCTCGTGAGGGTCCACGTCCCGAAGCCGATCTCGGAGACCTCGAGCTCCGTCTTGCCCAGAGGTCGGTAGTTCACCATCGCCGCGGCGCCCGGGCGGCGAAGGAGCCCGCGGTATTTAGCGACGACGATGCGGGCGTCCCGGGAAGGGCGGACGGTCCGTGTGGCCCGCCTACCGGATCAGGGGGCCCGCGTCCGGGACCGCGGGGGTCACGAGGGCCGGCTGCCAGGTGAAGCTCGAGGCGACCACGACGTACACCCCGTCGCCCGGATGGATCGCGAAGTCCGTCCCGGTCCATGCGCCGCCGTCCCACCGCAGCCGGTCCGCGGACTGCGTCGCCGGGTCCCACCGGCCGATCTCGACGACCCGCGCAGGCCCGAGCTCCGCCGCGAGGTCGCTCGCGTGGCGGTACGCGCCGCCGTACGGGAGGCCGACCCAGTTCACGTTCAGGGCCGGGTCGGGGTTCAGGGTGAAGCGGAGGGCGTCGTTCGTGTCCGTCCCGATCACGACGCGCTCGACGTCCGCCCGGAGCCCCAGGTAGAGGCCATCCCCGGGGAGGATCGCGAAGTCCTCGCCGCGATACGGGCCGTCGGCGCGGTAGTACACAATCGAGGTCTGGCGAGCCGGGTCCCACTTGCCGACCACGTCCGCGCGGGCGGGGCCGACCGCGAGCGCGACGTCGCTCGCGCGGCGGTACGCGGACTCGTACGGGAGGGAGAACCAGGCGATGTTCGTGCGGGCCGCCGAGTACGGTAGACGGAGCACGGCCTTCGCGGCCATCGTGGAGTTCCCGCCCTCCTCGCTCCCCCGCACGGCTCGGACGATGTAGTAGTGGTCCAGCCCGTCCGAGAGGTGGCCCGCGGCGTCGTACGCGGTGGCGGCCGTCTCCGAGAGAATCCGCCACGGGAACCGCGCGAACCGGTCCGTGGACTCGTACACGCGGTACCGGTCTGCGACCGCGACCGCGCTCCACGTGAGCCGGACCGCGTCCGGCCCGACCGCCTCGATGCGGAGCCCGCGGGGGGCGTCGTCGATCCGGTGCGGGATCAGGCGGAGCGCGTGGGTCCGTCCCGTCTCGAGGCTCGACCCGGACGCGGCGATCTGTCCCGCGTCGGTGATGTCCATCGCGGCGGTGAGGTACCACCCCGCGTCCGACGCGATCAGCCGGTTCATGTCCTTGAGGCCCCTGCCGTCGCGGTACAGGAGCGCCCGCACGGGCCCGCTCGTCGTCCGGCCCTCGCCGACGACGTCGCCCGCGCGGTTGATCCCCCAGCCGTGGTTCGGCGCGTACACGCCGCCGAGGTTCCGGACCCCGAGGCCGTCCGTGTACCGGATGAGCCGCTCGTCCCGGCCGTCCGCGCTCCGGGAGGAGCCGGCGACCTGGCCGCGCGCGTTCAGCGCGAACGCGAAGGTGTTCGTGAAGCCGGGCAGGCCGGAGAAGCTCAGCCAGGTGCCGTCCGACCAGCGGAACGCATGGTACCCGTCCGCCTCCAGGCGGTACCCCGCCATCTGGCCCGCGTCGTTGACGTCGACCAGGGCCCCGGGCCTGTCCCCGCCCGTGACGTCCGCGAGGCCCTGGGAGTCCGTGAACAGGAACCCGCGGGTGCCGTAGCCCGACGCGGTGTACGAGGAGCCGACCACTGCGCCCGTCGCGTTGATCCCCCACGCCTCGCTCTGCGTGCCTCCGCCGAGGGTGCCGAGGTCCTCCGGCACGCCGCCCGTCCATCGGACCGCGTGGCCCGGCTGGTCGCTCAGGGAGGACCACGCGCTCCCGACGGCCTGTCCCGCGCCGTTGAGGTCCCTGGCGATGCAGTACGGTCGGCCCGTGGGGCACGGGAGCGGGATGATCCCGCCCGCGTCCGTGTACAGGAATGCGTGCATGCCGTCCAGCCCCGTCGAGACGCCGACGACGGAGCCCGACGCGTCGATGCCCCACGCGACGCTGTCCGTGTCCCCGGGGAGCGTCCCGAGGTCCTGGACGAAGTACTCCGGGCTCGGGGTGATCGTGTGCGGCTCGGGCACGGCGAGTGCGAGCGTGGAGAGGAACAGGAGGCCTGCGAGAAGGGAGATCCGGGTTGCCATGGTGTCCCATCCTGGGGAGGTCGGAGGGCGGCCCGTCGCCCGTGCCGGAGGGGCGGCACGGACGCCGCCGGATTCACGCGCTGGAACGCGGCCCGCGGCTATATGGATATCGGGTCAACCTTCGAATCGCGAAAATCAGGATGCGGAACACCGAGGGCGGGACGCCGGCCCTCAGTCCCAGGTCACCATGGCGAGGGCCGCGAGCCCGCCCATTTCCGTGACGTTGAGGACGAGCATCGGGACCGCGACGTCCGCCTTCATCCCGGCGTCGTTCATCGACATGTAGATCCACATCCCCGCGACGTTCTGGATCAGGAGGAGGGCCGCGAAGAGGACGAGGCCCAGGGTGAACTTCGAGCGGATGTGCCGCGCGTTGCGGCCGTAGACGTAGAGGAGGGCCGCCAGGATCGCCGCGCTGACGCCCGCGAGGGCGACGTTGAGGGCCCAGAACGTCCCGAGAGCCATGGGGGTCCCCTCGGATGTCGCAGGGGACGCACTTCTATTTTTGCCCAACTCCCCGGAAACGGGCCCAGATCTCGAGGAACTCCTCGAAGTGGGTCTGGAGGCGGGGCGAGAGCGAGTACGCCGTGGCGTAGCCGTTGTTCAAGCCCGTGGACATGACGACGTCGTTCGCCCGGAGGACGTCGAGGTGGTGGCGGATCGTCTTGTAGTCGAGGCCCAGGGTCTCCGAGATCGCATTCGCGTTCGCGGGCTTCTCTCGGAGGAGCCAGATGATCTTCGCTCGGTTGATCCCGCCGCGGGTCCCCGCGATGAGATGCCACAGCCTCCGGTTCAACACGGCCGGCAGCCTCGTCCCCCCTTTTCAAGGGTCTTGGACACCCATCGCAGAACGTTCTAATATTACTATCGCAATAGTCGTCTGGATGCCCGCCCGGGACCGGCTCCTCGGACTCTTCCTCGAGCTCCGGGCGATCCCCGTCCTGCTGTGGGCGTACACGGCGATCGTCCTCGGGACCGCGGTCGCGACCGCGGAGGCGGGGAGGTTCGACGCGCGGAACCTCCTCGAGGCCCTCCTCATCGGCGTGCTGATCCAGGGGTACGAGACGCACGCGGTGAACGAGATCTTCGACTGGCGGAGCGGGACGGACCGGGACGGGAGCCCGCGGGTGCTCTCCGGGGGGAGCCGGGTGCTCACGGCCCGCCTCCTCGAGGAGCGGCATCTGTGGGCGATCTTCGCAGGGTCGTCGATCCTGATCTGGGTCCTCGCGCTCGACCTGGCGGCCCGCACCGGACCGCTCGTCCTCGCCCTCGTGGGCATGGGGTATTTCGCGGGCCTCCTGTACACGCTCCCGCCCATCGCGACCGCCTACCGGCCGTTCGCGGGCGAGTGGCTCGGCGGGTTCGTCGGGGTCACGGCGGGAGGCCTCGGCGCGTACTACGTCCAGGCCCTCCGGATCACACCGCTCGCCGTGGCGGTCGCGGTCGCCCACGCGTGCGTCTGCGTCGGGATGCTCCTGATGCACCACTACCTCGACGCGGATGCGGACCGGCGGGCCCGACCGATGAAGCGGACGACGATCGTATTCCTCGGCGCGAGGCGCGGGAAGGCGTACACCGCGGGCTTCGCGGGGGCGGCCCTCGTCCTCAGCGTGCTCCTCGGCCTCCTGTGGCGGGTCGAGGCCTTTGCGTTCGGATTCGCCGCCATGGCGGGCCTCGTCGCGCATGTCCGCGCGGAGCCGGCCGACGTGGCCTCCGTCACCCGCCACGAATTGACCGTGATTCAGGCGGGGGTGGCGGGCGGGCTGATGACCGCGGCGCTCCTCGTTCCCGTTTTAGCGGCCACGCTGCCCATCGCGGTCCTCCTTTACTCGGCGCACCTGAGGGCCTCGCTCGCGGTCCGGACGGCCGCCTCCGAGCGATACGGAGCTCTCGTCGCGCCGCCGTCGTAGTTCGGCCTACCGACATGTGACCACCGCCGCGTTTCTAACTCACGTATGAGTCCTCGGCGCCATGAGTGTGGCGGGTCATCGACAATCGCATAACACGCACAATCCGTTGACAATCGCTAGCCCGACTGTATACACGTCAGTCCCCTCGGCACGACGGTGTCGTACGGAAAGGCCGCGGCGGAGCGATCCGGAATCCGCCCTGGACCCGAAGACCGTCGGGGAACGGGAGTACGGACTGCTGGCGAAGGAGATCGGGAACGAGATCTGAGCGTCTCAATGGACCCGGAGGTAGTCCGCGGTCCCCCACCTCACCCCCATGAAGAGCGGCCGGACTCCGCCCGGTCCGGGGGGTCCCCAATGGAACGGCCCCTGGACATCCACGATGGTCCCGGGGGAAAGCGTGGGTTGCTGACCCGCAGGCCAGTCCACGACGTGGACCTCGACCGATGCCGAGTCGCCGGGGCTGCGCACGCGGTGGCCCAGCGGCGTGAGCTGGATCACGGAGGCGTTCTCCAGGCGCACGAACGTCCCGTCGAATGCGCCGGGGTTCGCGGCGAGCCGGTCCGTGGTCACGAGCCTGGGCATCGGTTCCGGCCCGGGGCCCGGCGGCCTGGGTCCCGCCGTCGGGTTCGCCAGGTAGACGGAGGCGGGCACGAGCCCGAAGACGAGGACCGGGAGGAGGAGCAACGCGGCGACTGCAAGGCTCTTCCACGCCGTCCGGGAAACGCCTAATGATCGGAAGAGGCGCTCCCCGCGTGCGAGGCGGTCGACGACCCAGCCTCCGAGGATCGCTATCGGCGGGAGGGCCGGCATGAAGTACCGCGGCTCCCACGGCACCAGGTCCGGGCGCGCGTACTGGCGGATCCAGCCCATGGAAAGGTACGTGTAGAGGGCGATCAGGATCCACGGCACCAGGAGGGCCAAGGCGAGGTTCTTCCGGAGCGGCCAGAGGGCGAGGGGCGCCAGCAGGAGGAACGGCATCCGGACGACGAGGACCGGGGTGAGGACGACGATGTTCCAAAGGGCGTTCCCGATCCCTTCCGTCGGAGAAGAGAACCAGTCCTCCGTGCTGTTGCGGGGCACGAGCCCCGCGGCGGGATTGAATCCCACGAGGGAGGCCGCGTCGTAGCCCGAGGCGAAGGGGCCGCCGAAGTAGCGCGTGTTGTAGTCCATCAGGGGGACGAGGACGAGGAGGAGGCCCAGGCCGAAGGGGACCACGAGGGCGAGGGGACGCAGGGAGCGCAGGGCCGCGCGGAGGCCGCGGCGACGGAGCGCGGGCCACGCGCGCATGGCGGCGAAGACGGCGAGGTACGCGGCGAACGCGAGGACGACGAGGGCGACGGGATACCGCGTCGAGATCGCCCCGCCGAGGGCGAGCCCGCCGAGGAGGGAAAAGGCCAGGGCGAGGACACTGTCGCGCCGCGACGGCGTGGCGGTAGAGCGCGGGTCCAGGGACCCCCCGTTCCCATGGCATAGCGCCTCCACGAGGAGGGCCGCCGAGGCGACGAGGAGGTGCATCGTCGCGGCGTCGGTCCAGTAATATCGGTGCCACATCACGATGACGTTGAGGTTCACCAGGACCGCGGCCGCGGCGACGAACCCCGCCGTCCAGCCGAAGAGGCGTTTCCCGAGCAGGTACGTGGAGAGCACGGCAAGCCCGACGAGGAGGGGCGCGAAGAGAGACTCTGCCCCCAGGAGGTAGAACGGCACGATCAGGAGCGCGTGTCCCGGCCCCTTCTCATTTACCACGACGTATTCCCCTTCGTGCCGTACGACCGAGCTCTGCGTCGCCGGGTATGTCCATTCATCGTACGGGATGTGGAAGACGCCGCGGGCGTACTCCCGAGTCCAGATGTAGTTCGTCGTCGCGTCGTAGAGGTCTCCCGTCGGCGCGTAGGGCGCGGAAGCGACGGCGACGGAGAGGACGAGCCAGGCCGCCGCAAGGCCAAGGAGGAGGTTGCGTCTCGTTAGGATACGGGCCAGACCTCCCGGCATCACTGCGAGGATTCGCGTCCCCCGTTTAGCCTTTCCGCGGGGTCCTTCGGTGCGGTCAACAGGCAGCAAGGCGTTGTCGGTCGGGCTACCGATTGTCAATGGATGCGGAGACCTGTCGTGTCACCGGACTCCGCGATCCTCTGCGGGAACCTTTAATCGCGCGCGTCCTATGCATCGCGGAATGAAGCGCGTGGGCTTCGTCGTGAACCCCATCGCGGGCATGGGCGGGCGGGTCGGGCTCAAGGGAACGGATGGACTCGCCGCGGAGGCGGTCGCCCGCGGCGCGGAACCGGTCGCGCCGAGGCGGGCGGGGGAGATGCTCGCGTCCCTGAAGCCCCTGAAGGCCGCCTCGGAGATCCACTGGGTCACGTGCCGGGGTCCGATGGGCTCGGCCCTCCTCGACGCCGCAGGGTTCCCGCCATCTTCCTACGAGGTCGCCACGGAGCCTCCCGCCCGAACATCGGCGGAGGACACTAAGGCCGCTTGCCGGGCCTTCGAGACGCAGGGTGTCGAGCTCATCGTGTTCTGCGGCGGGGACGGGACGTGCCGGGACGTGATCGACGCGGTCGACCAGCGCCTGTCCATCGTCGGGATCCCCGCGGGCGTGAAGATGCACTCCGGCGTCTTCGGCATCCACCCGGGCACGGTGGCCGCGATCCTCGACGCGTGGCTCCAGGGGTTCCTCCGCGTCGGCGAGGCGGACGTCCTCGACGTGGACGAGGAGGCGTACCGGAGGGGCGAGTGGAACGTGCGGCTGTACGGGACCGCGAAGACCCTCGTCGAGCCGACCCTCGTGCAGACCGGGAAGATGCTCTTCGCGGAGCTGCAGGACGAGGCGATGAAGGACGAGATCGCGGACCACGTCAAGGAGCTCGTCGAGCAGGAGCCGGACACGCTGTTCCTCCTCGGCCCGGGCTCGACCCTCGAGCACATCGGGAAACGGCTCGGGATCGACAAGAGCGTCCTCGGGGTCGACGCGGCCCTTGGCGGCAAGCTCGTCGGCAAGGACCTCGACGAGGCGGGCATCCTGAAGCTCCTCGACCGCCACCCGAAGGCAAAGCTCGTAGTCTCGCCGATCGGGGCCCAAGGCTTCGTCCTCGGGCGGGGCAACCTCCAGGTGAGCCCCGCCGTGATCCGCCGGATCGGGGTCCCGAACTCGATCGTCGTCTCGACTCCCTCGAAGCTGAACGCGACGCCCGTCCTCCGGGTGGACACCGGGGACGCGAATCTGGACCGGGAGTTCGCGAAGAAGGAGTACGTCTTCGTCGTCATCGGGTACCGCACGAGCCGGCTCCACCCGATCCAGCCGTGAGGCGGGCGGAATCCGGCGATAGTTTAAGCGCGCCGAAATCTGTGCGCCCCGGGGGTTCGGCGATGCACTGGGCGTACACGGACGAGTACTACAAGAACTACACCCGCGAGACGTGGGACGAGTGCGCGGAGCGGTACCTCCCGCTGATGGGGAACCTACAGCAGTTCCATCGCGCGCTCCTCGAGCGGGTGCGACCCGACGCCGACGAGCGGGTCCTGGACGTGTGCACAGGCCCCGGCGAGCCCGCGATGACGATCGCGCAGATGGTCGGCCCGTCGGGGCGGGTCACCGGAATCGACCTGTCCACGAGCATGGTCGACATCGCCCGCCGCACCGCCGCGATGCGGGGCCTGGGGAACGTCGAGTTCCTCCCGATGGACGCGGAGAAGCTCGACCTGCCCGCGGACCGGTTCGACCTCGCGGTCGCGTGCTTCGGCTTCCAGATCGTCACGGACCCGGAGGCCGCCGCACGGGAGATCCTCCGCGTCACTCGGCCGGGCGGGAGGGCGGGGTTCACGGTGTGGAGCACGGGAGACCGCGCGCCCGCCCTCGACGTGCTTGTGGGCCCGATGCTCGAATACGCGGAGCCGGATGAGACGGGGTACCTCCCGACGCCTTATGAGCTAGGCGGACCCGGCGAGCTCGCGGCGTTGCTCCGAGGGGTAGGCTTCGCGGAGGCGGACGAGACCCGCGTCACGGGCCCGTGGCGGGCGGAGAGCCCGGAGGCGTACCTGGAGACGGTCCTCGCCGGCACCCCGCTCGGCCACTCCCTCGGGGAGGAGGAGCCCGCCGTGCAGGAGGCCGTCCGGCGGAAGGCCTCGGAGAACATCGCGCGGTGGCGGGGGAACGGCGGCGTCGAGATCCCTGCGGAGTGCGTGATCGTCACCGCGCGGAAGCGGTGACTCCCGGGGCCAGGCCTCGTCACCGCCGCGCAGTACACAGAAGCATTGATACAACCTTGAAATACCCCCGGCCCATCCGCGGCAGTGTACGGTAGGGGAGGCCCGCCATGGCGGACAGGATGAAGGCCGCAGTAAAGGAGAAGCCCGCGCCAAAGAGCACCGTCGTAAAGCAGGTCCCGAGGCCCGAGCCCGGGCCGGACGAGGTCCAGATCCGGATCAAGGTCGCCTCGATCTGCGGGACGGACGTCCACATCTACGACTGGGACGCCTGGGCCCAGAACCGGATCAAGCCGCCGCTGATTCAAGGGCACGAATTCGCGGGCGAGGTCGAGAAGCTCGGCGCGAACGTCACGGGCCTCCGGAAGGGGGACTACGTGAGCGCGGAGGGGCACATCGCGTGCGGGCGGTGCTACATGTGCCGCACGGGGAACGCGCACGTGTGCAAGACCGTGTCGATCCTGGGGATCGACCGCGGCGGGTCGTTCGCGGAGTACCTCACGGTCCCGGCGTCGAACGTGATCGCGAACGACGACGACCTCCCGCCGGAGCTCGCGACGATGCAGGACCCGCTCGGGAACGCGGTGTACACGTCGATGAACGCGAACCCGCCGGGCAAGACGATCGCAATCTTCGGCCTCGGCCCGATCGGGCTGATGGCGGTGGCCCTGTGCCGCGCGATGGCGGCCCGCAAGGTGATCGCGATCGGCCACCGGAACACGTACCGGATGGACCTCGCGAAGAAGGTGGGGGCCCACCTCGTCCTCCGGTCCGCGGACACGCTTGTCGACGAGGTCATGGACGCGACCGCGGGCGAGGGGGTCGACGAGGCCCTCGAGTTCTCCGGGAGCGAGCAGGCGGTGCAGCAGGCGATCAAGATCGTGCGGCCCGCGGGCGGGATCCACATCCTGGGCCTGTACGCGAAGCCCGTGAGCCTCGACGTGTCGGAGTTCGTCACGAAGGGGCAGGCGATGTACGGGATCCACGGCCGGTTGATGTACAAGACGTGGATGCAGATGGGCGGGCTGCTGAAGAGCGGCAACGTGAACCTGAAGCCGATCCTCACCCACAGGTTCCCGCTCGACGACTACAACGAGGCGATGGAAGTGATGCGGAGCGGGAACTGCGGCAAGGTCGCGTTCCCCATGGAGTGATGGACATGCAGACGCGAGACCCGGTTGGCTGGATGCGGACGGAGTACGAGAACCTCGTGGCCCAGAGCCTGGACTGGAGGCCGCGAACCCTCCAAGGGCCGAGCGCCCCCAGGAGCCGCGTGGACGGGAAGGACGTGATCATGCTGGCCTCGAACAACTACCTGAACCTCTCGACGCACCCGAAGGTGAAGCGGGCCGCGAAGGAGGCGGTGAAGACCCACGGGGCGGGGAGCGGCAGCGTCCGCCCGATCGCGGGGAACCTGGACCTCCACCTGGAGCTCGAGAGGCGGATCGCCCGCTTCAAGAACCGCGAGGCCGCGCTGTACTACATGAGCGGGTTCGCCGGGAACCAAGGCCTGATCCCGCAGCTCGCGGGGGAGGGCGACGCGCTCTTCACGGACGAGCTGAACCACGGGAGCATCATCGACGGCGTGCGGCTGACGAAGGCCCAGCGGTTCATCTACAAGCACAAGGACATGGCCGACCTCGAGCGGGTGCTCAAGGAGGCGGATTCGAAGTTCAAGAAGCTCCTGATCATCAGCGACGGCGTATTCTCCATGGACGGGGACGTCGCCCCCGTGGACCAGATTGCGAAGCTCGCGGAGGACTTCGGTGCGATGCTGTACATCGACGACGCCCACGGTGAGGGCGTGCTCGGGGATGGCGGCCGCGGCGTCGCGTCCCACTTCCACGTCGAGGAGAAGGTCCACGTCGAGCTCGGGACGTTCTCGAAGGCCCTCGGGGTCGTCGGCGGCTACGTGGCGGGCTCGAACGACCTCCGGAACTACGCGCTGAACAAGTCCCGCTCGTGGCTCCTCAGCGGCACGCCCACGCCGTCGACGACCGCGTCGTGCATCGCGGCGATCGACGTGCTCGAGACGGAGCCCCGCCACGTGAAGAAGCTGTGGTCGAACACGAAGTACTTCAAGAAGCGCCTCGTGAACCTGGGCTTCGACATCGGGCAGAGCGAGACCCCAATCACGCCCGTGATGCTCGGCGACTCCGCGCTCGCGCAGAAGTTCAGCAAGCGGCTGTTCGAGGAGAACGTGTTCGCCGTCCCGATCGTCTTCCCGATGGTCGCGCGGGACAAGGCCCGCATCCGGAACATCGTCACCGCGGGCCTGAAGCGGAAGGACCTCGACGACGCGCTCGCGGCGTACGAGAAGATCGGGAAGGAGCTCCAGGTCATC
>DATBXC010000028.1:0-14097 GCA_036514455.1 Thermoplasmata archaeon | reverse complement strand
ATGTCATCCTTCCTCAATCGCCCGCCTCGCCTCCACGTACTCCTCTTCGCTGATGGAGCCGGCGAGCCTGTCCAGGTATCCGAGACCGTCTCGGCCCGAAAGCTTCTTCGTCCGCACGAGCGCCGCAATCAAGGACGACGGAGTGGCGTAGGGCACCCCCAACGCCTCCAAGAGGTGGACGAACCTTCGATCGTCGCTCACGACAAGTTCAGCCCCTCCGGACCGGAAGAGGCGCAGGACATCCGCTTCGCCGCCCAGGAGCCGGAGGTCCTTGACGAGGGCTTCCGTCTGTCCAGAGCGCTTCGGTCGACGGACCCTAAGACGCCCCGATCGGATGTTCGCCTCGACACGGACCGCGTCGGGGAATCCTCCCGCTTTCCCCTGCTCGACACATTCTCTGCGGACCTCCGGAGGCAGAAGTAGCGTGTAGTTCGACCCGACAATCTCCTTTGCCGAGCTCTTCGCGAGCTTGATCAGAGCATCCGAGTCCAAGGCCAGGTTCACGTACTTCAATAGTTACATCGCACTACATAAGCCTTCTCACGAGGTTCGTGAACCGGGCTCCTCTGTCTCCCGGGTGGCCACCCTCGACCGTCGTGGACCGCGGTATTGCCCGGGGTCGCCTACTCCTTCCGCGCTTCCTTCGCCTTCGGGCGCAGCTCCTTGCTCCGGCACTTCCGGCACCGCGTCGCGCGCATCGCGTTCCGCGCGTAGCAGTTCATGCAGATCATCTTGAGGAGGAGGCGCTTCTCCGCCTCCGGAAAGCGGGCCATCGCCCGCGCCCAAGAGCCCGTGCCTTAAGAACGCTTCGTGGGAACCCGCCGCTCTCGGGCAGGTTCGGGCTGTCGCATCCTGCTCCGGAGGGGACGTGTGCAATTCTGATACTGGGGGAGCCACGTTCTTAAACGGGTTCCCGCCTCGAAACCGCGGGATCCCCCATGGCAGCGGTGACCGGTCCGTCCCTCGAGAGCGCGCCCCCGCCTCCGACCGAGCCCACGGCGAACCGGCGGCCCTGCCCGTACTGCGGCGTCTGGAACAGCCTCGAATTCGCGTATTGCCAGAGGTGCGGGAGGGCCCTCCCGCCTCTCAAGAATCTCGCGGCACCCGCGCCCCCCGCGCCCGCCGTCCCGCAGCCTGCCCGGCCTCTCCCCCCGCCGCCGACCGCGGTCCCGAGCGCGTGGGCGGTCCCGCCGCCACCCCCCGCGGCCACCCCCGCGGTCCCCGAGGTCGAGGACACGCCCGCCTTCGACCGGCCCCTCTCGGAGTCCGAGTCCGCGTTGCTCCGGAAGGCGCTCCAGAGCCAGCGGGTGAGGCTCCCGCGGTTCCTCGCGTTCCTCGTCGGGATCATGCCCCTCGCGATGATCGCGATGGCGGCGGCGGGCAGCGCGTTCATCTCCCTCAACTACACCGTGATCGTCCTGGTGACGAGCGTCCTCGGCTTCCTGTTCGGTGCGGTCACCCAGGGGATTCGGACCCCGATCGTGAAGGCCCTCTCCCGCGGCGTCGCGCGGGAGGTGTGGGGCGTGCCCCAGGTCCGGCAGACCACGGGGACCGTCCGCACGGTGGCGCTCGGCGGGATCGAATTCCGGATGCGGAACGGCCTCGCGGCCCGGCTCCTTCAGGACCGGATGAACCGGATCGTGTACGTCGACGGGAGCCCGGGCAAGGGGAGGAGAGGCCCCTCCGGTTGGCTCCCCGCCCTCGTCCTGGACTGGAACGGGCAACCTGCTGCGCGGCCCGACATGTGCGCGGTGAGCGAGGCCACGGGCCGGATCCCTGAGACGCCCGGGATGCCGTCGTCACCCGCCCTGGGGGCGTTCCGATGAGCCGCACGGCTTCCCGCCAATCCTTCGCGGCAGCGGCCACGCTCCTGGTGGCGGTCCTCGCCGCCCTCCTCCTCGCATCCGGGCCCGCGCGGGCGAGCGCGGACGTCTCGATCCAGGGATACGACAACGGCGGCGGGTTCGTCCCGGTCGGCAACGGCGGGTCGATCCCGGTCGGCGCGACCCTCGAGATCCGGGTCTGGGTGGACCTCTACGCGTGCGACCCCGTCACGGTCCGGTGGGGGGACGGGACGACGAGCACGCACTCCTACGGCGGTTCCTTCGCGCAGACGTTCACGCACACGTACGACACCGCGGGCACGTACACGATCTCGGCCTCGGAACCATGCGGCGGCTCCGGCAACACCGGCACGATCAACGTCGGGGGTGGCGGGTTCGCGATCTTCGACCCCTCGAGCGAGATGTTCGTCCCGACCCTCCTCGGGCTGATCTTCGGGCTCATGGCGATCGCGATGGCCTTCGGCGGGCCGCGCGTGCCGCCGCCGAAGCCTGTGGACCCTACGGCCGTCCCGCCGCCCCGCCCGAGGCCCCGACTCGCGCCCGGGATCCCTGCGGACATGGTGCAGCACATGGTGTCGTACCGGGACGTCCCCGTCGGCGCACCGCTCCAGCCGGACCCGAGAATCGCGATCGAGATGGGGACGCCGACGGACATCTCCCAGCGGGTCCACTGCCGGACGTGCGGCGGCCCGCTCGGGTTCGTAGCGGGCGGGTGGTTCTGCCTGAACCCCCAGTGCCCCCTGCGGCAGCCCATCGCCCCCGGCGAGCCCTGGCCGCGGCCCGTGCACGGCCTGTAGCCGCCGTCAGCGGTCCGATCGCTCGAGCACGAGCGCGGCGTGGTCGCGCTGGAACGGTTCCAAGGGCACGGCAGCGACAACCCGCAACCCGTCCCGACGGAGCTCGCCGCCGGCCCGCCGGTACACATCCTCCGGCTTCGCGGCAACGTCGACGCTCCGGGCCTTGAGCATGAGAACCCCTGCGCGTCCGGGCTGGAGGAGCCGGAGGTTCTCCCGGAAGATTGAGACCTGGTCGCGCTGGGCGACGTCCTGGTACAGGAAGTCCGCGGCCTCGATCCGGCCCCGATACGCATCGGGCTTCGACGCGTCCGCGAGGATCGGCAGGACGTTCGGGCGGGTCTCCGCCAACTCGACGAGCTTCCCGAACACCCGCCGCGACACCTCGATCGCGTACACCGTGCCCTCGGGGCAGATGTCCGAGACGTGGCTCACGGTCGTCCCGCTCGCGGCCCCGAGGTACAGGACCTTCGAGTCCGACCGGAGGCGCAGGTCCTTCCAGCCCTTCGTCAGGAGGGCCGCGAGCTTGCTCCGGTACGGGTCCCAGAGGCGGTACTCGACACCGCCGTCCCGCACGAGCCGCTCCCCGTACCAGGACTGGCCGGGCACGAGGTTCCGGGTGTACAGGTTCCTCCCGTCCGTGTACACGCCGTGCACTCCGAGGGGGCGGACGGAGACCACGGCGCTCGCAACAGACCGCGGGGCTTGAACGTTCCCGGCCCTTCAGCGCCGCCGCTTCCTGGAGGGGCGCTTCCGCGGGGAGGTGCGCCGGGGTCGCCGGACCTCCGGGGTCTTCTTCGTACGCGTCCTCCTGGCGGACCGGGCCCGGGCCGGCTTCCTCCGAGGCGCTCGGAGCGGGGTCGTCTTCGCGGGCTTGGCGGGGGCCCTCGCGGTCCTTCGCTTCGGAGCGGCCCTTCGTTTCCCGCGCCCCGTCCCGGCCTGCGCCGGCTCCGCGGCGAGGACCTTCGCGGCAATCTCCCGCGCGGCCGCGGGCGAGCGCCTCCTCTCGAGGAGCGTCGCCTCGTTCGACAGGATCCGCGGGTCCTCCGCGATCCGCCGGGCGTGCTGGATCCGCTTGATCGCATCGTCGAGCTTGCCCGTCGCCGCGAGCGCGACCGCGAGGTTGTTCAGGACACCCGCGTCGTGCGGGCTGAGCGCCGCCGCCTTCCGGAACGCGTCCAGGGCCTCCGGCCACCGGCCCCGCCTCGCGCGGCACGCGCCGAGGTTGCTCCACGCGACCGAATCCCCGCCATGGCGGGCGAGGTGGGCATCGAGTGCCTTCTCCGCCTCCTCGAACCGCCCCGCCTTCATCAGGGCCCGCGCGAGGCCGAGGTGCCCGCGGCCGAGCTCCGCGAGGCGGGCGTGGGACGCCATCCGCTCGTCCGGGCGGCGGGTCGCGTCCGCGAACGACGCGCGCAGGGCCCAGGCCCGCACGTCCTCGGGCTGCGCCGCGATCGCCTCCTCGAGCTCCGCGAGGGCGCGGTCGCCCTCCCCCGCCTGTAGGAGCGCGTGGGCCCGGTGGAACCTCGCGGCCCGGTCCCCCATCAGGACCGCGCGGTCGAAGGACTTCATCGCCTCCTCCGTCGCGCCGGACCGGAGGTACGCGGTCCCGAGCCCGACCCAGGGGGCGGGCGTCTCAAGGGTGATCGTGGACTCCCACAGCTTGACCGCCGCACCCGCGGACCCGAGGCGGGTGAGGAGGGCGGCCTGCTCCCCGCGGCCCGCCCGCCACTCGGGCGGCTTGCCCTGGGCCCGGAGGCGGTCGAGGACCCGCTGCCGCACGATCGCGCTCCGGCCCTTCGGGTTCAGCCCGAGGTCCGCGGCGAAGGCCTTGAGGGCGGGCCAGTCCGCGTGCTCGACCTCCGCGGGGCTCGGGGTCCCGACGGGCGTCATCGCGTCACCTCCCGGCACCGGGACTGAATCTCGCACTCCGCGCAGCCCGGGTCGTCCTCCGCGAACGTCCCGAAGCACTCGTACACGCCGCGGTACAGGTCCACGTGCCTCCGCAGGTCCCGGGCCTTCCGCAGGGCCTGCTTCGCCTCCTTCAGGTCCGGGTCCATCTCCAAGGCCCGCTCGAAGCACCGTGCGGCCACCGACGACTCGAGGAGCGCGAGGTGGCCGAGCCCCTTCAGGTACCAGAGCCACGGCGCCTCCTGGAGCCGGAGGGCGCGGTCCGCGGCGATCACCGCCTCGCCGTGCTTCCCCTTCCGCTGCCAGGCGAACACGCTGTTCACGTGGGCGTCGAAGAAGTCGGGGTCGAAGTGGACCGCCTCGCGGAGCGACGCGAGCGCCTCGTCCACCCGCCCGCGTCGGAGCAGCGCGGCCCCCTTGTTGTTCCACGCGGGCGCGTACTCCGGGCGGTTGTCCAGCACCCGGTCGTAGCACGCCTCCGCGTCGTCGAACTTCCGGAGCGCGTGGAGGGCCGCCCCCTTGTTGATCAGCGCGTCCACGCTCCGCGGGTTCAGGCGGAGCACCTGGTCGTACGCCTCGACTTCCTCCCGGTGCCGCCGCAAGCGGTGAAGGACGGACGCGAGGGCGATCCACGCCTCCTCGTTGTCCGCCTTGAGGACGAGGGCCTCCGCGAAGGACTTGAGGGCCTCCTCGAGGTCCCCCTGGAGCTTCAGGACCTGGCCGCGGGCGATCCACGCGACGTCGTACCGGGGCTTGAGCTTCAGGGCGGTGTTGAAGTGGCCGAGCGCGTCCCCGAGGCGGCCCTCCGCGAGGCTCAGCTTCCCCGCCTTCATCGTGGCCTCCAGGGTGTCGACGCTCGGGAGGAACCGATCCTCCCGCGGCGCGGGGTCCGGCGCGCTCACGTCCCGCCCGCCCCCGCCCCGCCCTCCGCGAGCCGCTTCGCGCACGTCTCCCGCCACTTCGTCGCGAGGTCGTGGCCCGGGTGGATCTCGAGGGCCTTGTCGTAGCATGCGAGGGCCTCCGAGTATTTCTCCTGGTGCTGGAGGGCGATCCCCTTCCCCGTCCACGCGTCCGCGGACCGCGGGTCCTTCTCCAGGGCCTGGTCGTACCGGAGGATTGCCATGTCCGGGTCCCCGCCCTCGAGCGCCATCTCCGCGAGCTGGAGCAGGGTCTCCGTCTCCTCCTTCTCCGGCTCCACGGCCTCGATGAACGCCTTGAAGTCCGCGGGCAGCTCCTCAGGCGCCTCCGTGACCGCCTCCTTCACGCGCTCGAAGAGGTCGGCGACCTCCTTCACGGCCTCCGAGTCCGGGTTCAGCTGGATCGCGCGGCTCAGGCACGCTTGGGCGGTGTCCTTCTCCTTGAGCGCCCAATGGCACTGGGCCTTCCCGAGCCACGCATTGACCCGCTCGTTGTCGACGAGGAGGGCGCGGTCGAAGCACTCCAGGGCGTCCTTCGGCCGTTCGTGCGCGAGGTACACCTCGCCCTTCCCGATCCACGGGTCCGCGTAGTCCCACCTCAGGGCGATCGCGCGGTTGTACAGCTGGAGGGCCGCGCCCCATCGGCCCTTCCGGTCCAGGAGCGTGCCCTTGCGGTACAGGGCGCCCGGGTTCGCGGGGTCCTTCCCCAGGGCCCGGGTCACGAGGGACTCCGCGGCGTCCGCGTCCCCGAGGCCGATCAGGCAGTCCGCGAGGCCGAGGACGGCCCGCGCGTTCTCCGGCTCCGAGTCCACGACGGTCTGGAACAGGAAGGCCGCGTCGTTCAGCTTCCCGTCGATCCGGAGCTGCTCCCCCTTCAGGAGGATCTCGGGGGCCCTCGACGGGTCCAGACGGAGGGCCTCCCGGAGGCAGTCCATCGCCTCCGCGAGCCGGCCCTCCCCGAACAGGAGGTTCGCCTTCTCGTACCACGCATGGCGGTTCCCGCGGTTCAGGTCGAGGACGCGGGTGTAGCAGTGCAGGGCCTCCGCGGGCCGCTCGAGCATCACGAGGAGCTCGGCCTTGTCGAACCACGCGGTCTCGTCGTCCGGGCGGTCCTTCAGGGCCTCCTCCACGACCCGCAGCGCGCCCTCCGTGTCCCCGTCCTCGAGAAGGAGGTGGGCCTGCTCCCGAAGGTCCATCGGCGCGTCCAAGGCCTCCGGCGCGAGGAGGACGCGGATCTCCTTCGCCATCGCCTCCGTCATCCCGTTGCACTGGGAGAGCGCCTTCACCTCCGCCGTGCGGAGCGAGTCCATGTCCGGGAACGCGTTCGTGACGGCCTTCGCGGTCTTGATCATCATCCCGGGGACGGTGTCGAGGAACTCCATCACGGCCCGCCGCCGCTCGTCCTTCTCGACCCACTCGATCTTCTCGCGGACCTCCCGCTCCTTCGCCTCGAGCTCGGAGACCTTCGCGACGACCTCGCCCTCCTTCGCCCTCAGCTCCGCCTCCTTCTCCTCGACGGACTTCGCGCGCTCGAGGATCTCGGACTCGCGGGCCTCGAGGCCCTTGCTCTGCTTCTGGACCCACGACTGGATCTCCTCCCGCTCCCGTTCGATCTCCGACTTCATCGTCTGGACGCGGGACTCCTCCTCGAGGGCTTTCGCGGTCGCCTCGCGGGCCACCCGGATCACCTCCTCCGCCACGCGACGCTCCTCCGCGGCGAGGGGCATCTCCTCCGGTTCGGGCTCGGGGCCGGGTTCGGGGGGTGGCTCGGGAGGCGGCGGCGGGATCTCGCCGGATGGGGGAGCGGCGGGGAGCTCGCCCTCCTCCGAGGGCGGGGCCTCCGGGGTGGGCTCGTCCGAGGCGGGAATCTCCTCGGGCGCCATCGGCTCCGGCTCCTCCTCGATGGCGGGCGCGACCTCCGGGACCACCGCCACGGCGGCCCGCGGGGCCTCGACGGGCTTCGACAGGACCCGCGCGCGGGTCGCGTACTCGTCCGCGAGGTGGGGCGGCATCGAGGGGATGCTCGCGATGTGGCGGCACAGGGCCGCGAGGGCCTCCCGCTCCGCGGGGTCCTTGGGCGGGCGGGACCGCGTGGACTTGAGGAAGCTGTGGAGGACCTCGACATCCCCCTCGCTCAGGAGGGCCTGGCCCTCCCCGAGGCGGAGCGCGTCCACGAGGGCGACCGCGGCGTCCGCGGGGTCCCGCGGCGGGGCCGCCCGCCACTCCAGGTCCGCGGCCGGATCCACGGAGAGCCACGCCTGCTCGCGCGGCTCCAAGACCTCGAGGATCGAGGGCCCGGGGAGGAGGTCCGGGTCGAGCCACAGCGGCCGGTACCCCGCGAGGTACTCCACGCAGGTCCCGCACAGCGAATCCCGGGTCGCGGCTCCGCACCTCAGGCATCTCGAGGGGAGCACGGCGAGCTAATCCCCGCACCCGCAATAAGAGGCTTGCGGCCCGGTTCTCGTTCTCACGGGTGGCGCCCGGACTCCAGGCCCGCGGCCAAGGCTTTTCCGCCCCGCCGTGCTGGCCCGCCCACGCAGCCCCTCCGCATCGAGGACCGCGAGGCCCTGAGGCCGTTCGCCGACGCCGACCCCGTGGTGAACGCGGTCGTCTGGGACCGCCTGTACAACCACACGGACTACACGGAGGTCTGGGCCGACGCCCTCCCGCCGAAGGCCCTCCTCGCGATCGCCCCGAGCAGCCGGCCCGAGAGCCCGCGGGGCTTCGTGCTCCACGCCACGGACCCTCGCGCGGCGGAGGTCGTCCTGGAGAAGGCCCCGAGCGGGCCCGTGTTCTTCTCCCTGACGGACGCGTCCCTCCTCCCGCTCATCGAGCGCCGCGCGGTCTCGCTGGACGCGCCACGGTTCTGGCTCTTCCGCCTCGACGCGAAGGACTTCGTGGACCAGCAGGCCCACGAGGTGCGGCCCGTGACGCCGGAGTGGGCGCCGATGATCGCGAAGATCTGGGAGCCGGAGTGGCCCGCGGAGCGGTACGTCCGCGGTCGGATCGAGAGCGGTCCGTCGTTCGGCGTGTACGTGGACGGCGAGCTCGTCGCGTGGGACATGACCCACTTCGAGACGGACAAGGTCGTGATGATGGGCTTCCTCCACGTGTTGGAGGCGCACCGAGCGAAGGGGTACGCGAAGTCCATGGGCTCCGCGCTGATTCGGGAGATCTTGGGGCGCGGGAAGATCCCCGCGTGCCACGTGCGGGAGGACAACACGCGGTCCCTCGTCCTCACGGAGGGCCTCGGGTTCCGGAGGGTGCGGCAGCAGGTCTGGGCGGACGGCGTCCTCCGGTAGCCGGGACGCAAGGCCATAGAGAAAACGATTAAGCCCCTGCGCCCCAATCCATCTCCCCGGGAGTGGGGGAGCGTGGAGCGGACGAGCGAGGGGGAGGGTCCTGGAAGCGTGGAGGGGACTGCGGCGGGTGAGTGGGAGGTCAGCGACGTCGACATGCCACCCACGAGGCTGGCCTCGGAGCAGGTGCTCGGCCTCGTGTGCGGGGGCCGCCTCGGGCTGCGCTCCCAGGTGCGCCGAACGGGCGAGGCCGCGTGGACCCCGGCGATGCAACGGCCCGAGTTCGGGTACGGCTTCCCGCACCTGAACGCGGTGAACGTGGACCGGAAGGCGCAGGAGATCGCTGGGATCGCGGCGCTGAACCCGAACCTCGCGTGCGTCCTAGACTTCGCGCGGGAGGCCGCGTCGGACCCCGCGGCAGGAAAGCTGGACTTCTGGTTCGCCGCGCACGTCGCGTGGGCGACCACGCCGTTGTTCCGGAGGACGCACCTATTCCAGATGTGGGACGGCTTCTACGTCGCCCCGATTATCGAGTCCGTCGTCGTGAAGCCGGGCGGGTGGCTGAACGTGTACATGGCCGCATTCAACCTCACGGACAAAGAGCAGCAGCACTCGATACACCCTGCGGACACGGCCGTCACCCCGGACATGGAGCGCAACCTCACGTTCGCGCTGGGCCCATGGAAGTGGACGGTCCAGCGGGTCTCGATCCCCGCGAAGCCGAAGCCGGGCGGCCACCAGGTGGGGTTCCGGTCGAAGAGCACGGCGGCGCGGGGCGCGACCGCCGCCGCGGTCGGCGTCCTGACCCTCGGCACGTTCATCTACGCCCCGGGCTACAAGGGCTTCACGCTCCAGTACCAGGTCCTCCAGCCGGAGGTCGCGAAGACCGTGGCGGCCTGGGAGGCGTACGCCGTGGGCGCGGCGGCCCGCCACTTCTCCGAGCGCGGGACGGACGCGATCACGGCCCCGCGGGGCTACAAGGTCCCGAAGGACGCCGCGCTCCAGCGGTTCGGGATGTACCTGACCGCGGGGCGGGTCCTCGCGGGCCTTGAGGACAAAGAGCGGAAGCCCGAGGAGAACATGGGCCGCCTCTTCGACGCGTTCCTCTTGGATGCGTTCGGCGTGGAAGGCGTCGAGAAGGCGTTCCCGAAGGCCGGGGTCGGCCCGACCGAGGTTGGGCCTAGCGGTCCTCCCTGACGCCGCCCCACAGGGTTAAGTAATACATGTATTATTCGTAATGAATGGCGCGGCGCGTCCTCCTGAGCCGCCACGCGCGGCGGCGGATGATACTCCGCGGCATATCCGCGCGAGAGGTGAGCGATGCAATCCGGAAAGGAACGAAACGGACCCAGGACGGGAAGATCGTCGCCGCGTACCTCTACTTCGAGGTCGTCTACGCGATCCGCAGGCGGGACATCTACGTCATCACCGTCCAGCCGAGGTGGTAAGACGGGGGGCCTCTGCCCGGTGTGCCACAAGGGTCGGCTACATCGCGGGATGGCCAAGGAGGAGATGTTCGGCTTCAACCTGGGGACCTATCCCGCGGAGATCTGTGACGCGTGCGGCGAGCACTTCATCGATCTTGAGAACTTCAAGAGAACGGAGGCCCGCGCCAAGAAGCTGGGGCTGTGGGGACTGGCGAAGAACGTCAGCATCGCGAAGTCTGGCAACTCCCTCGTCGTGCGGATCCCTGCGGATCTGGCTCGGTTCCTCCGCCTGAAGGGCGGGGAGGACGCGCTCGTGCGTCCGGAAGGACGCGACAAGATCGTGGTCGAACTCGGATGAAGATCACGCCCCTCGCCGCGGACTCCCTCGGCGCCCCCTCGATGGCCACGCTCGTCGAGACGCCGGACGTCACCGTGCTGATCGACCCGGGCGTCCGCCTCGCGCCGCACCGGTACGACCTCCCGCCCCACGAGACGGAGGAGGCCCGCCGCGGGGAGCTGTGGCGGGGGATCCGCGACGCCGCGAAGCGGGCGCAGGTCCTCACGGTCTCCCACTACCACTACGACCACCACGAGCCGCGGGCCCCATCGATCTAGGGGAAGCTCGCGTTCCTCAAGGACGGCACCCAGCACATCAACCGGAGCCAGCGGGAGCGGGCGGGCGCGTTCGTGCGGGCCCTGAAGAAGTACCCGCGAGAGGTCCAGGTCTCGGACGGGAACGCGGCGGACTTCGGGGACACGGAGGTCGTGTTCTCCCCCGCGGTGCCGCACGGGTACAACGACGAGCTCGGGTACGTCGTGATGGTCCGGGTCGCGCAGGGCGGGGAGACGTTCCTCCACACGTCCGACGTCCTCGGCCCGCCCCTGAAGGAGCAGCTCTCGTTCATCCTGGACTCGGACCCGACGGTCCTGTACGCGGACGGGCCGATGACCCACATGCCCGAGAACTACCCGCAGGAGATGACGAAGCGGTCGATCGCGAACCTCACGCGGATCCTGCGGACGACGGGCATCCGGACGCTGATCGTGGATCACCATGCGCTCCGGGACCGGGAGTGGCGGGAGCGGCTCGCGCCCGTCCTCGAGGCGGGCGAGGCCCACGACGTGCGCGTCCTCACCGCCGCGGAGTTCGCCGGGAAGGCGGTGGAGCAGCTCGAGGCGAACCGGGACGTTCTGTACGGCCTCGCTGGCACGAACGAGGGCCGTAAGATGGACGGACCGGTTCGGAGTGCATTTCCCCAGTCATCCGTGCAGGATTCTGAGGAACGCGAGGAGGAATCCCGTCGCCCCGGATGACTGCACAACAGAATGTTTTAGTACTAGATACGTAGTTTGTACGTACGAAATACGGGTGGTCAGATTCGGGTACCGTTCCCGGACCTAGGCGAACTCCGACAGGAAGTGAGCCGACTGCTCAGCGAAGACCGCATACTCATCGACTACGGACACCTACAGGAGAGAGAACACCGCGTTACGGACTGGGAGATACAAACAGCGCTGCTTGACGGCGTCTATGACTACCACGAGGACCTGGAAGACCGCTACGTCGCGAGGTATGTCCACAAGACCGAAGGAGTCATCGTGACGGTGATGTTTGAAGTTCAGGAGTCAACGCAAGGTCGTTACGTATTCGTAGCGACCGCGTTCCGACCACGCGGGAAACCACGTAAGGGAGAGAGATGAGAGAATCGTGAACATTACGAGCAGACGACAGACGACACAGCAAACGATGTGATACGCCATGCAAACCAAGACCAAGCGAAAGACCACGACCCGGGGCCAAGCTCCACGAGCTGAGAAACAAGCGCGAGTGCCCGAGATTCCCCCTGAACGGGAAGATCAAATCAGAGTGGGCTTGGAGAGGCGGAAGCCCAAAGCTCCCCTGAGATCCGCCACGGACCTCCAGTGTCCGGTCTGTGACCGAGGCACGTTGGTGCCGAGCGAGTCCCTAACCGTCGATTGGGTCGAGAACGGGGAGAGGACTGTCATTGGCAACCTGGCGGGCTTTGTCTGCAGCAATTGCAGTCACAGATTGTTCGACGCTGCTAGCTCAAGAGTCATCAGCCGGTACCTCGACCAGTCGCGACCTCGGGGGGGCTACACCGCAACCATCAGCTCCTTAGGCGGGGGGAAGCTGGGAATCTATCTTCCGCGCGATGTCTTGCGAAATGTAGACCTCGCTCGAAATGACGTTGTGTACCTCTACCCCGTGAGCCGCAAGAAGCTCGTGATCGAGAGCCAAGACGCCGCCGGGTGACGCGAACTTCCTCAATCCCAAATCTGCTGCCCTGCAACCCAATGGGCAATCTTCTTACTTGGCGTGCGTCTTTCGGGCTCCGCGTGGACGCCGGACCGAAGCACCTCGTCGAGCTCAAGGCGCGGTACGAGGACCTCGGGAAGGCGCGCGCCCTGATGGCGGGCTCCGAACTCGTCGGCACGTTCCGCCAGGTCGACACGTACTTCGCGCTCGGCGAGCGGCGACTCAAAATCCGGTCCGTCGAGGGCCGGACGGAGGGCCAGCTCGTGTACTACGAGCGGCCGGACGAGGGCGGGGTGAAGGAGAGCCGCGTCGTCCTCGTGGCCCTCCCGGACGCGGGGGCCGTGCGGGACGTCCTCGCCCGCGTGTTCCCGGTCCAGGCGGAGGTCCGGAAGACGCGGGAGATCCACCGGTACCGCGGGGTGCAGGTCCACCTCGACACGGTCGCGGGCCTCGGGAAGTTCATCGAGTTCGAGAAGGTCCTCGCGGACCCGTCCGAGCGGGACGAGGGGAGGCGGGAGCTCGAGGCCCTCCGGCGGTACCTCCAGATCCCGGACGAGGACCTCATGGCCTCGTCGTACTCGGACCTTGTCGCGCCGCACCGCGGGTAGGCCGTCGAGGGAGGCCCGCCTCCGCGGCCCGGTTGGCCTTACTCAAGGCCAACTCCCACCCGGCCCCACGACCGCGGCCGACGGCCCGCTGGGGAAGGCTCAAGCCCCGCCAGACCCTTGGGGCCCCGGGGACACGACGTGGAGGCGCCTCCCGAGTTCCTCGAGGCAATCAAGCGGGGCGACGTCGCGAGGGTGCGGGACCTGATCCGGGCGACCCCGGGCCTCGCGAACGCTCGCACGAAGCGCGGGCTCTCCCCGGTCCTCGTCGCGATGTACTCGGGCCAGAAGGTCGTCGCCGCGGCGCTGATCGCGGGCGGCGCGGACCTCGACGTCCACGACGCCGCGGCCGTGGGCCGCCTGGACCGCGTGCGGGAGCTCGTCGGGAGGGACCCGGCGCTCGTGAACGCGCGCTCCGCGGACGGCTTCCCGCCGCTCGGCCTTGCCGCGTACCTCGGCCACCACGACGTCGTCGAGTTCCTCCTGTCCCGCGGGGCGGACGTGAACTTCACCTCCCCGGAGACGGGTTTCACCGCCCTCACCGGCGCGGTCACCGAGCGCCACGCGGACGTCGTGGAGCTGCTCCTCGCGCACGGCGCGGACCCGAACCACGTGTACGAGGGCACGCTCACGCCCCTCGTCGTCGCGACGAGCCACGGCGACGTCCGGATCGCCCGCGCCCTCCTGGAGCGAGGCGCGGACCCGAACCGCGGGGCCCACGAGGGCAAGTCCGCCCTGGACCTCGCCGTGGGGAAGGGCCACCGGGAGATCGTCGAGCTCCTCCGGGCGCACGGGGCGATGGCGGGGAAGCCGCCGGCGCCCGGCGGGGGGACCGCCTCGGGCCCGGACCCGGACCTGCGGGCCCTCATGGAGCGCCTGCGGAAGGCGTTCAACGCCCACGACCTCGAGGGCATCGTCGCGCTCGTCGACCCGGACTACGAGAGCGAGCAGCCCGCGCACCCGGAGCGGGGGTTCCACGGGCGGGACCAGGTCCGGAAGAACTGGGCGTCGATGTTCGCCCG
>DATBXC010000027.1:0-2967 GCA_036514455.1 Thermoplasmata archaeon | reverse complement strand
ACGGAGTCCGGGCCCGTGAACGCGGCCTCGCCGAGCAAGACCTCGACCCCGTTCCCGCGGCACAGTGTGGCGACCCCGGAGGTGAGCCGCTCGACGATCGCCTCCTTCCACTCCTGGAGCTTCGCCATGTCCACGGAGATGTCCGGGATCGAGACGCCGAACTCCTCCGCCTTCCGGGCCTTGTGGACGAAGTTCCCCGTGCCGATGAGGGCCTTCGAGGGGATGCAGCCGTAGTTCAGGCATTCCCCGCCCAGGCGGTCCCGCTCCACGAGGAGGACCTTCCTGCCGAGCTGGGCCGCGCGGATCGCCGCGGGGTAGCCCGCAGGCCCGCCGCCGATGACGAGCACGTCCACGGAGCGGGCCACGGGCCGTTGGAACGCGGTCCCACTCAAAAGGGTTGGCGTCCGCGCAACCCTGGCGGCGGCGGGTCCGTCGCCATCCTTACTATCGCAATAGTTATATCCCCGAGGTGCGTTCTATCCCGGGATTCCTATGGTGATGAGGGGGAGTCGGATACTCATCGGCGTGGCGGCGGTACTGCTGCTCGTGGGCCTCCCGGGCGTCGCCCGGACGGGCTCGGCGGCGGAGGCGAACGCGTACACGGTCACGGCGCTCGTCTCGAACAACGGGGTGCCGGGGACGACGGTCGACCCGCACCTGGTGAACGCGTGGGGACTCGTGGCGGGGCCGACAACGCCGTGGTGGGTGAACGCTGCGGACGCGGACAAGTCGCTCCTGTACAACGCCGCGGGCGGGAAGCTCGCGCTCGAGGTCACCGTCGCGGGCGGGCCCACGGGGCTCGTCTTCAACGGGGACTCGGCGGTCTTCCCGGTCGGAGCCACGAACACCGCCGCTCGGTTCATCTTCGCGACGGAGAGCGGGACGATCGCAGGATGGGCCGGGGCGCTCGGCACGACGGCCCAGGTGAAGGTCGACAACTCGGAGACCGGCGCGAGCTACAAGGGGCTCGCGTTCGCGACGACGTCCGCGGGCACCTTCCTCTACGCGGCGAACTTCGCGAACGCGCGGGTGGACGTGTTCGGCCGCACGTGGGACCCCGTGAACGCGGTGGGCGGGTTCGTCGACCCGATGCTCCCCGCGGGCTACGCGCCCTTCGGGATTCAGACGATCGGGAGCCGCGTCTTCGTCGCCTTCGCGAAGCAGGGCGAGCCCGAGGACGGGGCGGTCGAGGAGGAGGCCGGCCAGGGCCTGGGAATCGTCGACGCCTTCGACACGGACGGGAACTTCCTCGTGCGGGTCGCGCAGCACGGGCAGCTGAACGCGCCGTGGGGCCTCGCGATGGCCCCCGCGAACTTCGGGCGCTTCAGCGGGGACCTGCTCGTGGGCAACTTCGGGGACGGCCAGATCAACGCGTACGAGGAGATGCCGAACGGGCGCTTCGAGTACCGCGGCGTCCTCCGCACGGGCGACGGGAAGCCGCTCGTCATCGACGGCCTCTGGGCGCTGGAGTTCGGGCTCGGAGCGGCGAACAACGGGCCGACGAACACGCTGTTCTTCACCGCGGGTCCGAACGAGGAGGAGGACGGACTCTTCGGCACGATCACGGTCGGGTAGTCGCAGGACCGAACATCGGGAGGCGCCGCGACCCGAACCCCGAGAGTACGGCGCCTCCCTCAAAACACGGCCGCTCGCCCCGGCTTCCCGGCTCTCACTCGAGCCCCACGAACAGCAGCGCGGGGTGCTCGAGGTACTTCACGAGCGTTTGGACGAATGCGGCCCCGACGTGCCCGTCGATGACCCGGTGGTCGAAGCTACACGACACGTACATCATCTCCCGGATCACGACCTGGTCGTTCCGCACCACGGGCCGCTTCTCGATCTTGTGGATCCCGATGATCCCGACCTCGGGCCAGTTGATGATCGGGGTCGCAAGGATCCCGCCCTCCTTCCCGAGGGACGTGATCGTGAACGTGCTCCCCTGGATCTCCTGGATTGTGAGGCGCTTGTCCCGCGCCGCGGTCGCGAGCCGCTCGACCTCCCGCGCGAGGGCCCAGATGTCCTTCTTGTCCGCGTCGTGCACGACCGTGACCGTGAGGCCCTCGTCCGTCGCCGTCGCGATCCCGATGTTGTAATACCGCTTCACGACGAGCTCCTGCTTCTCGCCGTCCACGCTCGCGTTCAGCGTCGGGTGCTCCTTCAGGGCCGCCACGAGGGCCTTCACGACGAACGGGAGGTACGTGAGCTTCATCCCCCGCTCCTCCGCAATCTCCTTCATCCGGTCCCGGAGGTGGACGAGCTGGGTCATGTCCGCCTCCTCGACGTACGTGAAGTGCGCGGCGGTGGCCTTCGACTTCGCCATCTTCTCCAGGATTCGCTTCCGGAGCCCGCGGATTGGGATCCGCTCCTCCATGCCCGCGGGCGCGGCGGCCTTCGCGGGCGGTAGCTCCTCGACCGCGATGGCGGGTTTCACCGCGGGTCTCGGCGCGGGCGATGGCACCTCCAAGGGCCCTGTCGCCCCGCGGACGTCCTCCTCCGTGATTCTCCCTCCCGCTCCCGTCCCGCGCACCCGCTCGATGTCCACACCGAGCTCGCGCGCGAGTTTCCGGACCGCGGGGGTCGCGAGGACCGGCCCTCCGGGGGCGGGAGCCTGTGTCGTGGTGGCCGGTGCGGGAGTGGCGGGCGCAGGTGCGGGTGTGGCGGGAGTGGCCTTCGTCGGGGCGGCGGGTGCGCTCTCGCCCTCTTCCCCGAGGACGATGATCACGGTCCCGACCTTCACGGTCTCCCCCTCCTTCGCGAGGAGCTTCAAGACCTTCCCCGTCACGGGCGACGGGATCTGCACGGTGACCTTGTCCGTCATCACCTCGACCATCAGGTCGTTCTCCTTGATCGGGGCGCCCTCCTTCACGAGCCACTTCGTGATCTCGCCCTCGGCGACGCCCTCCCCGATGTCTGGCAGCTTGAACTCCCGCGCCATGGAACGTGCTCCCCGGAAAATCACGCGTCGAA
>DATBXC010000026.1:0-3613 GCA_036514455.1 Thermoplasmata archaeon | reverse complement strand
AGGAGGGGGACGCTCGCGGCGGCCCGGGCCTCCTTGCTCTTCACGAGGGAGTCCCCGTACCGCCACAGGATGAACGTGGACACGAGGAACATCGGGAGGGTGAAGAGCGCGATGAACTCCTTGAACTCGAAGAACGTGTCGTGGATCGCCTCGAGGCCCGGGGTCTCCAGGAAGTACGAGCGGGGCCCGCCGGTGCTCCGATACGCGATGTAAATCCAGTTCCCAAACCCGATCGTGAACGCGGACATCACGGTGGAGAACGCCGCCATCACCTTCAGGTCCTTGAACGCCCGGATCTCGCCGACGTACAGCCGCCACGCCAGGTACACGGCGATCGTCGACCCCACCAGGAACACGGTCGCACCCAAGCCGTGGAACGCGGACACGTACTCCCAGAAGCTGTCGCCCACGAGCATGCCCACCGGGGTCGTGACGACCGCGACGAACCCGACGATGGCGACCGCCCCAATCGTGACCACGAGGAGCACCGCGAGGGACGGCTCCATCCGCATCAGACGACTGACGATGGGTACCTCCATCCTTCCGCCTCGCGCCGTGAGGAGGCGGGTGGCTATTGTGTCCTGTGTACAGGCTTCCTGCCGCCGAAAAATACAGTACATACACAGCTTTGCATATTCCGACACTCTGAGGGCCGGACCCACCGGGCGGGCCCGGGGGCGGGGAAGGCGCCCAATCCTTTTAGCCGGACCCCGCATCGCCGGCCTGGGGAGACCTCCATGCGCTTCGCGACGAAGGCGATCCACATCGGCAACGAGCCCGAGCCGCCGACGGGCGCGGTCACGCCGCCCATCTACATGACGTCCACGTACTCCCAGCGGGACCAGCAGACGTACGACTACGCGCGGGGCGTCAACCCGACCCGCGGCCGCCTCGAGCGGAACCTCGCTGCCCTCGAGGACGGGAAGCACGGCCTGTGCTTCAGCTCCGGGATGGGCGCGATCACGACCCTCCTCACCCTCCTCAAGAAGGGGGACCACGTCGTCGTGACGGACGACTGCTACGGCGGCGTCTTCCGGATCTTCACCCGCATCATGTCCCAGTACGGCGTCGAGGCGTCCTTCGTGGACATGACGGACCTCGTCGCGGTCGAGGACGCGATGCGGCCCGAGACGAGGATGGTCTGGGCGGAGACCCCGACGAACCCGCGGATGAAGGTCGTGGACCTGGCGGAGGTCGCGGTCCTCGCGAAGGCCCACGGCGCCCTCAGCGTGTGCGACAACACGTTCGCCTCCCCGTACCTGCAGCAGCCCCTCGCCCTGGGCGTCGACCTCGTCGTCCACTCGATGACGAAGTACCTCGGCGGGCACGCGGACGTCCTGGGCGGGGCGATCGTCACGCGGCGGGACGACCTCCACGAGCGGCTGCGGTTCGCGCAGAACGCGCTCGGCGCGGTGCCGAGCCCGTTCGACTGCTGGCTCGTCCTCCGCGGCGTGAAGACGCTCGCGGTGCGGATGGAGCGGCACTGCGACAACGCGGAGGCGATCGCGCGGTTCCTCGCGGACCACCCGAAGGTGGAGCGGGTCCTGTACCCGGGCCTCCTGTCCCACCCGGGCCACGGGACCGCGAAGCGCCAGATGCGCAGGTTCGGCGGGATGCTGAGCTTCGTCCTGAAGGACCCGTCCACGGCCCTCGACGTGCTCCGGAGGTTCGAGGTGATGACGCTCGCGGAGAGCCTCGGCGGGGTCGAGACCCTGATCGAGCACCCCGCGTCGATGACGCACGCCTCCCTCCCGCCGGAGGAGCGGGAGGCGCGCGGGATCACGGGCGGCCTGGTCCGCCTCTCCGTCGGCATCGAGGACGTCGAGGATTTGCTCGAGGACCTCCGGCGGGCCCTCGGATAACGCACGGGGCGGCGGCCGCGGATTGCGCCCCGGGCCCCGGTTTCGGGCAAGCGAAACCGTCGCACGGGCCGAACCCGTTCGGGAATACTTTAACCCCTCTACGCCGGTAGGAGGTCTCGGGACGAGACCATGGACCGAATCCTGACCCTGGAGCAAGTCGCCGCGGAGGGAGACGCGACCCGGCGCCGGACCGCGGCGCTGTTCGTCGCGGGCATCGTGATCGGAGCTCTGGTCCTCGGCGCGTTCGTCTGGATGGCGGGGCCCGGCCTGGCCCCGAACTCCCCTCCGGGCGAGGCGACCGTGGCCATGAAGAACATCGCGTTCAACCCCGGCGTGCTGAACGTCGCGAGGGGCACGACCGTCACGTGGGTGAACCAGGACCCCGTGTACCACACGGTGACGAGCGACGCACCGGGCGGGCCGCTGGACTCCCCGAGCATCAACCAGGGCGAGCGGTGGACCTTCACGTTCACGCAGGACGGCACGTACGCGTACCACTGCACGCCCCACTCCTCGTACGACGCGGGGACGCAGATGTGGACGGGGATGACGGGGAAGGTCGTCGTGGGCACGGGCCAGGGCGGGAACGGCACGGGACCCTTGGACCTCCCGCACGCGACATACGACGCCCGCACGACTCGCCCCGCGGCCGGGGAGAAGTGGATCGTGCTCGACGCGAAGGAGCTCCCGCTCGAGGTCGCGCCCGGCAAGGCGCTCGCCGCGTGGACCTTCGGCGGCAGCCTCCCGGGCCCGATCCTCCGGGTCGTGGAGGGCGACCTGGTCCACTTCACCCTGTACAACAACGGGACGATGGCGCACTCGATGGACTTCCACGCGGCGGAGACCCCGTGGAACGTGAACTACCAGCCCGTGCAGCCCGGGACCTCGTACTCGTTCGACTGGACGGCGATGTGGCCCGGCGTGTTCATGTACCACTGCGGGGCCGCCCCCGTCCTCGCGCACCTCTCGAACGGGATGTACGGCGTGATCATCGTGGACCCCGCGGTCGACACCCGCCCGGTCCCGGACGTCGAGTACGCGCTCGTCCAGAGCGAGATCTACCTCACGGACGCATACGACGCGAACGGGGTGTACCACGGCGACATCACGAAGATGGAGACGGTCGATCCCACGTACGTCGTGTTCAACGGGTACGCGAACCAGTACAAGGACGCGCCCCTCACGGTCGGTGCGGGGCAGCGGATCCGGCTCCACGTGCTGAACGCGGGCCCGACGACGTTCTCCGCGTTCCACGTGATCGGCGCGATGTTCGACAAGGTCTGGGTGGACGGGAACCCCGCGAACGAGATGGTCGGCCTGCAGACGTGGCAGATCGCCCCGGGCGGCGGGGCCACCCTCGACCTCGTGATCCCGGCCGCGGGGCTCTACCCGTTCGTCACGCACAGCTTCGCGTACACGGGCCTCGGGGCCCTCGGACTCATCCAAGTTGCATAGGCGCGTCACCGGCGGAGGGCCGCCGCCGCGGCACTCCCTAACCTTAATACGAGCCGCCCGGATGCGCTCGGGCCCATGCCCCTGAGGATCTACAACACCCTCGCCCGTCGCAAGGAGGCGTTCGCGCCCCTCCATGAGAAGCGGGTCGCGATGTTCGTCTGCGGGATCACCCCGCAGGACTCCGCCCACGTGGGCCACGCGAAGACGTACGTCGCGTTCGACGTCGTCGCGCGGTACCTCCGCCACCAGGGCTACGAGGTGTTCTACCTCCAGAACGTGACGGACATCGAGGACCG
>DATBXC010000025.1:0-19156 GCA_036514455.1 Thermoplasmata archaeon | reverse complement strand
CAGGAGGGACTGTCCGTCCGTCACCCCGAACCCGACCCGCGCCCGCACCCGGAACGTCGAGGGACCCGCGGGGACGTTCGCGAACCGGAACTGGACGACGTTCCCCGCGAAGGAGCGGCCCAGGAACACGGGCGGGCCGACGTCCGTGCTGGCCGTGTCGTCCACGTACGCGGCGCCCGTCGGGATCGTGTCGTTGACCCAGAGGGACGGCGCGGCCTGGGGCCCGACGTTGTTCACGGTGATCGTGTACGTCAGGAGGTCCGCGGGGTCGGCGGCCGCGAGGTCAACCTGGATGGAGATCGCGACGTCCGGCTCGAGGGCGGCCGCGGGGGGCGCGACGCCGAGGAGGGCGGGCAGGAAGAGCCCGATCAGGACCGCGAAGACGCAGAACCTCGACCCCATGGCCACCGTATCCTCGCGCGTTCGGGCGCGTGGAGGAAGAACAGGGAAACCGTCCCCCTCCTGCGGGAACGCTCGAAGTAGGAGTACGGTGCGATTTAAGCCTTCCCTTGGAGGACCGGGGACCCCTCTAGGACTCCACCGTGACAGCGGGCGCGGGGGGGGCGACCCGGCCCCGGTACCGGCCCTCGATGAGGTCGCCCATGATCTTGTCGACGTCCCCGATCTGGTCCATCGTCCCGTCCCAGTCGATGAGGGGGTCCTCGTACTTCGCCTCGAGGTCCGCGAGCGCGACGCCGAGCTCCGGCTGGATGTCGAACGGCCGGACCCCGCGCACGACCGCGGCGAGGATCGTCCACTTCCCCTCCATGATCACGATGCGGATCTCGCCGAACCGGATCTCGTTCAGCTGGCCCTTCTCACCGCGGAACGAGTCCTTGATGAAGTCCTGCACCGCGACGAGCATCCCGCTGAGCACGTCCGAGTCGACGTTCGGCCGGAGGCGCCGCGTGTAGTGCTTCAGGAGGAGGCCGCTGCGATGGAGGAGGAAGATGTCCTCGATCAGGGTGCTCCGCTGCGCCTCGACCCGCTCCTTCTCCTGCTCCGCCTTCGCCTCCCGCTCGCGCATCTTCTTGCGGTACAGGTTGTACGTGAGGAACGAGAGCCACAGGCCCTGGATGACCATGATCCCGATGACCGCGACGAGAATCGCTTCGGCTATGTCCGTCGAGACCATGGCCAGCGGCCCGCAATCTCCGGACCCGCCGCTAAATACCTTCTCCCGTGGTTATCACGCCCGGGACTTCAGGCGGGGGCGGGCGCGCGGTACTTCGAGGTGAGGACGGACTGGAACGTCGCGTCCGCGGCGTCGAGGCGGGCGAGGTTCCCGTCCCACGAGGCGAGGGCCGCGCCCTGCGCGCGCTCGAACTCCCCGACCGCCCGGCCGAGCTTCGCGGGCAGGCCGTTCAGCCGGCGGCCCGAGACGACGGCGGCGAGGATCGAGTGGTCCCCGCGCGCCATCAGGACGCGCCGGTCCCCGAAGCGGACCTCCTCCAGGGAGCCGCGGGGGTCGTTGAACGAGTCCCGCACGAACTCCTGCAGGATGATGAGCATGCCGCTCATGATGTCCCCGTCCTTCTGGAGCCCGTTGCCGTTCGTGTAGTGGCGGATCATCATCCCGCTGTCGTGGAGGAGGAACAGCTGGTCGATCCGCACGCCCTGCGCACGCAGTCGCCACGCGTACCCCAGGATCAGGAGCGCGGCGGCGGCCGCGGCCGCGACGAACGGGAGGGGACTCGGCCCGCCCCGAGGTCCGACGGCGATCTCGGAACTCGCGACGGTCGTGTAGTCCTCGGTGCCCCCCGGCGCGCGGTACAGGATGTCCACGGTCACGGACAGTGCGGACCGCTCCGCGACCCCGGGGTCGATCCGCGCCACGAACCGGAGCTGCGTGCTCGAGTTCGCCGCGAGGTCGGAGAGGTCCATGTGGACCGCGGACCCGCCCGATTCCGCGGAGGTCAGCCCGGGCGGCAGGGCGGCGTCGATGCGGATGTAGACGGCCACGATGCCCCCGCGGTTCTCCAGGGAGAGGACGTACTCGACGCGGTCCTCGATCTGCGTCCCGGTGAGCGCCGCGCGCAGGCTCGGCCTCGGGATCCCCGCCGCCTGGCCCGCGGGCAGGACGGGGAGGATCAGCATGCACGCGACGACGAGGAGGGCGAGGCCCGCAAGGGTGCGCGCAGAAACACCGGAGGAGAGATTGCGACTCCCCCCTCGACCACTGAGGTCTGAAACTCGCGACAGCCTCCGGCCCCCCAAAAGGCGCTGGGAAGATATCGGCCAGGACCGTATATAAATCTAGACTCCTGATTACCAGATGCAAGCCCGGGTCCCATCCGCGGAGCGGCGTCGGCGGCCTACGCGGTCGCCCGCGGAGGGGCGGGCGCCTTGCCGTTCACCTTGCCCTTCAGGACCGCGTCGAGGTGCGCGTCGACGCCGTCGAGGTCCCCCGGCATCCCGTTCCAGTCCGCGAGGGCGGGGCCCAGGTCCCGCTCGAGGGCGTGCAGGCCGCTGAGGAGGGCGGGGGCGAGCTTCTCCGTGCGCCCGCCCGCGACGACGGCGGCCAGGATCAGCAGCTTCCCGTGCGCGAGCATGAGCTTGTGTGTGCCGAACTTCAGCTCCTCGAGGCGGCCCTCCGCGAACTGGAAGCTCTCGCGGATGAAGTCCTGCACCGCGACGAGCATCCCGCTCAGGGCGTCGGAGTCGATGTCCGGTCGTAGGCTGCGGGTGAGATGGCGGATCAGCTCGCCGCTCCGGTGCAGGAGGAAGAGCTCATCGATCCGGGCCTTGTCCCGGGACCCGAGGCCGAACACCTTCCAGGCGATGTACCCGAGGAGGACCGCGATGAGAATCGCGAGGACGAGGATCGTGAGGGGCAGCGTCGCCCCGCCGTTCAGGATCGGCTCGCTGATCGGGATCGCCACGATCCCGTCCCAGCCGGAGACGAAGTTCCCGTTCGCGTCCGTGTACCGGACGGACACGAGGTTCCGGAGGATGGCGCCGTTCCCGAGGCCGCCCTCCACCCGGACCGTCACGTTCAACTCGACGATGCCGGGGGCGACGTCCTCGAGATGCCACGTATACTCGCTACCGGATGTCGACACGTACTGCAGGCTCGACCGCACGAACGTCGTCCCGTCCGGGATCGTATCGTTGATCCAGACGTCCGCGGACACCCCGGACCCCGTGTTCGCGGCGAGGATTGTGTACGTGACCGCGTCGCCGCCCGCGGCGGATGCGCGGTTCGCGACCGCCTGGATGTTGAAGTCCGGCGCGGTGATCGTCGTCGACACGGAGGTGGAGACGGGCGCGCCCGGGTTGTTCCCGGCGTCCACGTACTCGACCGTGAACACGCTTGCGAGCCGCGTCGCGTCCGCGAGGCCCGGCGCGAGCCGGACCGCGACGTACAGGAGGTGGGCGCCCGTCGGGAGGTTCGGGAGCCGCCACGACCAGGGGCCCGCGCGCGTCCCGCCGAGGTCCGACGCGTTGTCCGCCTGGTACGACACGGCGGCGGGGACGGTCGCGTTCAGCCAGGCCATCGAGCCCACTCCGCTCCCTGCGTTGTCCAGCCGGAGGAAGTAGCTGAGGGTGTCCCCCGGGTTCGCGAACTGGTTCGCGCTCGCGGACAGGGAGAACACCGGACGGGTCACCCGGACGGAGGCGGTCGAGGACGACGGCGCGAGCGGGAGTCCGTCCGAGTCCGTGTACGAGAGATCCGCGACGTTCGCGAGGACCGCGCCGTCCGCGAGGGAACCCGCGACCTGCGTCGTCACCGTGAACGCGTGGAGCCCGATCGGGACGTTCGCGAACTCCCACCGGCAGGAGGGACCCGTGCAGGACCCGTTCACGTATCCGGGCTGCATCGCAGCGGTGTCGGAGACCCGAAGGAGGCCCACGGGGAGCGTGTCGTTGATCCACACGTTCAGCGCCATCGCGTTCCCGAGGTTGTCGAAGCGGATCGTGAACCGGACCGTGTCCCGCGGGAGCACCGCGGCCGAGAGGGTCGACTTCGCGACCCGGATCGAGGCGCCGTAGAGCCGGGCGACGGCCCACGCGCTCAGCGGCTCCCGGAGGGCCCCCCGCGCGTCCGTGTAGTTCGCGAAGACCCAGTTCACGAGCCAGGTGCCGTTCCGGAGGCCCGGGTCCACGGTCACGTTGATCGTGAACGTGTAGACGCCCGCGAAGACGTCCGTGAAGTTGTAGTGGACGGTACGGCCCGCCCTCCACTGCCCCGTGTAGTTCGGGAGGCCCGCCGCGGTGTCGGCGACGTACGTGACGTTCGCGGGGAGCGTGTCGTTGACCCAGATCCGGCCCGCCGGGCGGGAGCCGACGTTGCTAATCGTGACGCTGTAGCTGAGGTTGTCCCCGGGGGCGACGACGGGGGGCGACGCGGCGGTCGCGACGAGGACGCTCGGGACCCTCGCGATCACGGTCACCGAGTCTGTGCTCGTCTCCTGCATGACGGAGCCCTCTGCATACGCCAGCACGACGGCCGTCGTGATCGGGAGGCCGTCGAACACGTCGGAGTTCGCGCGCACGTTGATGTTGAACGCGTGCGGCCCGACGTCGACCGCGTCGAACCTCCAGCCGGACGGCGTGCGCGTGCCGCCGCTCGCCGCGGAGTCGTCCGAGACGTACGTGACGTCCGGGGACGGGGTCCAGTTCACCCACACGCGGGACGCCGAGGTCGTGCCGACGTTGTCGAAGGCGACCGTGTACCGGAGCGGGTCCCCGGCGCCCGCCGTCGCGGAGTCCACGGAGAGGTCGACCGTGATCGACGGCCCCTGGATCCCCCACGTCCGGAACAGGTAGTCGATGGTCGGATCGGGATTCCAGACGGTCCCCGCATAGTACGCGCTCCACCCGGCCGTGTATGGCCCGCCGATCACCTTCGCCCACCGGTACCCGTTCGGATGGTTCTCCAGGCTGATCAGCTCGAGCCAGTACCGGACCCCGGCCACGAGCGTGGGGCGCGACGTCATGTTGAACCGCAGCCACTCGTACGCGGGGCCCCCGTTCGCCTGGGCCTGCGCGACGAGGCCGCCGTTCGGGAGGCCGCCCGCGTCCTGGACGACCTGCAAGCGGACGGTGTCGTCCGTCCGAAGGTCGTACACGAGGGCCTCGACCGCGAGGAGGTTGTACGTGGCGGTCGCAACGAAGGACTGGGCGAGCGTCGTGACCTTGTCCGTGTCGTCCCCGTCGACGAACGCGACGTCCACGGCCTCGAACACGTGGGGCACGGCCCCGCGCGCGGTCGGGGCGGACAGGACCGCGGCGAGGACCGCGGGCGCGAGGAGAGCGAGCAGAATGAGGACTGGACGGGCGCTGCGGCGGCGGGCGCGCATGAACTGGTGGACTCCCCCTTGCGAGGCGCCGACGCGGGTACGTTGGGGTGCCGGGTATATGAAGGCGCCACCGTCGTTCTCGGGAGTGAGAAAAATTCACTCGTGATTCTCAGGGATGGTCTCGGTCAATCCTTTGTCCGCGGGGGGCCCGAGGTCGCGGAACGCCGCCCGCCCGTCGAGCAGGTCCCGGACGAGGTCCGGAATCCGCGCGAGGGGGACCCGGGCCTGCGCGGTGGAGTCCCGCTCCCGCAGGGTCACGGTGTCGTCCTCGAGGGTCCGGTGGTCCACGGTCGCGCAGTACGGCGTCCCGACCTCGTCCATCCGCGCGTACCGGCGGCCGATCGACCCGCCCTCGTCGTAGAACGCGTCGACGCGAGCCCGCGCGGCCCGGTGCAGCGCGGCGGCCCGCTCCGGGAGCCCGTCCTTGGAGAGCAGCGGGAACACCCCGAGGGAGATTGGCGCGAGCGCGGGCGGGAGCCGCAGGACCGTCTTCGCTCCCGCCTCCAGCAGGATGTCGAGCAGGGCCCACACGTTCCGGTCCACGCCGAAGCTGAGCTCGAGGACGTGCGGGAGCACCCTGCGGTCCCCGACCGGCACCGCGAGGTCCGTCTTCGAGGCGGCCGCGTGGCCGGAGAGGTCGTGGTCCGTCCGGTAGTGCACCCCGCCGACCTCCTTGAACCCGCCGAGGCTGTCCTGGCGGAGCTGGACGTCGTAGTGGACCTTGTTGTAGAACGCGCGCTCCCGCTCGTCCAGCTCCGCGAAGCGGAACCGGTCCCGGGGGACGCCGAGGCGGTCCAGGTAGAACCGCTGGACGAGGGCCATGTGGTACGCGTAGAAGGGCGGGAGCCCCGCGTCGATCAGCTCCCCGACGGTCCGGTCCTTCGCGGCGGGCTCGTGCTTCTCCGCCGCGGTCGCGACCCGGAGCGGCTCGCCGCGGGCGGCGTCGACAGGGAGCTGGGCGTCGAACGTCGCCGGGTCGAAGAAGATCTGGAGCTCCGCCTGGACGAACTCCCGCATCCGGTACGTCCCCTGGCGGGGGCTGATCTCGTTCCGGTACGCGCGGCCCACGATCGCGAGGCCCATCGGGAGCCGCCGCCGCAGGGCCTCGAACTCCCGCTTGAAGTTCAGGTACACGCCCTGGGCCGTCTCGGGCCGGAGGTACGCGCGGTCCTGGCCGAGGGGGCCGACGCCGACGGGGAACATCATGTTGAACGGCCGCGCGGGGCCCAGCTCGCCCTTGCACTTCGGGCACCGGATGTTCAGGTCCCGGATCTTCGCGTCGACCTCCGCGGGGGTGAGGCCCTCCGCCTCCGCGTGGGTCACCGCCTCGATCAGGTGGTCCCCGCGGTGGTTCTCCTTGCACTTCGTGCAAGGCACGAGGATGTCCGTGAAGTGGTCCACGTGGCCCGAGGCCTTGAGGCTCGCCTCGGGAAGGATCGTCGTCGTGTCGATGAGGTGGTAGTTGTCCCCGAGGCCCAGGAACGTCGCGAGCCAGAGGTCCTCCCACTTCCGCTTCAGGCCGGCGCCCAGGTGGCCGTAGTCGTAGAAGCCCGCGAAGCCGCCGTACAGGTCCACGGCGGGCCACAGGAACCCCCGGCGCACGGAGAGGGACAGGACCGCGTCGTAGCGGGACGGCATCGCCCCGCCGTAAGGGTAGGGGTTTCAATAAGGCATCGGTGGCGGGTCACGCGAGGACCGCGACGACGTCCAGCTCGTACAGCATCGCGAAGAGCCGGTCGTGCGTGTCGACGACGGGGAGCTGGCCGAAGTCGTGGCGGGCCATCATCGCGGCCGCCTCGCTCGCGCCGGACCGGCGGAACACGGTGGCGGGCTTCTTCACCATCACGTCCCGCACGGGGAACCGGGGGAGGTCCACCTTCCGCTCCTCCCACGCGAGCCGCACGACGTTCCGGAGGCCCTCCCAGGTCCACGCGTCCTCGTCCTCGCCGATCCCGATCGCGTGGACAGCGGTCTTGCGGTTGATCACGCTGAGGTTGAAGATGTCCCGGTCCGTGACGATGCCGGAGAGGTGCGCGTCCGAGTCGAGCACGGGGAGCGCGAACACCTTCCCGAGACGGAGGATCTCGGACGCGACGTTCAGGGGCGTGGACTCGTGGACCGCCACGCACGGGAGCCGGACGAGCTCCTCGACGGGCGTGTCGATGTCCCGCGCGGCGATCACCTCCATGACGTCCGCCGGGGTCACGATGCCGACGAGCCTCCCGCCGCGGACGACGGGGAGGTGGTGGAGGTCCCGTTCGACGAGGAGCCGCGCGAGCTCCGCGATGCCGGCGTCCGCGTCGATCGATGGGTAGTCCCGCACCATGATCATCGCGAGCTGCTCCTCCTCCGGCTTCGCGAAGATGTGCTTCCGCGCGACGAAGCCCGCGAGGCGGCCGTCCCGCCCGACGACGGGGAGGCCCGTGAGCTTGTGCTTCACGAGGATCTTGAGGACGTCCGTCCGGGTCCCCGGGATCGTCGCGACGACGGGGTCCCGGGTCATGATGTCCGAGACGCGGACCTCCTTCTTCGCCGCCCTGGCCCGTGCACCGCGCGCCGTCTTCGCCACGCCCGACCGCCCAGCATCACGAGGGCGATGTCGCTCTCCGCCGCCCTCAGGAGCCCCACGAACAGGTCCCCGTCGCGCGGGATGTCCAGCACGACGAGGTCCGCGGCATCCCCGATGTGGACGCCGGGATTGGCGGGGCCGGTAAAACCTTTTCTCCCGTGCAGGGCCATCGCGACGACGTCCCGAGCGGACACGCCGCCGCGGAGGCGGGAGACCTTGTACGCGAACTCCATCTCCCGCAGGACGGAGGGCGCGTTCACCATCGCGTTGTCCGTCCCCAGGAGGACCGTGATCCCGTGGCGGAGGAACCGCGGGAGGTCCGGGACCTTCCCGAAGAACACGTTGCTCCTCGGGCACGCGACGACCGGGACGCCCGCGTCCGCGACCCGCTCCAGGTCCGCGTCCGTCGCCTCGAGCATGTGGACGAGGAAGGCGGGCTTCAGGTCGAGGACGCCGTCGATGTCCTCCCGCACCCGCTCCGAGCAGTGCGTCGCGAAGGCCTTGCCGGCCCGCCGCGCATGGCGGGCGAGCTTCTCCACCTCGTCCCGCGGCCAGTCGAGGGGGCTCGAGATCCCGATCCCGTCCGCGGCGCGGAGGATCGCGTCGACCTCCTCGCGGCGGTATTCGACCCGCGCGGGCCGGCCCAGGACGAGGGGGGCCACGGGCTCGCCGAGCGCGGCGCGGAGCAGGAGGCGGGTCCCCGGGAGCCCGCCCTCCCGGAAGTCCCAGAACGACGCGACGCCGGTGCGGGCCATCGCTTGGATCGCGGACCGCATCGCGTCGACGAGGTCCTCGTCCTGCGCGGCGGCGAGGACGCGGTGCTTCAGGCCCCGGGGCGGGGCGACGATCTCCTCCAGCGTCCCCGTGAGCTCCTCGCGGACGATCGCGTCCGCGACGTGCGTGTGGGCGTTCGTGAAGGCGGGGATCACCACGCCGGTCGCGAGCGCGTCCTTCGGGACGGAGCGGGAGAGGTCCACGACGACCCCGTCCTCGACGGACACGGAGCCTCGGACGAAGCCGTCGTCCCCGAGGACCGCGCCCGCCAGGACGTCCATCGGCGCGGCGAAGAGGGGCGGGCCATAAAGCCTTGGCGGGTTCGATGGGCGTCGCATAAGGGTCTTTATCCGAGCCGCGGTCGCACGGGACGGTGGACGACCGGCGTCCGGATCTCTTCGGCCCGTCCCACAGGGGCCATGGGGATACGACGCAGGAGGTGGCATTCTTGGGACCCGGTCGTCCTTTTCATTCCTCGGCGCCCGCGCCCGCCATGAAACGTTTAATACGGGTCGGGGGTTAGCGCGGCCCTGCGCCGCCGTAGCTCAGCCCGGCAGAGCGGCAGTTTCGTAAACTGCAGGTCGGGGGATCGAAGCCCTCCGGCGGCTTCTCTCGGTCCCTCGCGGTCCTCATCCCCGCGCGGGCCGCGTCGCGCCCTGCCGCGCGGTGGCCGCGCTCGCGAGCCAGTACACGGCCGCGCTCAGACCGAAGGCGGGGAGCGTGGCGCCGATCGGGGAGACGCCCGGCGGGGTCGCCAGGGCGCTCCAGAAGATCCACAAGTACAGGAGCGTGCCCGGGACCCACGCGACGAACGCGGCGAGATTCCGCCCGCGGCCCGCCTCGCCGAACTCCTCAGGCCCGTATCGGCCGCGGCGCACGAGGAAGAAGTCCGCGACGAGGACGCCGAGGAGGGGCACGAAGACCCCGCCGATGGCGAACAGGAAGTTGTTGTACGCCCCGCCGAGGGACTGCCCGTTCCACTGGAGCAGGACGGCCCCCGCGAGCGCGATCGCGGTAACCCCGACGACAAGGGACAGCTGCCGCCACCGGGGCCGAATGTTCTGGATTGAGACCGCGGTCGAGTAGATGTTCGCGAAGCCGTTGTCCGTCTCGTCGACCAAGATGAAGAGGAGCGGGAGGGCGCCGAGCCCGAGGGCGGCGATCCCCGTGAACACGTCCGGGCGGCCCGTGCCGAGCAGGAGGGCCGCGCCGAGGAAGAAGAAGAGGGTGTTCGCGAGGGCGTAGCCGACGACGCTGCCGGCGGTGCCGGACCGCACGGAGCGTGCGAAGCGGTTGTAGTCCGCGATCAGGGGCCACCAGGAGATCGGCATCGCGATCACGAGGTCGAGGCCGAGGAAGAGGCTCGTCGTCCCGAGGTACGAGCCGGGGGCGAGGCGCACGTTCATGTCGAGGCCGGAGGCGAGGAGCCGGTACGCGACGAGCGCGGTGGACAGGAAGACCATCCAGATTGCGAACTTCTCGATCCACTGGCGGACGACGACGAGCGGCCCGCCGATGGCGAACACGCCGCAGACGAGGCCGAAGACGAGAATCCACGCGTACGGCGTGACGGGGCCCAGGAAGGGGCCCGTGATCACGGTCGCGGCGAGGCCCATCACGAGGAGCTCAAACGCAGCCCATCCGAAGAGCTGGAACGCGTTCAGCACGGTGGGCACGTACGAGCCCCGCCGGCCGAGGACGGCGCGGAGGCTGACCATCGTCGGCACGCCGTGGGCGCTCCCGAGGACGCCGCTCGCCGCGAGCAGGACGCTCCCGATAATCGATCCCGCGACGGAGACCGCGAGGGCCTCCCACAGGCTCAGGCCGAAGAAGAGGAGCAGGTTCGAGCCCGCGACGAAGACGAGGAGGCCGACCCCGAGGCTGGACCAGAGGACGAAGAGGTCGAACGCCCGCAGGCCCCGGAGCCGCTCCGGCACGGGGTCCACGCCCCACTCCGGCGGCCTCCGGATCCGCCACGGGCCCATGGCGAGCCGAACACGCGGGGTCTATTTGAACCGTGAGCGTGCGGGCGGGAGACAGTTAGCATGTTGAGGGTTTCAGGAGCAGGTCCGGCGCGGGTCCCCTCCCCCGCCCCGGGGTCACTTCGCGGCCTTCGCGAACTTCGCGTGGGACCGCTTCAGCGCGGTGATCAGGGGCAGCTCCTTGCCCGCCAGGAAGTTGATCAGGGCCCCGCCCCCCGTCGACACGTGGTCGATCTTCCGCTGAAGGCCCATCTCCTCGACGACGGTCACCGTGTGCCCGCCCCCGACGACCTTGAACGCGGCCGCGTTCGCCACGGCCGCGAAGATCTCCCGCGTCCCCAGGGAGAACTCCTCGAGCTCGAACACGCCCGCGGGCCCGTTCAGGATGATCGTGCGCGCGAGGTCGATCTCGTTCTGGTAGTGCACGATCGTGTCCAGGCCGATGTCGTACACCTGGTGCTTCGAGGGGAGCTCGGAGAGGTGGAGGTTCCGGCGCGTGCCGTCCTCGTTCACCGCGACGTCGATTGGGAGCTCGATTCGCCCCGGGAACTTCGCGAGGAGCTCCTTGCACGCCGCGACGTACGCGTCGTAGTCCTCGACCTCCTTCCGCATGAACTCCGTCGTCGCGGGACCCGGGTCGATCCCCTTCGCGGCGAGGAAGACATTCGCGACCCCGCCCGCGGTGAGGACCTTGTCGACGACCCCGTTCGTGAGCATGTGCCGCGTGACCGCGATCGAGTCGTCCGCCTTGATCCCGCCGAAGATCGCCAGCTTCGGGCGCTCCTGGGACTCCATCGCCCGGGAGACCATCGTGATCTCCCGCTCCATCACCCGCCCCGCGAGGGCGGGCATCACCTCCGCGAAGCCGCACAGGCTCGGCTGGGCCCGGTGCGCAGCCGCGAACGCGTCGAGGACGAAGTACTGGGCGAGGGGCGCGAGCCGCCGGACCATCATCGCCCTTGCCATCTTCTCGGGCTTCGCGTCCGCGAGCGCCTCCTCCTCCGCGAAGAACCGCGTGTTCTCGAGCAGGATCACGTCCCCCGCCTTCATCGCCTGGATCGCGTCAATCGCGGCCTTGCCGAACAGGCTGTCCACATAGCGGACCGGGCGGCCCAGGAGCGCCGCCATCCGCTCCGCGTGGGGCTCCATCGTCGTGAAGTCGTCCTTCCCGGGCCGGCTCTGGTGGGCGAGGACCGCGACGCGGGCCTCCCGGAGGTCCCGGATCGTCGCGAGGTGCTCCCGGATTCGCGCGTCGTTCAGGAGGCGGCCCGTGGCGGGGTCGATCGGCGAGTTGATGTCCACCCGGAGCAGGACCGTCGACCCGGCGAGGCCGAAGTCGTCCATCGTGAAGAAGTCCCGCCCCATCGGGGCCGCGAACGGGGCGGGCGCGAAAAAGCTTTCCGTCGAACCGGCCGCCCGGGGGAATGCTTTTCATCGAGGGCCCAGATGCGGGTCCGGGATGCCTCTACGGGAGCGGGATCTCCTCGGACCCGTCGCGTCGCACTTCCAGGACCTCCGGTACGTGGTATACGGCGAGGTGGAGATCGCGGGGCGGTGGGCGGACCTCGTCGCGGTATCGGACGAGGAGGTCGTGGCGGTGGAGCTGAAGCTCCGCGCGTGGCGGGAGGCGATCCGGCAGGCGATCGCGTACCAGCTCGGGGCGGACCGGAGCTTCGTCGCCCTGCCCCTCGCGCGGGCACAGGACGCGCACCGCCATCGGTTCGCGTTCGAGCGGGAGGGCGTGGGGCTCCTGGCGGTGGACGCCTCGGCGCGGGTCCGCACCGTCCTTCCCGCCGCGTCCTCTCCCCGGCGGATGCCCTTCATCGCGGACGACCTAAGGCGGGATCTGGCGGTCGCCGCGTCTGTGTGAACACCCCTCGTTTGGAAAGGTCTGTCCAAGGAACCGGGCACAGGCGACCGGGAATCCGGCGGGAGGGTCACGTCATCTTCAGGTGCCACTCGATCTCGCGCAGGTACGTCCGGAACTCCTGCTCGCTCCGTGATTTCCGGTTCGCGAGGTCCACGAGCTTGTACAGCCCCGGCGGGAACCGGGTCCGCTTCCGCAGGCTCCGGTTGACCTCGTCCACCTTCCCGAGCAGGGAGGGGAACGCGTAGTTCGCGATCTGGGGCACGTACGAACCGTCCTCCCGGATTCTCACGAGGCGGTGGAGCCGCATCGCGGCGGTCTTGTACCCGAGGTCCGTGAGGGGCGACCCGCCCGCCTCCGAAGCCTCCCGGCCGAGCCGCATCATCTCCATCATCCCGTCGTCGAGCTCGTCGTCGATCCAGATCCCCCGGGCCTCGAGCTCGGCCCGGATCCTCCGGATGTGGAGCTTGAGGTCGAACGCCGCGTTTGAGGTCTCTGAAGCCATCAACGGGACCCGCGCCCCCGGAGGTGTGCTAGCACATGGCAGTGACGCCCCATGAAGCTTCCGGGAACGACGGGGTCGTACGGCGTCCGCACCACGCTCCGCAGGCCCGCCGACAGGGCCCGCCGAATCTATTTAATTAGGGTACTTAATATAAGAGCCTCAAGGGGAGAGCCACGGCGCGTCCCGTTTTCCCGGAAGGCAAGGTCGTCCGGCGGGTCCCGGGCAGCGCGGACGCCCTCAAGCTCCTCCTCCTCGACCTCAAGAAGTACGCGTTCTCCGGCTACGTCCGGACGATCCGGGTCGCGGAGGGGAAGCCGTCCGAGGGCTTCGTCCTGGTCCAGGCGGGCAACCCGGTCGCCTCGTTCCACGTCCGCGGCGAGGCGGAGGAGTCGGGGCGCCCCGCCCTGAAGCAGGTGTGGCAGGACTCGTACGACCCGACGTGCTCGATCGAGCTCCACGCCCGCGTGGACGTGGACGCGGTCCTGAAGGAGCACCCCGCGGGCGGGCTGGACCGCGCGAAGCGGCTCGTCCGGAAGGCGAAGGCGGCGGAGGCGCCCCCGCGGGAGGATCTGGAGGCCCGCCTGAAGACCTGGAAGGGGGAGGGCCTGGAGGTGCGGGACCTCGAGGCGGCCCTCGCGGGGGACCTCGACACGGCCCGCGCCGCGTTCGCCGCGTACGAGGAGAACGTGAAGAAGATCGGCCTGCTCCGCGAGATCCTCCGGGGCCTCGACACGAAGGGGTTCGAGGCGAAGGTCACGATGATCGAGGAGAAGCTCCGGGATGCGCGGAAGCACCTCGCCGCGGAGGCGGACGTCGAGGAGCTCCGCGAGGCGATCGAGAAAGCTCGGCGGGAGGCGGAGGCGAAGGCGGTCGAGTCGACGAAGGAGCGGGAGGTCCAGGAGCGCGCCCGCCAGGTCTTCGAGATGATCCTGAAGCACCGCCAGGAGGCGGGCAAGGCCGTGGAGGGGATCACGGAGACCACCGTGATGCGGGCGATGGAGGAGAAGCCGACCGCCCGCGACGAGCGGACGAACCTGATCCGCCAGTTCAACTTCGAGACGTTCGTCGTCGGGCCGTCGAACCGGTTCGCCCACGCCGCGAGCCTCGCGGTCTCGAAGAGCCCGCACAGCGCGTACAACCCGCTCCTGATCACGTCCGGCCCCGGGCTCGGGAAGACCCACCTGCTGAACGCGATCGGCAACTACATCGCGGGCGCGGACGGGTCCTCCTCCCGCGTCCTGTACCTGAGCGTGGAGGCGTTCACGAACGAGATGCGGGAGGCCCAGGCCTCCGGGAAGATGGCGGAGTTCCGGGAGAAATACCGCGGCCTCGACGTGTTCCTGCTCGACGACGTCCACTTCCTGAGCGGGCGGGGGGACGTGCAGGAGGAGCTGTTCCACACGTTCAACGAGCTGTACAACGCGGGGAAGCAGATCGCCCTCACGAGCGACCGGCCCCCGAAGGAGATCCCGGACCTCGAGGACCGCCTCGTGTCGCGGTTCGAGAGCGGATTGATCGCGGACATCCAGGCCCCCGAGTACGAGACCCGGATCGCGATCCTGCGCAGGCGCGCGAAGGACGCCGGGGCCGAGGTGGACGAGGAGGTGCTCGCGACAATCGCGCAGCTCGTCCCGAGCAACATCCGGGAGCTCGGCGGCGCGCTGAACCGCGTCCTCGCGTTCTCCTCCCTGATGGGGGAGGCCGTGACCCTGGAGATGACGCGGGAGGTCCTCCGGGACCTGACGGGCGGGGAGCCCCGCCGCGGGAAGGCGAAGGTGGAGGACGCGGAGCGCGTCCTGAAGCCGGGCGCCGCGTACCTCGTGAAGGAGGAGCGGCCCACGGACTGCTTCCGGCTGTTCGCGAAGGCCGCGTCGTCCGGGGACGGCGGGCTCCTGATCACGCGGTCGAACCCGAAGCGGGTGCGGGAGAAATTCGACCTCGGGGCCGCCCGAATCCTGTGGCTCACGGACCGGGAGAGCACGTCCGAGGACACGATCCCGCCCGTGCTCGAGCGGATCATCTACGAGATCGAGGAGTTCATGAAGAAGGGGAGCCGCGGCGCCGTGCTGATCGACGGGATCGAGTACCTCGTGTCGAACAACTCCTTCGACGCGGTGCTGAAGTTCCTGCGGCGGCTGATCGACCACGTCTCCGAGACGCGGTTCACGTTCCTCCTGTCCCTGAGCCCCGCGACGATGAAGGAGCAGGAGGTCAAGATCCTCGAGCGGGAGATGGAGGTCTTCGCCTTCGGGTGAGGGCCTCCGCGGGGGCACGACGGCGCAGGGCTGTAGCGGTGCCACCCGCTCGGGTGCCGGCTATGTGCCGGTTATCAATGAACGTTGATAACCGGAGGGCCCGGCCCAGACCCCGCCATGGCGTCCCGCCTACAGGGCCTCCGTCTCCCGGCGGAACATCCGCACGAACCGCATCGCGTCCCCGTACTCCTCCCGCTTCAGGTGGATCGAGGCCTGCTTCAGGATCCCGATCGGACGGGTGAGGTCCCCGCCCTTCACCTTCAGGTCGAGGAGCTTGTTCCGCGCCCGCTTCATCTCCTCGTTCAGGAAGTCCGGGAGCACCTTCATCACCGCGTTCCGCGCCTGGTCCGCGAGCTGGGTCGCGCGGTCGTACTCCCGCCGCCCGAGCGCCTCCCGCCCCTGGCGGATGTGGCGCTCCGCCTCCCGCACGTCCAGGTCGAACACGCGCCCGTCCTCCGCGAGGGCCTCCGCGGCCCGGAGGGTCTCCTTCGCCTTGTGGTACCCGCCCGCGAGCCGCTCGAACTCCTCCCGGGCCTCGTTCGACTTGTCCGAGGACGCGACGAAGTCCCCGTCCGCGAGCTTCCCGATCGACGCGTCCAGGAGCGCCTCCACGGGCCCCACGTCGGACCCGCCCGCCTTCGCCTTCTCCACCTCGTCCAGGAGGGACTCCACCCGGGCCGAGATCTGCGCGGCGAAGGACCGCTCGAGGGCGTCCTTGGACTGGGACACGAGGGCGACCGCGCGGTCGATCTCCCGCCCCTTCCCCGCCGCGATCGCGTCGTTGATCATCCGCTTCGGCTCCTCGATGTCGACCCCGATCTTGCGGGCGTTCAGGAGCATCGGCTTCACTTCGTTTACGAGGCGCGGGAGCTCCTTGTACAGGGCCCGCCGATCCGCCGCGGAGGGCGGGAGCGCGGCGCGGGACCTCGCCGCCCGCGCCTTCGAGAGCCGGTCCCGGAGGCCCGTCTCGACGACCGCGGGGGCCGCGGGCGCGGGGGGCCGGCCCGCAGCGGCCGCCCGCGGGGGGCGCGGGGGCGGCGCCTCGGCCTCCGCCGAGAACGTCACGCGGCAGGAGGGGCACGCGGACGCGGTCGCGTCGACCGCCGCGCCGCACACCGGGCACTCGAACTGCTCGACGATCTCCTCCGCGAACTCCGCGCCGCAGGACGGGCAGAATCTCGCGTCCTCGTCCACCGCGGCCCCGCACACGGGGCACTCGAACTTCACGGGCTCCGCGGCCGCCGCGGACGCGGCGGGCTCCGCGAGGATGTCGTCCCCGCCGACCGAGCCGTTCTTCGCGACGCTCTTGATCGTCTCGAAGATGTCCCCCTTGAGCTCCTTCCCCTCCGCGATGGAGGCGAGGATATCGTCGATGTCCGCGTTCGTCGGCACCTTGACCTGGGCCGTGTCGAGGTCTTCGTCCGCGTCGATGTCGAAGAGGCTCAGGTCCGTCTGGCAGGAGCTGCAGCGCTTCGCGTCCCATTCAATCTTGGAATCACAAACGGGACAGACCCTGGTCTCCCCACGGGCCGTATGGAGACACCCCAGTACCGCGCGAGGTTGAAAAGTAAGGTCCCCTTTGATATATATCTTCCGCCCTCTATCTCGCGTCGCGGAGCGAGCGGGGCCGCGTCGATAACGTTAAGTCGGCCGTGCCGCATCGTCCGCGCGGGACGCACGCGGAGTCGTTGGGATGGTCTTCCGGAACTCGATCGAGGGGCTCGACAAGGTGTTCAAGACGGACATCGAGGGCCCCAAGGTGATCCTGATCACCGGTCCGCCCGGCTCGATGAAGACGTCCTTCTGCTACACGCTGATGTCCCGCTACCTCCAGTCGACGGGGGAGTTCGGGCTGTACACGACCCTCGAGGAGACCGTGCAGAGCCACCTGAAGAACATGGAGAGCCTCGGGGTGGACCTCAGCCTGAACATGCAGATCTCGGACTTCACGGACCTCCGGGAGATCGACCAGGTCGTGGGGCCCGAGGACCAAACGGACTACCTCGCGTTCGTCGAGAAGATGATCGGCCACTTCAAGAAGGTCCACGGGGACCGGTTCCGGATCTTCACCCTCGACTCTCTGGGCGCGCTGTACTCGCTGATGGAGGACGTCAGCGACATGCGGAAGAAGATGTTCTACTTCTTCAAGATGATCCGGGACTTCAACCTCATCTCCCTCGTCGTGATGGAGCGGTCCATCACCGGGGAGGCGATGCTCCTCGGGAACGAGGGCTTCCTCGTGGACGGGATCGTCCACCTCGGGATGGACCGGTCCCGCGGGAAGCTCATCCGGTACCTGCAGGTCGAGAAGATGCGGGCGTGCGAGCACTCCATGGAGAAGCACGCGATCGAGGTGAAGAGGGGAGGCCTCGCGGTCCTCGGCCCCATCTTCGAATCCGCCGCCCCGTAGCGGGGTAGCGCAAGATTATTAACCGCCCCTCTCATTCTCGCACGTCTTTCCGGGAGGAGACGACCCCCATGGCCGCCGGTTCCATCAAAGACCTGTTGCTCAGGGCCGAGGAGGCCCTGCAGTCGAAGGAGGCCGAGCTGAGCAAGAAGGAGGCGGCCCTCGCGGAGACCCGCCAGGCCCTCGACCAGGAGAAGCAGCAGCTCGAGCAGGAGAAGTCCGCCCTCGCGGACGAGCGGGACTCCGTCGTCACGCGCGAGAAGGGACTGCGGGCGCGGGAGAAGGAGCTCGAGGCGCAGGAGCGGAACGTCACCCAGAGGGAGCAGGAGTTCGAGGCGGCGCGCCAGCGGACCCTCGCGAAGGAGCAGGAGCTCTTGAAGCGGGAGGAGGAGGCCGCCCACCGGATGGAGGCCCTCGTGAAGCGGGAGGAGGAGCACTCGAAGCGGGACTCCGAGATCGCCGTGGCGGGCCAGGAGATCGCGCAGCGGAAGAGCGAGATCGCGTCCCGCCAGCAGGACATCCTGCGGCTGCTCAACGAGCAGAAGACGGCGATCGAGGGCCAGATCGCGCGCGGGCAGGAGCTCCTCGACCGCGAGCAGCGACTCGCGAAGGAGGAGGAGTCCGTCGTCGCGGCGCGGCAGAAGCTCGTCGAGGACCAGCGGCGCCTCCAGGAACGGGAGAAGGGCCTGCTCGCCCGCGAGCAGTCCGTGCGCGCGGCGCCCGCCGCGGAGGAGCGTGCCCCGCCCGCGGGCCCGGCGCCCGCCCCCGTCGGGAGGCCCGCCGCGGCCCAGCCCGCGGCCGCCCGGCCCCAGCCCCAGCCCGCGGCGCAACCCGCGGCCCGGCCGCAGCCCGCCGCGCAGCCCCCCGCCCAGCCGGCGGCGAGGCCCGCCGCCCAGCCCGTCCGGGCCGCCCCGGAGCCCGAGCCCGAGGTGACGGAGGCGGAGGCCGCGGAAGGGGAGGCGGGCGAGATCCCGTGCCCCGCGTGCGGGACGATGATCTCGAGCGACGCGATCATGTGCTACGCGTGCGGGCACCGGCTCGCCGCGGAGGAAGAGGACAAGGGCGCGAAGAAGGGCGCCGCGGGCGCGGTGAAGAAGGTCCTCAAGAAGAAGGTCGTCTAGGCCCGCGGGCCCGGGGTCGTTCTCGGGCCTGATAGCGTCCGATTTTCGGGCCCGTCGTCGATTTTCATTCCGACCGATGAATAAATCGTATTCTATGGAGGGAACGGGGTGTTCCGTCGCCTGATAATTTCGTCCTCGCTCGAAAGATAATCGCTCGGATACGCTTATATAAAGAACCCCCGCATCGCCGGGAGAGAATGCCCCTTCAGCCGCGGCCCCACCACCCCGATTTGTGACCGTCGCTCGCGGCTCCCCGGGAGGTTTCGGAAATGGCAAATCGAGGCTCGCTTGCACGGAAGGCCTTGAGCGTCCTGATCGTCGCCCTGACCGCCATGGGCAGCCTCGTCGGCGCCCTGATGCTGTTCGCGTCCAC
>DATBXC010000024.1:0-4497 GCA_036514455.1 Thermoplasmata archaeon | reverse complement strand
GTCTCGACGTCTTCGTCCGGGCAGATGGCAGCTTCTCGTACCGGATGCCGCTCGCGGAGGGCGTGAACACGTTCACCGTCGTCGCGACGGACCTCGCTGGGATCACAGCGACCGCGGTGGTGACGGTGACGCGGGACACGCAGGCGCCGACGATCACCCTGAACGCGCCCGTGCCGGGAGACTACATCACGACCCTGAACAACACGGTAATCATCAGCGGCATCGCGACGGGCGCGAGCCTCGTGACGATCAACGGCATTGCCGTGACGACGCTCGCAGGCGTGTTCGTGCGCGCGTTCCCGATGTCAATCGGGGCGAACACGTTCAACGTGGAAGCCACGGACGACGTCGGCAACCTCGCGACGGCGACGACCACGGTGACGTACGCGCCCGTCGTGGAGAACATCCAGCGGAGCTACACGTCCGTGATCCTGATCGCGGTCGCGGTCGTGCTGCTCGTCGTCGGGTTCCTGGTGGGCTGGGCGATGTGGGGCCGAGGCGGCGCCCCGCCGACGCCCGAGGCGGCCCCGCCGGAGACCCCGTCGGCCGGGGAGGAACGGCCTCCCGAGCCGGAGGAGATGCCGGCTGAGGAGGAGATGACGACGGAGGAGGAAGAGCTATGAGGCCCGCGGTCGCAGCCCTGGGCCTCGCCCTCCTCATGGTCGCCGTCGCCTTCGCGCTCCCCTCGGGGACCGCGCGGGCGGCGGACCTCACGGGCAAGTACGGCGGGGACCTCCACATGGCCCTCCTCGCGGCCCCGAGCTGGAACCCCCTGTCCACGAACCCGGCGGACGCGAACGCCCACAACCTCGTGTGGGACACCCTGGCCCGGCCCGACCCGACGACGGGCGAGCCGAAGCCGTGGGCCGCGTCGGGCTGGACGGCGGACAAGGTCCCGGGCACGAACAACGGGACGATCACCGTGTCGATCCGGCCGGGTCTGACCTGGTCCGACGGCACGGCGATCACGACCGCCGACCTGCGGTACACGTTCGGGACGCGCTACGGGTTCGCCGTGAGCGCGTCCGGGAGCGACCTGGTGTTCACGTTCACGGACCCGGACGGGCCCAGCGGCCCGTTGAACGGGGACGCGGGACGGTTCTACTCCGAGGTCCTCTACGACTGGATCGCCTGGGACTCGGGCGGGACCGTGAAGTACAGCGGGCCCTTCGCCCCGGGCGGGGTGACGAACGTCCTGAACGCGAACACCCACTACTGGGCGGGCCGGCCGTACCTCGACTCCGTGACGATCGTAATCGCCTCGTCCGTGGACGACGCCGCGTGCCGGCTCCTGAAGAACCAGAACGCGACGGCGCAGGGGACGGTCGACTTCATCGGCTTCCCGCTCTTCCCGACGGACCTGTCGGACGAGCGGGCGTGCACGGCATACGGGGGGTTCGAGTACCCACCGCTCTCGGGGAACTTCATCAACAAGTCCCTCGTGAACCCGAACGGGACGCGGTCGGAGCCCCACGTGAGCGCGGTCCACCACCCCGGGCCGAGGTTCCTGTACTACTGGGTCGACGTGGCGGGCGGCGGCGTCATGGGCGACGTGAACTTCCGGCGGGCCCTGTACCTCTTCGTGAACAAGCAGCTCGCCGGGCAGATCGAGCCCAGCTCCGCAGTCACGCATTCGCTGGTCAGCCGGGAGAACTACTTCTGGTTCATGCCCTCCTGGGAGGTCGTGCGGGACGCGGGCTTCACGACGATTCGGGACCCGGCAGGGACCCCGCGCCAGGACACGAATCCGTTCGCGGGGGCCCAGGCCCTTGACATGGCGGGCTATCTGGACCGGAACGGGGACGGCTGGCGGGAGACCCCCGCGGGCGCGGCCTTCACGGTGAACGTCGGCGTCGTCGGGTTCAACGTGGACCCGCGGAAGACGACGATCGTCGGCGCGTACGCAGACGTCCTGCGGCGTCAGGGCGTGGACGCGAACGTCGTGACGTTCGCCTCGTGGACGGACCTCCGCGCCGCGGAGGCCGCCGGGAGCGTGGATGTGGCGATGGAGACCGCGGACACGGCGACGGCGAACCCGCGGTTCATGGAGACGTTCCAGCCGATCCTGGACGCGAACGACGCGAACACGCGGACGCACCTGAACCTCGGGAAGAACGCGTTCACGCTGGCGGAGCGCGCGCTGCACTTCAACCACGTGACGTACTACAACAGCCTGTGCGCGTGCGTGCTTCCCGTCCTGCACTACCAGACGCTCGAGGCGTACGACCGGGTGAGTTTCGAGGGCTGGGTCGACATGTTCGGGGGAATCAACAACGTGTGGTCCTTCACGGGCCTGATGCTGCCCCAGCTCGGCCGCATGAAGATCGCCGTGTCGTCGTTCGCGACGTCCGTGGCGTCCGGCGGGTCGACGACGATCCAGGTCGCCGTGACGGACGCGAGCGGCGCGACCCCGGTCGCGGGGGCCACGGTCGCCCTCACGGCGTCGGGCGGGACCCTCGGTGCGCTCACCGGGACGACGGACGCGAACGGCCGGTTCTCCACGTCGTGGGCCGCGCCCGCCGTGTCCGAGGACCGGGACGTCACCGTGTGGGCGACGGTCAGCAAGCCGCAGTACGTAGGCGGCACGGTGTCGACGGCCCTCACGGTGCACCCGCCGTTCCAGCGCCTGGACGTGACGATCGTCCTCGGGTCGAGCATCCTCGGGGCGGGGAACTCCACGAGCGTCACGGTCACCGTGACGTCCGGAGGCCAGCTCGTCGCGAACGCGAACGTGACCCTGTCCGTCTCCCTGATCGGCGGGAGGCTTGGGGCGTACACGGGCAACACGAACCCCAGCGGGGTGTTCACGACGACGTTCACGGGGACCCCGAACCAGCGCTCGATCTACCGGATCGACGTCGCCGTGAGCCGCGCGGGCTACGCGCCCGGGAGCAGCACGGCGTCCGCGATCGTCACGGCGCCGCCGACGCTGCCGTCGGACTACACGCAGATGAATGTGACCCAGAACGTGCCGGGCTTCGAGGCCGTCGTCGTCCTCGCGGCCCTCGGCGCGGCGGTCGCGATCCTGCGCTGGCGGAACCGCAGGGAAGGCTGACGCCTTCCCCCCTTTCCCTTTTCTCTTTCCCTTCCGCGAGGCGCAGCCCTGACCCTTAATATAGGACCCCCGGGTTCTGCGCGCGCGTGCGCGTCGCGCTGACGGGGACCCCGGGGACCGGGAAGTCCTCCGTCGCGTCGGAGCTCGCCCGCCGCGGGTACCACGTCGTCTCCCTGGACCGGCTCGCGGAGGAGCGGAAGCTGATCGTGGGGATCGACGCGGCCCGCGGGACCCGGGAGGTCGACGTGGAGGCGTTGGACCGCGAGATCGACGTGCGCGTGAAGCTCGGGTTCCTCGTGGGCCACTACGCCCACCTTCTCACCGCGGACCTCGCGGTCGTGCTCCGGTGCCACCCGAAGGTCCTCGAGGAGCGGCTCCGGGCCCGCGGGTGGGCGGAGGCGAAGGTCCGCGAGAACGTGGAGGCGGAGGCGATCGACGTGATCACCCAGGAGGCCGTCGCGCGCCTGCCGCTCGTGTTCGAGGTCGAGACGACCCACGCGACGCCCGCGGCCTCCGCGGACGCCGTCCTCGGGATCCTCCAGGGCCGGACCGCCGGGCACGAGCCCGGGCGCCTGGACTGGAGCGCGGAGGTGCTCTCGTGGTACTAGACGCGTACCGCCACGTCGCGGACGCGATCCTGGACCCGATGGCCCGCGGCCTCCGGAGCGTGAGCCCGGACGCGCTCTCGTGGACCGCGCTCGGGTTCGCGGCCGCGGCGGGGGTCGCGTTCTACCGCGGGGGCGCGACGCTGCTCCTCCTCGGGACCCTGTTCGTGTTCCTGAACGCGCTCTTCGACGCGCTCGACGGGAAGGTCGCGAAGCTCACGGGGCGGGCGTCCCGCCGCGGGGACTTCCTGGACCACGTCCTGGACCGGTACGCGGACGTGCTCATCCTGGGCGGCATCGCGCTGAGCGGGTACTGCCCGCTGTGGCTCGGCCTGCTCGCGCTCCTCGGGGTCCTCCTGACGAGCTACATGGGGACGCAGGCCCAGGCCGTCGGGATCGGCCGCCACTACGGCGGGGCGCTCGGCCGGGCGGACCGCCTCGTAATCGTGGTGGCCGTCGCGGTGCTGCAGGCGGTCGCGGACCCGCTGGGGCGGAGCCCCCTCGGGCTCGACCCGCTCCGGCTCACGTTCCTCGGGTGGGGGATGGCCCTGTTCGCGGTCCTGGGCCACGTCACGGCGATCCAGCGAGGGGTCGCGACGTGGCGGCGCCTGACCTAGCCCACCAGGGCTTCCGCTTGTAGTACGTGAGGGGGTGCCGAATCGTCAGGCACAGGGCGTCCGGGCCCGGGCACAGGCCGTACGACTTCATCGTCGCGCACTCCGGGGTGGAGTACTCCGTCGCGCTCGTCGTCCCGGTGATGTGGTCGATCTGATACCGCGTGACGTCCGCGGCGAAGTCCGGGACGTCCCCGAAGACCCGGAACACCTCCTCGTTCGA
>DATBXC010000023.1:0-2870 GCA_036514455.1 Thermoplasmata archaeon | reverse complement strand
TTGTACATGAGGCCCCGGCCCTTCCGGCCCGCGCTCGTGAGGCCGCGGAACGCGCGGCCGCGGTGCTGGGGCTCGCAGATCCAGTTGATCTTCGGGTCGTTCTTGATCGCGGGGTGCTGCGGGTCCACGAGGATCACCTCGTAGTACTTGTGCTGCCCGTCCTCCCCGACCCAGTACGAGTTCAGGACCTCCATGTTCGGGTGGCGCTTCGAGACCCGCTCCTCCGCGATCCGCTGGATGGACTTCGCCATCGTGATCTTGTTCATCCCGCGGCGCTTCGGGTGGCGCCCGCCCATCGGCCAGGGCTTCCGCAGGCCGCCGCGGCGGACGCGGGCGCGCACGACGACGTACCCGGACTTCGCGCGGTAGCCGAGCTCCCGGGCGCGGTCGATGCGCGTGGGGTGCTCGACGCGGACGAACGACTGGCCCCGCCGCCACTCGACCTGGCGGGCCCACGTCACGTCCTTCAGGAAGCTCTTCCTCGGGTTCTTCCACGCCTGCCGCACGTACCCGTACAGGTTGCGCGGCCGGATCGGGACCTTCTCGGCCTCCCCCACGGTGATGGAGGGAGGCGGTGCTGCTGGCTTCTCCTCGGCCATGGTATCACCCCTGGATTTACGGATTCGCCCGAAGGTACATCTCCCGACCAGGGTCGCCGCCTTGGGGCGGTAGCCGGGTCGAAGAGGGCGGGGCTATAAAGGGTTTTGGACGCCCGCGACCGCGCGAAGCCCAGGGAGTTCGACGCGGGGCCCGAGCGCGCCCAGCAAGAATTGCGTCGCGGGCCTCAGCAACTTCGCGACGGGGTCCGCCTCCAGGCCCAAGCCCTCGAGCGCGAACGCGCCCAAGATCGGGACATCGTCCTCCCCGCCGAGGATGACTAAGCTCGGGCTCGCGCGGTCCCCGTACATCAGGCCCGCCCATCCCAGCTCCCGTTCGATACGGGAGCCGTCCGCCAGGGTGAACGTGCGCGTCTCCACGGACCGGATTCCGAGGCTCTCCGCCAGACGGCGGGGGATGAGCGGGTACGCCGCCCCGGTGTCTACCACGAGCTCGACCTCCGTCGCCTTTGTGGCGTCCTGAAGGTTGAACACCACGACCCTTACGCCGAACACGCCCACCAGCATCCCACCCGTTCAACGCTCCTTAAGCATTCCCTCTTCCCCTTTCGCCGGGAACCGACGTCAACCGATGCCCACCGGCGCTCGGAACTCGTTCAACCGTCGCTCGAAGGCGGCGAATCGGTCCTCGATGTCCTGCGCCGCGTAGCGTACAGCTCCTCTAAGGCTGCGAGCTCCCTCTCGTAAAGGTCCTTCGGGAGTCCCCTCCGCAAGGTGGCCAACAAGGATCGCCCGAACGTAGACCGTTCCAAAGGATGCCGCGACATCGGCCTGGAAATCCGTGTAGGCTTGTTTAAGACTTTGCCACTCATTCTCCGTCAGCACCTCCGTCCCCTGCCTCATCGTGCGGCGACATCAAATCGCAATTGATGGCCGCCCCCCTTCGTGCGTCGGCGCGTTTTCGGAGGCGAGGCGGATTCGTAGCTCTGTCGCAACAGGGAGAGGGCCGCTCGTCCCTGGCCATTCCCAATCACGTAGAACTTCGTCCGGAACCAGTTCCAGCCCTGGGTCCTGGGCGCGGTCTTCGCGAGTCCCGCGACGTCCGCGAGGTGCCTCCGCTCCGGGAGGATGAACACCTCGACACGGCGGCGGTTCGGCCGGATCTCCGCGAACGCCCGCCTCTGTCTGTCGCTCCGGAACGCGATCCAGTAGCGGTTCACCCGCATCTCGACCCGGTCCCCGCGGAGGGAAGCGATCCGTTGGAGGCCCGCGTGCCACTCCTCGATCATCTCCCGGGGCTCCCGGCCCGCGCGCCGCCACACGCTCATTCGAACGTCCCCTCCGGCGCGTGCGGCCCGGGCTTCCGCAGGATGAAGAGGTACTTGAAGCCCCGGAGGTAGAATCCGTACCGCCGCGCGCGATGCTCCCACATCGGGTTCAGGGAGCGGTCGTGGTGGCGGGCCACGCAGACCACGTCCACGGGCTCGAAGTACTTCCCGAGCATCTCGAAGGTCCGGAACCCGACGGGCGTGAAGCGCCCGCGGCGGTACTCGTCGCTGATCAGCCATCCGAGGACGCGGCGGGGGCGGAGGGTCCGGTGGACCTCGCGGGCGACCTCCTCCATGGCCTCGAGGAACGCGTCCGTCCGGCAGTCCACCCGCCCGATGCACGCGGGGTCCTCGCTGTACCGTACGTTGTCGGAGTACGGCGGGTCGAGGAAGTGGAGGTCCACGGACTCGCTCGGGAGGGGGAGGCGGCGGGCGTCGTTGCGGGCGATGTCGGGGCGGGAGGGCGCGAGATCGAACGCGAGGACCCGCCGGCCGAGCGCCCGCGCGATGTCCACCGTTGTCCCGGAGCCCGCCATCGCGTCCACGACGAGGTCCCCGCGGCGGGTGTACCGCCGCACGAGGTTCGCGACCAAGGGCGCTGGCGTCACGCCGTTGAACCGCCAGTCCCCGAAGCCGTGCGGCCCCGGGCTCTGCGCGGGGAAGTCCCAAAGGGTTGTCGCTTCGAGGTCATGGTCGCGGAGGGCGTCCCATCCATTCAGGAACGGAGAGAGGTCGGTGCGGGGCTCCAGGGCAGATGTGTCCATGGCGTTGCGGTGGGCAGGAACCTCCACTATTTGGAGGAGGGACCGGGGGTGGAGTGAAAGTGCTGCGACAAATCTCGCGTGGGGGCGGTGAAAGTACTCGCGGGCCGCCGGACGCCGGGTGCAAAGCTTTAGAGGCGGTTCGTATAGCGACGGCATGGCCTCGCGGGCGTTCGTCGGAGCCTCGTACGAACGCCCGCGAGGCCATGCCGTCGCTATGCGAA
>DATBXC010000022.1:0-18677 GCA_036514455.1 Thermoplasmata archaeon | reverse complement strand
TCCCGCTCGTGGGCCTCGACCTCCTCCCGGGCGATTCGCTCCGCCTCCGCCTCGTCGATCTCCGCGTTCAGGAACCGCGAGTCGCGGACCATCTTCCCCGCGTCGAAGGGCACCTTCGTCGCGAGCGGGATCTTGTACTCGCGGACCGGGAAGTCCCCGGACCGCCGTCCGAGGACCTTCCAGAAGTAGTCCCTCGGCACGGTCCCCGTCCGCCGCTCGTTCGTCCCCGTGCGGGTGAGGACGCCCGCGTACGCCGTGCTCACGTCGACCTCGAACACGTAGAACGGGAGGTACGCGCACTCCAGTGTGAGGATGCGCGACGACCGCCGAAGGTCGTCGGGCTTCAGGAACCCGCCGTCCATCCAGTCCTGGATCGCCCGCTCCGCGACCGCGCGGTCGAACCGGGCGGCGAGCATCGCGTGGCGGAGCAGGAACGGCGTCTCGCCGCGGATTCGCACCGCGGACCCGCAGTACAGGCACGTCACGATGACCTCGCCCGTCTCCATCGGGAGGGGCGCCCCGCAGTGCGGGCAGTTCACCGCCTCGACGATCTCCGGCATTCCCGCCAAAGCCTCATGGGCAGGCCGTATATGGCGATTCGCATGGGAAGCCTCGGTGCCCTCCGCAGGGGCAGCCTCGCGACCGTCGTCCTGGTGTTCGGCTTCCTCACGTTCCTCCTCCTGCTCGTCCTCGTCGTCGTGGACCTCGTCCTCTCGACGCACGCGTTCCCGTCGGGGCTGTGGATTGTGGCGGGACTCGCGTTCCTGTTCATGCTCCTCCAGTGGGCGATCTCGCCCGCGATCGTGCGGTGGGCGATCAAGGCCCGCCAACCGGTCACGCCGCAATCGAATCCCTGGCTGTACCAGACCGTGGACGCGCTCGCCCGCCAGGCGGGCGTCCGGACGCCCCGCATCTGGGTGAGCGGGGACCCCGCCCCGAACGCGTTCGTCTTCGGCCGCACCGCCTCGTCCGCGGAGCTCGTCGTCACGGCGGGCCTCCTGCAGTACCTGAACCAGGACGAGATCCGCGCGGTGATCGGGCACGAGATCGGGCACCTCCGCCACCGGGACGTGATCATCATGACGTGGGTGTCCGCGGTCCCGCTCCTCGCGTACATCCTGGCCCGCGGCGGGTTCGAGGCCCTGCGCGGGGCGGGCCGTGCGAGGGGGAAGGGGGCGGGCCAGGCGATGCTCATCGCGATCGCCGTCGGCGTCCTCTCGTACCTCGTGTACTTCGTCACCCAGATCCTCGTCCTCCACCTCTCTAGGACCCGCGAGTACTACGCGGACGCGTACAGCGCCGCCGCCACGCGGGACCCGCACCAGCTCGCGTCCGCCCTCACGAAGATCGCGTACGGGCTGAGCCTCGCGAAGCGGGGCACGGAGCCCTCCGGCCTGCGGGCGTTCTTCATCGGGGACCCCGTGAAGGCGGACCGGGACTACGTCGAACTGCAGCAGCGGATGAGCGCGTACGACCTGGACCGGGACGGGCAGATCGACGCGTACGAGCTGCAGAAGGCGATGGAGGCGGAGCGGAGCCACCCGTGGCGGCACGCGAACGAGCTGTTCGCGACCCACCCGCCGACGTACAAGCGGATCCTGATGCTCGAGGAGATCGAGGAGGAGATCACGCGGGGCGGCCTCCCGCGGGACGTCTACCGGTTCGTGTGAGGGCCCGCGGCCCGAAGGTTCTAGTCGCCGCACCGCCATGGCGGCGGCCCATGGCGACGATCCGACAGACCGTGTACTTCGACGCCCCGCCCCACGCGGTCTTCGAGGCCCTCATCGACGCGAAGACGCACGCCGCGTTCACCGGAGACACGGCGAGGATCGCGCGGCGTGCCGGCGGCGCGTTCTCCGTGTGGGGCGGCTACGCCACGGGGAAGACCCTCCGGTTGGAGGAGGACAAGGTCATCGTCCAGTCCTGGCGGACGACGGACTTCGCGCCGGACGACAAGGATTCGAAGGTGATGTTCCACTTCTCGAGGAAGGGCGCCGGGACCCGCCTGATGTTCGTCCATAGCGACGTCCCCGACGACCAGGTGGAGGCGATCAAGCAGGGGTGGATCGACTTCTACTGGACCCCGCTGAAGGCGTACCTCGCGTCGAAGGGCAAGTGAGCGCGCCGCCCGCCCCGTTCACCAGACCGGATACCGTCAAGGCTTTATATCACAGGGAAATAGGCGACCCTCACCTCGGGAGAGGCTGCGCCTTGGGACGTGGATTACTCGCGGCACGGAAGCTGCAGGAGGACCGCCAGCAGTTCCGCTGGTCGGACCGGTACTACAAGCGCCGCATGCAACACCTGAAGGAGAAGTCGGACCCGCTCGAGGGGGCCGCACAGGCGAAGGGCATCGTCCTCGAGAAGGTCGCGATCGAGGCGAAGCAGCCGAACTCCGCCCTGAGAAAGTGCGTGAAGGTCCAGCTCGTGAAGAACGGGCGCCAGATCACCGCGTTCGCCGTGGGCGAGGGCGCGATCAACTTCATCGACGAGCACGACGAGGTCCTCGTGGAGGGGATCGGCGGCCGCATGGGTCGGTCCTACGGCGACATCCCGGGCGTGCGGTACAAGGTCATCAAGGTGAACGACGTCTCCCTCGACCAGCTCGTGAGGGGCAAGAAGGAGAAGCCCGTCCGGTGAGCACGATGGCCGAGGAGACCCCGCCGCCCCCGCCCCCGGACGAGGAGGACGTCCCTCCCCCGCCGCCACCCCCGCCCGCGGAGAGCCCGCCCCCGCCTCCGCCGCCCCCGCCGGCCGAGACCGCGCCCGCCGCGGAGGCCGAGACCGCGCCCGCCGCGGAGGCGCCCGCGGAAGCGCCGGCGAAGGCGAAGAAGGAGCCGAAGAAGCCGAAGAAGAAGTACACGTACGAGCTCAAGCTCTTCGAGCGGTACGACCTCGCCGAGGTCGTCGTCCACGACCCGGGCCTCTCGCGGTACATCAACCTCACCGCGATCGTGATCCCGCACACGGGCGGGCGGTACTCGAACAAGCCCTTCGGGAAGGCGAAGACGAACATCGTCGAGCGCCTGATCAACGGGATGATGCGGGGCGAGGACTTCACGGGGAAGAAGACGAAGGCGATCCGCGTCGTGCAGCGCGCGTTCGGCCTCATCGAGCAGCGGACGAAGCAGAACCCCGTGCAGGTCCTGGTGAACGCGCTCGAGAAGGCCTCCCCCCGCGAGGAGATCACCCGCCTCCGGTTCGGCGGGATCAGCGTGCCGCGGGCCGTGGACGTGTCGCCGTCCCGCCGCCTGGACATGGCCCTGCGGAACATCACCGTGGGCGTGACCTCCGCGTCGTTCAAGTCGCCGAAGCCGATTGAGGAGTGCCTCGCGGACGAGATCCTCCGGGCCTCCCGAGGCGAGATGGAGAGCGCGGCGATCGCGAAGAAGGAGGAGCTCGAGCGGATCGCGATGTCCGCGCGCTAGGCCGCGGCCGTCGCAATCCTTATCAAGAGGCATCAAAGTAGGTCAGTGACTTCGTATGGGACGGAAAGAGGAGAACATCAAGAAGGCCGAAGCCCTCCTCCACAACAAGGAGTTCATCCGGAACATCGGGACCGCGGCCCACATTGATCATGGCAAAACGACACTTTCCGACTCCCTGATCGCGGGCGCCGGGATGATCTCCGAGGAGCTCGCGGGCTCCCAGCTCTTCTTGGACTACGACGAGCAGGAGCAGGCCCGCGGGATCACGATCAACGCGGCGATCGCCTCGATGGTCCACGAACACGAAGGCAAGCAGTACCTGATCAACCTCATCGACACGCCGGGCCACGTGGACTTCGGCGGGGACGTCACCCGCGCGATGCGCGCGATTGACGGCGTGATCATCCTCGACGACGCGGTTGAAGGGATCATGCCCCAGACGGAGACCGTGATCCGGCAGGCCCTGAAGGAGCGGGTGAGGCCCGTCCTGTTCATCAACAAGGTGGACCGGCTCGTGAACGAGCTCAAGATCACCCCGGAGGAGATGCAGCAGCGGTTCGTGAAAATCATCACGGAGGTCAACACCCGGATCCGGAAGCAGCTCCCCGAGGACCTCCAGGAGAAGTGGTCCCTCAACGTCGAGGCGGGGAACGTCGCCTTCGGGAGCGCGTTCCACAAGTGGGCGATCAGCGTCCCGTACATGAAGAAGACCGGGATTACCTTCCGGGACGTGTACAGGCACTGCCAGGAGGGGACGATGAAGGAGCTCGCGAAGCGGGCGCCCCTGCACCAGGTCGTCCTGGACACGGTGATTAAGCACCTCCCGAACCCCCTCGAGGCGCAGAAGGTCCGGATCCCCGTGATTTGGAAGGGCGACCAGGCGAGCCCCGTGGGCAAGGCGATGATGACGGTCGACGAGAACGGCCCCGTCGGGTTCATGGTGACGAAGATCCTCGTGGACCCGCAGGCGGGCGAGACCGCCGCGGGCCGCCTCTTCTCCGGTAAGGTCCGGAGGGGCCAAGAGCTGTGGGTGATCGGGATGCCGAAGCCCCAGCGCGCCCAGATCGTGGCGATGATCGTCGGGCCGGACCGGATCCCCGTCGAGGAGATCGACGCGGGGAACGTGGTCGCGGTCGTCGGCCTGAAGGACGCGATCGCCGGCTCGACCGTGAGCGACGACAAGGAGATGCAGCCGTTCGAGGCGATCGTGCACTACTCGGACCCCGTCGTCACGATGGCGATCGAGGCGAAGTCCACGCAGGACCTGCCGAAGCTCGTCGACGTCCTCCGCAGCGTCGCGAAGGCGGACCCGAGCATCCAGGTCGAGATCAACCAGGAGACCGGGGAGCACCTGATCTCCGGCATGGGTGAGCTCCACCTCGAGATCACGATGTACCGGATCGTGAACGAGTACAAGGTGCCCGTCACCACGAGCCCGCCGATCGTCGTGTACCGGGAGGGCGTGCGGGGCAAGGGCGGGCCCTTCGAGGGGAAGTCCCCGAACAAGCACAACCGCTTCTACTTCGAGGTCGAGCCGCTCGAGCCCGCGATCGTCCAGGCGATCCGGGCGGGGGAGATCCCGTCCGGCCAGCGAATCAAGGACTCGAAGGCCTTCGCGAAGCAGCTCGAGGCGCTCGGGATGGACCGCGACGAGGCGAAGAACGTCGTGTGGGTCCAGGGCACGAACATGCTGATCGACGCGACGAAGGGCATCCAGTACCTCCACGAGACGATGGAGCTGATCAAGGAGTCGTACATCGACGAGGCGATGCGGAAGGGGCCCCTCGCCGCGGAGAAGTGCATGGGCGTGAAGACCCGCCTCGTGGACGCGAAGCTCCACGAGGACTCCGTCCACCGCGGGCCCGCCCAGGTGATCCCCGCCACGTACCGCGCGATCTACGGCGCGATGTGCCAGGCGGGCCGGACCCTCCTGGAGCCGCTCACGAAGGTGTTCATCAACGTCCCGCAGGACGTGATGGGCTCCGCGATCGGGGAGATCCAGAGCCGGCGCGGCGTGATCGAGGACATCACCCAGGAGGGGGACCACACGATCATCCAGGCGAAGGCACCCGTCGCGGAGATGTTCGGGTTCGCGACCGCAATACGGTCCGCGACGCAGGGTCGCGCGTTCTGGTCGACGGAGAACGTCGGGTTCCAGTCCGTCCCGGCAGAGCTGCAGCCGGACGTCGTGCGGAAGATCCGCGAGCGGAAGGGCGTGCAGCCGGAGCCGTACGACGAGTCGTACTACGCGGCGTGACGGTCTCAGGATACGGAAAGCACGCGTGCGCGCCGCAAAGACATATATACGTGTGGCCGATAACACGGCCCCACTCGGGGGAAAAACATGCCTGCAAAGCCACACCTGAACCTGGTGTTCATCGGTCACGTCGACCACGGGAAGTCGACGACCGTCGGCCGGGTCCTGTACGACACCGGCAGCATCGACCCGCACGAGCTCGAGAACCTGAAGAAGCTCGCGGAGCAGCTCGGCAAGGCCACGTTCGAGTTCGCGTTCGTCATGGACCAGGTGAAGGAGGAGCGGGAGCGCGGGCTCACGATCGACGTGGCCCACAAGCGCTTTGACACGGACAAGTACTACTTCACGATCATCGACGCGCCCGGCCACCGGGACTTCGTGAAGAACATGATCACGGGCACGTCCCAGGCGGACGGCGCGGTCCTCGTCGTGAGCGCGGCGGAGGGCGTCCAGGCCCAGACGAAGGAGCACATCTTCCTCGCGCGGACCCTGGGCGTCGAGCAGCTAATCGTCGCGGTGAACAAGATGGACTCGACGAAGCCGGAGTACAACGAGCCCCGGTACAACGAGATCAAGACCGAGGTGTCCGGTCTGCTGAAGTCCGTCGGCTACAAGGTCGACCGGATCCTGTTCATCCCGATCAGCGCGTACAAGGGCGACAACGTCGTGAAGGCGAGCCCGAAGCTCGGGTGGTGGAAGGGCCCGACCCTCGTGGCGTCGCTGAACACCCTCGAGGTGCCCCCGAAGCCGACGGACAAGCCGCTCCGGCTCCCGATCCAGGACGTGTACAGCATCACGGGGATCGGCGTCGTGCCCGTGGGGCGAGTCGAGACCGGGGTCCTGAAGCCGAACATGAAGATCCACTTCCAGCCCGCGGACAAGGTCGGGGAGGTCAAGTCCATCGAGATGCACCACGAGTCGATCCCCGAGGCCGTCCCGGGGGACAACGTGGGGTTCAACGTGCGGGGCGTCGACAAGAAGGACCTCCGGCGCGGGGACGTCGCGGGCCCCTCGGACAACCCGCCCACGGTCGCGAAGTCGTTCACGGCCCAGATCATGGTCCTGAACCACCCCTCCGTGATCACGGTGGGCTACACGCCCGTGTTCCACGCCCACACCGCGCAGGTCGCGTGCACGTTCGAGGAGCTCCAGAAGAGCCTGGACCCGCGGACGGGGGCGACGAAGCAGGAGAAGCCCGACACCCTCAAGACCGGCGATGCCGCGATCGTGAAGATCCGGCCGACGAAGCCGATGGTGATCGAGAGGGCCAAGGACTTCCCGCAGCTCGGCCGCTTCGCCATCCGGGACATGGGCCAGACGGTCGCGGCGGGAATGTGCATCGATGTGGAAAAGCGCTGAGCCCCATTCCCTCTTTCATCTTTCCTTTCGGTGGTCGTGAATGCCGCAGCGCGCACGGATTTCCCTGAGCGGCACGGACCCCAAGAAGGTCGACAACGTCTGCCAGCAGATTAAGACGATCTCGGAGCGGACGGGGGTCGCGATGAGCGGACCGATCCCGCTCCCTACGAAGCGCCTCCTCGTCCCCGTGCGGAAGTCCCCGGACGGCGAGGGGTCCGAGACGTGGGACCGCTGGGAGATGCGGATCCACAAGCGCCTCATCGATCTCGACGCGGACGAGCGCGCGCTGCGGGCCCTGATGCGGATCCAGGTCCCGGACGGCGTGAACATCGAGATTGTCCTGCGGTCGTGAGCGGGTCAAGCCTTTATTCGCGCGGCGGCTACCCCTTCTCCGAGGGCCGGTAGATCAGCGGAAGATCGCCTGCTTTGCAAGCAGGAAGTCCTGGGTTCGAATCCCAGCCGGTCCACTGCATGGCGGGCGACAGGGATGCGGCCGCGGCGCCGAGGACTCTGACGGTGTACACGGACGGCGGGGCCCGCGGGAACCCCGGACCCGCCGCGATCGGCGTCGTCGTGGCGGACGCGCGGGACCGCCTCCTACGCGAGCACGCGGAGTCCATCGGCGAGGCGACGAACAACGAGGCGGAGTACCGCGCCCTGATCAAGGGCCTCGAGATCGCCGCGGGGTTCACGCGGGGACCCGTGACGTGCGTGTCGGACAGCGAGCTCGTCACCCGCCAGATGCGCGGCGAGTACAGGGTCCGCGAGCCGCGCCTCGTCCCCCTATACAAGGAGGCCCGCGCCCGGGCCCGCGCGTTCGAGGCGGTCGAGTTCCGGAGCCTCCCGCGGCTGACGGGGCGCCTCCGGAGGGCGGACACGCTCGTGAACGACGCGCTGGACGAGGCGGGCGGATCGGGACGCGGCTAGTTCACCGCGAGGGCCCGCAGCAGCCGCGTCAGGTCCGCGGCGGGCCGGCCCTCGGAGTCCGCGATTGGCTGCTTTGCGGGCGGCATCGCGAGGTAGTTCGGAATCCGGGAGGACACCCGCTTCTCGTACGTGGGCACGAGCTCGTTCTTGTAGAACACGCCGATCGGGATCTTGTCCCCCCACTCCCGCCCCTTCATCATCGCCTGCGCGATTTTCTCGTCGATGTGCTCCCACGACTTCACGACGGGGTCGTAGCCCGTGCCGTCGAGCTTGTATACCCGCGGGAGGGGCCGCCCCTGGTCCGGGTCGCGGCGGTCCTCCCCGCCGTACCACTCCTTCGTGTTGATGTTGTTGTACGTCGGGCAGGGCTGGAGGACGTCGAGGAACGCGTAGCCCTTGTGCTCGATCCCCTGTCGGATCAGGGACACGAGGTGCTTCACGTCGTACGAGTACGCGCGGCCGACCCACGTCGCGCCCGCCGCGAGGGCGAGCCAGAGCGGGTTCACGGCCTCGTTCACGTTCGGGGCAGGGAGGGACTTCGTCTTCACGCCGAGCCGCAGGGTCGGGGACGCTTGCCCCTTCGTGAGCCCGTACACGCCGTTGTCGTGGATCACGTACAGCATGTCCACGTTCCGCCGCCCCGCGTTCACGAAGTGCGCGGCGCCGATCCCGAGGCCGTCGCCGTCCCCGCCGACCGCGAGGACCTCGAGGCCCGGGTTCGCGAGCTTGATTCCCGTCGCGAAGGGGAGGGGCCGGCCGTGGAGGGTGTGGACCCCGTACGTCTTCACGTAATGGATCGTCTTCGCGGAGCAGCCGATCCCGCTCACGATCGCGGTGTTCGAGGGGTCGAGCTGCATCTCCGCCAGGGTCATCTGGATCGCGCGGAGGATCCCGAAGTCCCCGCAGCCGGGGCACCAGTCGTTGTGGACCTCCGTCTGGAAGTCCGCGACCTTCAACACCTGCCTAGACGCCATACGTCAACACCTGCTTCCTGGGGGCCTTCCCCTTCGCGACCGCGCGGAGGGCCGCCGCGAGCTCCGTGCTCGACATCGGCCTCCCGTTGTACTTGAGGATGCGGTGGGTGGGCTCGATCCCCGTCTTCTCCCGAATCAGCCCGCCCATCTGCGCGCCGAAGTTCATCTCGACGTTGACGACCGCCTTCGCCCGCGCGAGGGCCCGCATCACGGGCTCCGCCGGGAACGGGCTGACGAGCCGGATCTGGAGGAACCCGAGCTTGATCCCCTCCCGCTCGAGGGCGTCCATCGCGTCCAGGATCGCGCCCTTCGTGGAGCCCCAGGACACGACGACCGTCTCCGCGGTCCGGTCCCCGAAGAAGTTCAGCTTCTCGGCCTCCGGGATCTCCCGGTCCGCGAGCTCGAGCTTCTTCTCCCGCTTCTCCATCATCAGGTTCCGGAGGACGGGGTCCTCCGTGATGTGGCCGAGCTCGTCGTGCTCGTCCCCCGTGTTCCAGAAGATCGTCCCCGGGTGGCCGATGGCGGCCCGCGGGGACACGCCGGACTCCGTGAACGCGAACCGCTTGTACGTGTCCCGCCCGGACCAGCCGTCCGTGATCAGCTCCCCGCGGTCAATCCGCACCCGGTCCGGGTCGAAGACCGGCATCGTCCCGTTCGAGTTCGCGAGGGCCTTGTCGACGAGGTGGATCACGGTCGTCTGGTACCGCTCCGCCCAGTTGAACGCGCGGGCGCCGTCGTGGAACGCCTCCTCGAAGTCCCCGCTCGCGAGGATGATCCGCGGGGAGTCGCCGTGGCCCGCGTGGAGCGCGAAGCGGAGGTCGCCCTGCTCGTGGCGGGTCGGCATCCCCGTGGAGGGTCCGGCGCGCTGGTACAGGGTGATCACGAGCGGGACCTCGTTGATCCCCGCCCAGCCGATGCCCTCCATCATCAGGCAGAACCCGGGCCCGGAGGTGCACGTCGCGGAGCGCGCGCCCGCGAGCGCGGCCCCGATCGCCATCGTGACCGCGGAGATCTCGTCTTCCGTCTGGACGACGAGGATGGAGCCGCTCCCCTGGGCGACCCCCGCCTCCTCCTCCGCGGGGTCCGAGGGCTCGCGCAGGTCGATCAGCTGGTTCGCCTCGATGTACTCGCTCTCGTCGCTCGCGGGCGTGATCGGGTAGTACGTCTGGACCCGGAGGCCCCCGAGGACCTTCCCGAGGGCGGTCGCCTGGGCCCCCGTCATCAGGACCCGCCGCTCCCCGCCGAAGTCGATTGGCTCGAGGCGGTAGGGGAACGCGTCGTACTTGCCCGCGACGAGGTCGTGCGCCTTCCGCGCGCCGCGGACGTTCATCTCCGCGACCTCCGCCTTCGCCCGGAAGACCTCCCGGACGGCGCGGGCCATGAGTTCGAAGTCGTACCCGAGGACGCCGAAGGACGCCGCGACCGCGAACATGTTCACCATGCGGGAGATCTTGGAGAGCTGGTCCACGTGGTTCTCGTCCGCGACCTCCGTGAGGAGCTGCGTGTACGGGACCGGCACGAGCGTGACCCCGCGGTCCGCCGCGGACTTCAGGAGGTCCCCGAGGGTGAACCCGAGGCCGCGCGCGACGAGGTACGTCGTGAGGTCCGTCCTGAGGCGGGCCTCGATCGTGGGGACGTCCTCGAGCTTCGTCTGCGCGAGGTTCGGGTCGTACAGGATCGCGCCGTCGTCCGCGACGTTCCGGGCGTGGCGGAACGCGGTCTCCGCGTCGAACGTCGCGAGGAGGTGGAGGGTGTCCACGTGGGACCGGATCCGCCGCGCGCTCGCGCGGACCTGGAAGTACGAGTGCTCGCCCATGATGTTCGAGTAGTACTCGCGCTTCCCGTACACGTGGAGGCCGCCGTACGCGCACCCGCGCGCGAACACGGTCGCGGAGGAGTCCACGCCGCTCCCCTGGGCGCCCCCGACGATCCACGCGAGGTCGTTCACCTTCTTGGGCTGGTTCACGCTCTCACCTTTGATCCTAGGGACCGGAGGACCGCAATTCCCCCAACGGGCCGCGTGCGCCGGGGGGGTTTTCAGTAGTTAAAGGAGGCCGGGTATTCAAACCTTTTAATTATACCCAGTGACACGGCGTTCGGCGTGGGGAGCGGCGTTCCTATCCTATGGAGGTTTCCGTCCGGTTCTCGCGTGCGGAACGTTCCCGCGGCTCCGAATGGCACGCCTGCCGCCGTCCGGCGTGGTGGGAATCTCACCCATGGGCTTTTATACCGCGACCTCGTGGGTGAGGGCATCGGCCCACAAACGGCCGATAAGTGAGTTGGAGAAATGGACAGAGACAGAGGCGGCGGCGGCAGGCGGTTCGACCGCGGGCCCAGGGAGATGCACGACGTGGTCTGCTCCGAATGCGGGAAGCAGACGCAGGTGCCCTTCAAGCCCGATGGGTCGCGACCCGTCTACTGCCAAGAGTGCTTCGCGAAGCGGCGCCCGCGGCGGTTCTAGGACCGGAGCGAAGGCCGACGGACTTCGAACAACTTTCCGGCTCCGCCGCCCGCGTGCGGCCGGGGCGATTCTTTCTTTCTTCGATTGGCGAGCGGGAGCGCCGAACGTCCAAATAGCGCGGCCGCGCTCCGTCCCCCGTGGACGAGATCGAGGTGGTTCGCGACGACGACGTAGCGGGTGAGGTCCGCCCACCAGACCGGGCCGCCGTGCCCCATCGGATGGCGGGGATCGCGCGGTTCTGGCGGGTCCTGCCAGACGGGACGGATGTCAACGGCTGGGCGGCGAGCGGGTGCTCGACGGACGCGACGCGACCCCTTGGAACGAGCTCGACGACGGCGCGGACACGAACGACGGGGACACGACATGCCGCCAGGGGAGCACGAACGGGAACCGGGTCGGGGTCACCCTCCAGAACCCCTCTTGGACGGACGCGGCGGACGTGGACGATTTCACGGTCGTCGCCTCGTCCGTGGCCCGGAAGGTCAGCAGCCAAGCCGCCTCGATCTCCGTCGACGTGAAGGTCGGCGCCTCCGTACAACAACGGCGCCACGCGAACGACGACGATGTCGTACGTCCGGTACAGCCGCACGATGACCGCGAATCCGATCTCCGGGTCGGAGTGGACGTCGGCGAACATCAACGACCTGAGGATCGGGACCCGGTGCGTGGACTGCTCCCCGAACAACCGGGCCACGCAGACGCAGGCGAAGATCGATGCCGTGTACGACCCGGAGCACGCGCTCGAGGTCCGCTTCGCGTGGTCTGCCCTCCCGCTCACGGGAGACCGGTGGATCCTCGTCGTGGAATGCCAGCGGCTGAACCCCTCGGCGGAGAACGTCCTCGTGCAAATTGGACAGGGCGGGACCCCTCCGACGAACTGGGTGACCGCGTACACGTGCGCGTCGGATTCGGACCAAGCGTTCAGCAGCTACAAATTGAGCGCCGTGGAGCTGAACGGCGGCGCCCCCGTCATCAGGGCCCGCTGCTCCCCGCCGAAGTCGATCGGCTCGAGGCGGCAGCCGTATCCCTCGTACTTCCCGCGGACGAGGTCATACGCCCGCCGCGCGCCCTTCACGTTCATCTCCGCGACCTCCGCCTTCGCGCGGAACACCTCCCGGAGGGCCTTCGCCATCATCTCGTAGTCGTAGTCGAGGAGTCCGAAGGAGGCCGCCACGGCGAACATGTTCACCATGCGGGAGATCTTCGAGAGCTGGTCCACGTGGTTCTCGTCCGCGACCTTCGTGAGGAGGGACGTGTACGGGACGGGACGAGGGTGATGAGTATTCAAACCTTCTAATTCCGGCGCAGGACTGATACTTGGCGGGCGACCCGGGATCCCCGGGATTTCCTCGGGACGGCGGGCGGACCGACGTGAGATTGTAACCCTCAAGTTCTTATAGATAGACTCCGTGGCTACCGCTGTTGGCCCCTGAAGGGGCTGGCACAGTGAGTTGGAGAAATGGACAGAGACAGAGGCGGCGGCGGCGGGCGGTTCGACCGCGGGCCCAGGGAGATGCACGACGTGGTCTGCTCCGATTGCGGGAAGCAGACGCAGGTGCCCTTCAAGCCCGATGGGACGCGACCCGTCTACTGCCAAGAGTGCTTCCAAAAGCGGCGCCCGCGGCGGTTCTAGGACCGGAGCGAAGGCCGAAGGACTTCGAACAACTTTCCGGCTCCGCCGCCTGCGTGCGGCCGGGGCGATTCTTTCTTTCTATCGATAAGTGAGCGTTAGCGCCGAACGTCCAAATAGCGCGGCGCCCGTCCGTGGGGCGTGGACGAGCTCGAGGTCGCGCCGGGGCTGTGGGCGACCCGCCACTTCGCCCTGTGGCTGAAGGAGGAGGGCGCGGTCGCGATCAGCGACCTCCACCTCGGGTTCGAGGCCGCGCTCGCGGAGCAGGGCGTGTCGATCCCGCGGTTCCAGCGGCGGGAGGTCCTCGGGCGGCTCGCGCGGCTGCTGGACGCGTATGAGCCCGAGAAGCTGATCATCGCGGGAGACTTCAAGCACGAGTTCTCGAAGAACCTCCCCGATGAATGGGTGGAGATCAAGCAGGTCCTGCGGTTCCTCCAGCAGCGCACGGAGACCATCGTCGTCCGTGGGAACCACGACAACTACCTCGCGACGATCCTCGGGGACCTCCGGATGACCCTCCACGACCGGTACGACCTCGGCGGCTGTACGTTCGTCCACGGCCACGAGGACGTCCAGGCCCTGGGGACGATCGTGATGGGCCACGAGCACCCCGCCGTGAAGCTTCGGGATCCCCTGGGCGCGACCGTGAGCGTGCCCGCGTTCCTCATCGCGGAGCGCGTGGTCGTGCTCCCCGCGTTCAGCCCGCTCGCCCTCGGCGTAAACGTCGCGAGCTATCCGTACCTGTCTCCACTCCTGAACCGCATCGACGTGGACGCCGCGCGGGTCGTCGGGATCGACGAGAAGGAGGGACTGCTGGACTTCGGGCGGGTCTCGGACCTCGTCGCGGCGGACGCGAGCCTCCTGCTGAGATAGCCCTCAGAACAGGCCCTTGATTCTCCCCTCTTCGTCGATGTCCATCTGGAGCGCCGCGGGCTCCCTCCCGAGGCCCGGCATCCGCATGATGTCCCCCGCGATCACGACGAGGAACCCGGCCCCCGCGCTCGCCCGAACGCCGCGGACCTCGAGGGTCCAGCCGGTGGGCGCGCCGCGCAGCGTCTCGTCGTCCGAGATTGAGAGCTGGGTTTTCGCGATGCAGATCGGAAGGTGGTCGAGGCCTGCGTTGCGGAGGCGGTCGAGGTCCTCCAGGGCCGCGGCGTCGTATTTCACCTCGCCCGCCCCATAGATTCCCGTGGCGACCTTCGCGACCTTCTCCTCGAACGGGTCCTCGTCCCGGTACGCGGGGCGAATCGAGCAGGGGCCCGCCTTCGCCGCGTCCACGACGAGCCGCGCGAGCTCCTCCCCGCCCTTCCCGCCGTCCGCGTGCAGGGTGTGCGGGGCGGCCCGCACGCCTGCGTGCTCGCAGTGTTCCACGACCGCGTCGACCTCGCGGTCCGTGTCCGTCGCGAACCGGTTCATCGCGACGACGGCCCGGAAGCCGAGCGTCTTCAGGATCTGCAGGTGGGCGTCCAGGTTCGGGAACCCCGCCTCGAGCGCCCTCAGGTCCTCCGTGCCGAGGTCCCGCTTCTTCGCCCCGCCGTGGTGCTTCAGGGCCCGCACGCTCGCGACGAGCACGGCCGCGTCCGGGCACAGCCCGCTCTCCCGACACACGATGTCCACGAACTTCTCCGCGCCGAGGTCCGCGCCGAAGCCCGCCTCCGTGACGACGAGCTCGCTCGTCCCGAGGCCGAGCCGGTCCGCGAGGACCGTGCTGTGGCCGTGCGCGATGTTCGCGAACGGCCCGCCGTGGACGAGGGCGGGCGTCCCCTCGATCGTCTGGACGAGGTTCGGCATCAGCGCGTCCTTCAGGAGGATCGTCGCGGCCCCGTGGACGTACAGGTCCCCGACCGTCACGGGCTTCTCCTTCCGGTCGTACGCGACGACGACCCGGTCGAGCCGCTCCTTCAGGTCCCGGACCCCCTCCGTGAGGCACAGGATCGCCATCACCTCGCTCGCGGCGGTGATGATGAAGTTGTCCTCGCGCGGCGCGCCGTGCTTCGGCCCGCCCAGGCCCACGACGATGTTCCGGAGCTCGCGGTCGTTCATGTCCTCGCACCGCGGGAACATCACGCGGGTCTCGTCGATGTCGAGTTCGTTCCCGTGGAAGACGTGCGCGTCCAGGATCGCGGCGATCAGGTTGTTCGCGGCGGTGACCGCGTGGATGTCCCCCGTGAAGTGGAGGTTGATGTCCTCCATCGGGAGGACCTGCGAGTACCCGCCCCCCGCGGCCCCGCCCTTCGTCCCGAACACGGGCCCCAGGGAAGGCTCCCGGATCGCGACGATCCCCCTCACGCCGATCCGGCGGAAGGCCTGACCGAGGCCCACGCACGTGAGGGTCTTGCCCTCCCCGAGGCGGGTCGGCGTCGTGCCCGTGACGAGGACGAGCTTCCCCTGCGGGGCCCTGCGCGCGCGCTCGACCGCGTCGAGCCGGACCTTCGCGATGTGCTCCCCACGGAGGACGAGGTCCTCCCGCGCGAGGCCGACGTCCGCCGCGACGTCGACGATCGACCGCATCGTCGCGGCCTGGGCAATGTCGATGTCCGTGCGCACGCGGGTCCCCGCCATGGAGAGTGGGCGCGGGCCATAACCCTTTCCCGGCGACGTGCGCGGGTCAGGGAGGCGGCGGAGGCGGCAGGTCCTCCGGAAGGGCCGGGACGTCGTCCGAAGGTGGGGGCGGGACCCGTCCTCGCCGCGCGGCCCGGGCCCCGGCGAGCGCGAGGCCCGCGACGAGGACCGCCAGGTCCACGAGCGTCCCGAGCCCGAGGAGCGGGGGGATCGACAGGAGCCCGGTCACGTACGACACGACGCCCGTGAGCGCCTCCGCGAGGACGAACGGGAGCGAGGCCGCGGCGAACGCGGCGAGGGCCGCCCGACGCCGCGGGTCGCCCCGCCACGGCGCCCGCCGCGCGGACCACGCGCCGACGCCCGCCAGGGCGATCGTGAACACCGCCGCCACGGCGGGCTTCCAGTTCACCTCTGAGGGGCGGGCGATCTCATACGTGACCTCGAGCTGCCGCTCGGTCTCCGTGTTGTTCAGACGGTCGACGGAGCGGTAGCCGACCACGTGAGCGGCCCCCGCGGGGAGCGGGAACGGGCCCGCGTACGGCAGCCAGGGCCCGCCATCGATCCGGAACTCCGTGCGGGCGAGCCCGCATCCGCCGTCCTCCGCGGAGAGGGAATAGAGGTCGTCCGGGCGGAACGGGCCCTGGCCCGGCGCGATCGTCGTCGCCGGCGGCGTGTCGTCCAGGGAGAGGAGGAGGGAGCGGGTCGCCGCGTTGCCGAGCCGGTCCGCGGCGCGGTACGCGATCGTCCGCCAGCCGTCCGGGCCCGCGACCCGGAACGGCGCGGTGTACGGGGTCCACGCCGCCCCTTCGACACCGTACTCCAGGGACGCGAGTCCGACCGGGACCGCGCCCCGGTCCTCGGCCGAGAGGGTGACCGGCGTCGACGACGTCACGAACAGGACCGCGGTCGCGTGCTTCGGCTCCCCCACGGCCGCCCCGGCGTCCGGCGGCGTGTCGTCCACCGTCGCCTCGAGGCCCACGGCCGCCGCGTTCCCCAGCCGATCCGCGGCGCGATACGCGACCGCATGCACGCCCTCCCCCGCAAGCGGGAAGGGACCCTCGAACGGCAACCACGGCCCGTCGTCGATCCGATACTCCAGGCTCGCGAGGCCGACGGGCGTCACGCCGCCGTCCGACGCCGTGAGCCTGAACGGCGTGTCCGAGGTCACGAAGATCCCCGTGTCGAGGACCTTCGGGTCCCCGACCGCGGGCGCCAGGGCGGGCGGCGTGTCGTCGACCCGGAGGACCGCGGTCCCGGGGACCTCCACCCCGCCCAGGAAGTCCTCGCTGGACCACTCCACGACATGCTCGCCCTCGTCGGGGAGCGTGAACGGCCCCGATGCCGTGTAGTTCGTCCAGGGCCCGCCGTCGACCCGGTACAGCGTCCGGCGGATCCCGAGGCCGCTCCGGTCGACGACGGAGAAGGAGAGGGACGTGTTCGACCGGACGTACGTCACGTCCGAGACGTACCGCGGCTCGCCGACCGCGAGGGCGGTCACGGGCCCGGGCGCCAGGACGCGGATCGGGGCGGGCGGGAGGTCGAACGCGCGGCGGGCGTCCCGCCAGTTCAGGAAGCTCGCCCGCGAGAGGCCCGGGACGTTCGTCGGGAGCCAGCCCGCCCTCGCGGACGTCACGGTGTACGCGACCGCCCACGTGTCGTTCACGTGGAGGGACGTCACGTTCCATTCCAGGACCGTGTTCCCGGAGCCGTCGAGGCCCGTGTACGCGGGGGGCTTCGCGGCCCCGGTCGCGGGATCCCGGAACGTCCCCGGGACGACCGCGAGGTACGGCGGGAGCACGTCCCGCACCATGGGGTCCGCGTCCGAAGTGTTGGGGTCCCGCGCGACGCGGTCCACGGGCGGCACGAGGGCCAGGATGCCCCGGATGATTGCGTCCGCCATCGCCGTCGGGTTCCCGAGGTTGTTGAAGAAGCCGGCCCCCGCCGCCGCGGTGCGGTTGAACCAGAGGATCGCGTTCGCGTCGCTCCCGCACGCGATCGCGTTCGTGTGGACGCCCAGCGTGACGTTCGCCCAGTGCGCGACCCCGACGAGGTGCACGTTGTCGTGGGCCTCCGCGTCCCCGATCAGGACGATGATCCGGACGACCCCGGCCCCCCTCCAGGAGAGGTTCGCAGCGATCTCGAGCGCGACGTCCGGGTCCTCCGGGGTGTCCCCGCCGCCGCTCGCGAAGAGGGCGTTCACCGCGTCCTTGAACGCAACGACATCGCCGGTCAGGGGCATGTCGACATCGATCTCGGCGACGTCCCCGTAGCTCACGAGGCCGAACCGGACGCTCGACACGTTCTCCAGGATGCTGTCCGTGATCCGGGTGACGTCCGTCTTAGCCGCGTCGATCCAGGGGCCCATCGAGCCCGTGTCGTCCACGACGAACACGACGTCCGTCGCGTTCGCCCCCTGGCCGGGGATCGCGCGCCCGCGGCCGAGGAGCTGCACGGTGATCGTCGTCTCTTCGCCGGATCCCGTGCCCCGCACGTTCACGGTCGTCGGGTCCGCCCACCGGTCCACCTCGAGGAACGGATAGAGGTTCGTCCCGAGGTCCGCCGTCGCGGAGCCGCCCGTGGCGGGGTCGGTGGCGGCGACCCGCGTGACGACCGCGTCCTCCGGGGGCGTCAGGGGCGGCACGGTCACCGTCACGACGAAGCCGTTCGAGCCGCCCGCCGCGACCGTGAGGTCCGGGAGGGAGTTGCCGTTCGAGTCCCCGAGGGGCGTCGTCCCGTCCGCCGCGTACACGGCGACGGGCCAGCCGCTCGGCGGGGCGACCCAGGTCACGTCCACCGTGACGGGGACGCCGAGGTTGTTCGATGTCGCCAGGTCATACGGGACGATCTCGCCGAGCTCCGCGTACACGGTCTGCGACGGCCCGAGCTCGAGGAGGCGCGGGTCGGGCGGACAGCCGAACCGCCAGCCCGCCGCGACCGAGCTCGTGTCGTCGAACCCGTCGTGCGTGCCCCCGCCGTCGGTGGCGCGGCACACGCTCGCGCCCGGGGCGTGCGCGGACGTCCAGCCGACCATGTCCAGGAGGGCGCCCGTGTCGTTGAAGAGGTACAGGTTGTCGCCGGA
>DATBXC010000021.1:0-14904 GCA_036514455.1 Thermoplasmata archaeon | reverse complement strand
CTGCTCGTAGGGGTTGCGGTAGCGGCCGCCCTAGTCTACCGATGGCGGAAGGGGCGGTCGAGGGGACCGTAGTGACCCGATTCCCGACACAGGGAGGCAAGGAGGGGAACGAATGCGCCCAGGCGCCGTACTGGCGATCGCCTCAGCTCTGCTGATTACGACCGTCCTCGTGAGCTCGTTCGTGACTGGAGTCGTCCCGGGCATGGAGCGTGCGAATCCGCTGCCGCCGCGGCCGTACGCGTCCGGCTCGTCCGCGAAGACGGTCGTCGTCGAGGTGGGCACGGGCACGTGGTGTCCGCCGTGCGCGAACGCGGACCCCGCGGTCAGCCGGATCATGGACGAGTACACCCCTGACAGGATGATCGTGCTCATGTACCACGTGATCTGGGGCCGGACCGATCCGTACGAGAACACGGCCTCCCTTGCGCGCATCAACACGTTCTACAACATCGACAACGCGGGCATCCCCGCGCTCGTCGTCGACGGCGGCGGCCCGTACTTGGACGCGACCCTGTGGGCCGTCGGTGCGTACAGCAGCAAGGGCCAGAACTACGACTGGTACCGCCAGAAGATCGACAGCGAGTACGCGGCGGGCACCAGCCTGACGATCACTCTCGCGGCCGACCTCACTGGGACGGGTGTGAACGTGGACGCGACGATTACCGCGACGGACCCGCCGACCCAGTCGAACCTCATCGTCGAGTTCGTCCTCTACGAAGACGCCCTGTACTACATGGGGTCGAACGGGGAGCCGTACCACCGGTCCGTCGTCCGGGACCTGAAGTCGCAGCCCTTCAGCATCGCGAACGGCGAGACCAGGACCGTGTCGGACTTCTGGGACTTGACCCTGCCGCAGTTCGCGATGATCAACCGGAACAAGCTCGGTGTGGCGGTGCTCGTCCAGACGAACACCCGCACGCCGGTCGACGTCGGAGGCGGCTCGATTGTCGACAGCCATGAGATCCTGCAGGGGGCGCGGGTTGACTTCGTCGCCCCGGGCATCACCTTCTACCGCGACGAGCCGCTGACGGACTACACGGAACCGTACGAGCGCCTCCTGTCCCAGGACGGCCGGCACTTCAGGACGTGGGACGACCTCCAGCTGGGAGACACGGGGGCGAACGACCTCCGCGGACCGCCCGACGGACTCGGTCTGGCGGAGCACCCGATGGTCATCTGGTCCACCGGGTCTCAGGGGGCGGGCGCCCTGCCTGCGGCGGAGCAGACTCTCCTCCAGGGCCAGCTCGCGAACGGGAACGGCGGTCTTCTCCTTACGGGGGAGAACCTCGGCGTGGACGTGGGCTCGACGCAGTTCTACGCGGACGTCCTCAAGGCCTCGTTCCAGCAGGACAGCTCCGGGATCATGACCGTGATGGGGATCAACGGCGACCCGATCTCGTCGCCGTGGGCCCTCTCGTCCCTGGCTCTCACGGGCGGCTCGCCGGACGTCGTGTCGCCGGTCGGCAACGGCGCGGTCTCGTTCCAGTACACCGGCACCGCCCTGGGCGCCGCGATTCGCTCGGATTACGACAGCGACTCGCGGGTCCTCTACATGGGCTACCGGTACTTCGAGGGGACGGACGCCCAGCGGCGGTTCGTCCTAGGCGCTGTGATCGCCTGGTTGGACCGCATCGCGGGGCCGACCACAACTGTTGGATACCCGAACGGCGGCGAGACGTTCATCTCCGGCACAACGGAGACGCTGCGGTGGAACGCGCGCGACGTCGAGATCCCGTCGGACGGCGTGGACCTCTACTTCACCGCGGACTCGGGCAGCCCCACGTGGACGCTGATTGCGCAGAACGAGCCGAACGACGGCGTGTACCGCTGGGACCCGCCCGCGGGTGTGGACAGCGACCGGTGCCTGCTGAAGGTCGTCGCGCGGGATGGCCAAGGCAACGCGCGGGAGGACATCAGCGACGCGGACTTCACGATCGGGTCTCCCGTGCAGGTGCCGTTCTCCGTGATCCTCCAGCCCGGTCGGAACCTCGTGTCCTTCCCGGTGCAGCCGTCGAACACGGTCCTGACGTCCGTGCTCTCGAGCATCGACCCCAATTTCGCGTGGGTCCGCGTCTTCGACGCGACGAACCCGGCGGACCCGTGGGTCACCTGGACCCGTAGCGGGCCGGCGAGCGAGCTCACGCACCTGGACCGCACGATGGGCTTCTGGGTCGAGGTCACCTCCGCGACGCCGGTCACGCTCACCGTGATGGGTCTGCGGCCCTCCGTGACGACGATGCCGCTCGTCGCGGGCTGGAACCTCGTCGGGTTCCCGAGCGGCCGCACGGACTTCACGGTCGCGATGGCGAAGGCCGCCACGGGCGCCACGATGGTCTCGGGATTCGACGGGACGTCCCCGACGAACCTGCGGGTGATGGCGGACACCGAGTTCCTCCTGGCGGGGAACGGGTACTGGGTCTACGTCCCCGCGAACCGGGACTGGGTCGTCACGTACTGAGGCGCCGTCTCTCCAGGGAGAGCGAGCGGGCGGGGCGGAGCACTCCCCCTAGTTCGGGATTGTCCACGTCCCCGAGAGGCGGGGCGAGGGGCCCGGAGGCGTGTACAGGACCCGCACGTTGTACGTGACGCCCGTGAGGAGGCCCTCGGCCCGGATCCGGTCCCCCGCATCGAGGTGCGTCGGATCGCCGCCCGAGAGGAAGCGCAGGGTCTGGCCGGAGGACGTCCCGTTCGTCGCGGTCCGGAGGTCCAGGGACACGACGAGCGAGGTCCCCTGGCGCAGCTCCAGGGTGAAGTTCGCGGTCTCCTCCCACGGGAAGCCGCCCGCGAGAACGGGGTCCGCCTCGACCGTCGTCGCGTTGACACGGGTCATCGCCTGGAACGCGACGAGGGGGAAGTTGCCGGTGTACGCGCCCCGCCCCGACCTCCATTGGAGCTGGTCGATCAGAAGGCCGGACCCGGACTGGATCTGGAGCGTGTAGTGGGCGCTCGTCTGACCCCCCCGGAACTCGAGCCGGTCCCCCACGGAGGCGTGGTCATCGCCGTCGGCGTCGTCGTACGTGCCCGTCATCCCGCCGGACGTGAAGAACGTCCCCGCTGCGAACCGTCCTTGCGAGAAGACCGCGCCGAGTTCGTCCCTCAAGAGGTAGGACATGTTCCCGAGGGCGGGCGCGGGACCGCGCGCGACGGTCAACCCGAACCGGTCGATGTTCTCTGGCGGCCCCAGGGCGAAGTTCCCGGGGGTCCACATCTGGAGGGTCCCCGGGTTCACCGCGAGCGGATCGGGGTAGTACGCGATCCCCGCCGAGGTTTCGAAGAAGTACGAGAACCCTTGGAGGATTCCAGAGGAGGCGTTGTTCACCGCGAGGAACTTGGAGTCCAGATCGTACGGCGACCCGGTCGGCGTCCCGGACACCGTGATCCGGTCCCTGACGTCGAGGAGCCCGTTGCCCGCGAGGTCGGAGAAGGCCATCCGCCCCGATGGGGAGGAGCCGTTCCCGCCGGGCGTCCACCCGTCCACCTCGTCCCGCCCCGCGCACCCGTCGGTGTACCCGGACTCCGCTAGGAAGAGCGGCCCCTGGACGTCGATGAGGCAGAACCGGAAGTACGACAACAGGAACGCCTCGCCACGATGGGCCGCGACCTCGAGCGTGAGGGTGTCCGGGCCCGAGCTCACGGGCAGGAACGTGATCCCCGCCACGCGGCTGATCGCGCTGAAGATCACGGAGGTCTGTATGGCGAGGGGCAGGAGCGGGTACTCGTCCGCGGAACGGTACTCGATGCCATTGTACCGGTACACACGGATCAGGAGGGGCACCGTGGTCGACTGGCCGACGGCGAACTGGGACCGCCGGTCCCCCGCGAACAGCAGCGGGCCGCCGCCGTCCAGGAACACCGCGGTGCGGACGCCCGTGGAGACGTTCACGAGATCGAGGCGGGTGACCGTCCCCGCCACGTAGATTGTCCGGCCCTCGGGGATCTGGCACAACGAGCCGGTTGGCACGCACTCCCTCGCCATGGCGTCGAGTTGGGCGATTGTGTACGGCTTGAAGAAGACCCACCACACCGCGAAGCCCGCCAGGGCGATCAGGATGGCGAGGACGATCACGTAGACCTTGACGGGCCGCTTCGGCGGGGCGGGCGCGGGAGTCTCCGCGGGCGGCGTCGCGCCGGGAGCCGGCTCCATGGCGGGCCTCCAATGGCGGGGGCCGCTTAAGCCCTCCGCGGTACCTACCGACTAGGCGCCCCCGGACCCGAGGATGTCCTTGCTCGGCTCCGTGAGGACCTTCGGGTCGAGGAGCTTGTCCGCCTCCTCCTGCTTCAGGACCCCCTTCTCGACGACGAGCTGCTTGATCGAGACCCCGGTCTTCACGCTCTCCTTCGCGAGCTCCGCGGCCTTCTCGTACCCGATGATCGGGTTCAGGCGGGTCACGATCGCCGTGCTCATCTCCGCGTTCCTCCGGAGCACGGCCTCGTTCGCGGTGAGGCCGTCGATGCACCGGTGCGCGAACAGCCGTGCGACGTTCGCGAGGATCTCGATGGACTGCTGGAGGTTGTGGGACATCACGGGCATCATCGTGCTCAGGTCCAGGTTCGAGTGGGTGTTCGCGAGGGACACGGTCATGTCGTTCCCGACGACCTGGGCGCCGACCTGCATCACGGCCTCCGCGATGACCGGGTTCACCTTCCCGGGCATGATCGAGGACCCGGGCTGGACGGCAGGCAGGTTCAGCTCCCCGAGCCCCGTGCGGGGGCCCGAGCCGAGCCACCGGATGTCGTTCGCGATCTTCATCAGGCTCACCGCGACGGTCCGCACGGATCCGCTCGCCTCGACGAGCCCGTCCTGGGCGGCCTGGGCCTCGAAGTGGTTCTCCGCGACGCGGAACCGGATCCCGGTCGCCGCGCTCACCCGCTCGACGACCTTCCCCGCGAGGTCCGGGTGAGCGTTAATCCCCGTGCCCACGGCGGTGCCTCCGATCGCGAGCTCCGCGAGGGCCGCCCGGGCCCCGGACACCCGCCGGATCCCGTGGTCGACCTGGCTCGCGTACCCGCTGAACTCCTGGCCGAGGCGGATCGGGGTCGCGTCCATGAGGTGGGTCCGGGCGGCCTTCACGATCGGGTCGAACTCCCTCGCCTTCTTCGCGAGGGACTCCTCGAGCTCCCGCAGGGCGGGGAGCAGGTCCTGCTCGACCGCCAGGAGCGCCGCGACGTGGATCGCGGCGGGGATCACGTCGTTCGAGGACTGGCCCATGTTCACGTGATCGTTCGGATGGACGGGCCCCTTCGTCCCGAGGGATACGCCGAGGATCTCGTTCGCCCGGTTCGCAATCACCTCGTTCGCGTTCATGTTCGTCGACGTCCCCGATCCGGTCTGGAACACGTCGAGGGGGAACTGGGCGTCCAGCTTGCCCGCGATCACCTCGTCCGAGGCCTGGACGATCGCCTTTCCCAGCTTCGTGTCGAGGAGCCCGAGATCCATGTTCGTCTCCGCGCACGCTTTCTTGATCAGCCCGAGGGCGTAGATGAACCGCCGGCCGAACCGGATTCCGCTCACCGGGAAGTTCTCCACGGCGCGCTGCGTCTGCACCCCCCAGTACGCGTCCCGCGGAACCTTCAGCTCCCCCAGGAAGTCCTTTTCCACCCGATAGTCGCCCATGGAAACCGCGCTCGAAAGTCCCCTCTGGGTATTTGAAGCGTCCGTACGTGCCGTCCCGCGCGCCCCTCCCGGGAGGCGAGACCGGCCCGGGACCCGCTTGCTCCGTCCCGGCGTGACAGGCTGCTTCGTGAACCGTGAGAAGCTGTCACCAGCCGCAGTGACACCCCAAGATATAAAGGCGTTATACGCCTTCTGTTGGGACGTGGGTGCCACGATACCATCCCTGAAAGCGTCCAAGGCGGAAACCGTCGTCGAAGAGGAGCTCCGCTGCCCCGAGTGCGGGAGCGAGCACCTGATCCGGGACTACGCGCGCGGCGAGATCGTGTGTGACACGTGCGGGCTCGTGATCAACGAGAACCAGATCGACGAGGGGCCGGAGTGGACCGCATACAGCCCGGAGGAGAGCGACAAGCTCGCCCGGACGGGCGCACCCCGCAGCTTCTCGACGGGTGCGATGGGCCTGACCACGGTGATCCCGTCCGCGAACCGCGACGCGCGGGGCAACGCGATTCCGATGAAGGAGCGGGAGAAGTTCTACCGGATCCGGAAGCTCCAGCGCCACTCGAGTCACTCGCGACCGGGCGAGCGGAGCCTGCCGGAGACGCTGCGGTCTGTGGACCGCGTGACGGCGCTGCTCGGCCTGCCCCGCCCCGTGCGGGCGGAGGCGGGCTTCATCTGCAAGAAGGCCCTCGAGCGCGGCCTCCTACGGGGTCGCTCGATCGAGGCCCTCGTCGCCGCCGCGACGTACGCCGCGTGCCGGATCACGGGCGTGCCGCGGACCCTGGACGAGCTCCAGCAGACGACCGGCGTCCGGAAGAAGGTCATCGGGAAGACGTACAGTGCGCTCCTCCGGGAGCTCGGCCTGCGCGTCCCGCCCTCGAAGCCCGCGGACTACGTGAGCCGCTTCTGTTCCGAGCTCGGCCTGAGCCAGAGCGTCCACGTCGAGGCGCTGCGGATCATCAAGGAGATCGAGGCGGCGGACCCGTCCGCATCCCTGAGCCCGATCGGCACCGCGGCGAGTGCGATCTACCTGGGGAGCCTGAGCCAGGGCGAGCGCCGGCCGCAGAAGGCGATCGCCAAGGTGGCGGGCGTCAGCGAGGTCACGCTCCGGAACCGGTTCCGCTTCATGGACGAGAAGTACATGGACAAGCTCGTCCTGCCGCGCGGCCGCGTCCCGCGGACCCCGCCCCGTTCCGGCGTCGGGAACTAGGCTCGCCGGCCCCTCCGGACCCGGTTCGACGCTCCCGCGAGTGTGATCGCCGTCCGAGGCGGACCGCCTCAGGCCTTCCGCTTGGCGGTCTGCGTGGCGGCCTCGAGGTCGGGGCGGGAGCCGGAAGAGAAGATCTTCTCCGCCATCGCGTGCATCGCGCCGGCGATCGCCTCGTCGTTCGTCCAGATCGCGATGTCCTCCCCGCGGTACGAGGAGTCGTCGTCCGGGATCGGGTGGCTCATCAGGAACTCCCGGTGATCCACGACATGGAGGTACACGGGCATCTGGAAGTCGATGTTCCGGACCTCCGCGTACCGCTGGAGCACCTCGACGTCCTTCCAGTTGTCCTCCGTGACGGGGAACGCGTACTTCAGGGCGACCCCCTCCCGCGCCTTCTCGATGAGGATCGAACCGAACGCCTTCATCACGCGGGTCGGGCTGCGCGTCGTCCCGATCCCGTACACCTCGCGCAGCGCGGACGTGTACATCTTGATCAGGCGCTCCCGCGCGTTCCGGCGGCCGTACACGGCCTCGAACCGCCCCGCCTCCTCCGCGGGCTGCCCGCCCGTGATCGCGAACTCCGCGCCGAGCTGGGGCAGGGTGGCCTCGAGCTGCTCCGCCTTCTCCCGCTGCTCCTGCGCGCGCTTCGCGAGGTAGCTCGAGAACGGCACGGGCGTGTACTTCAGGGGGGTCTCCGGGATGATCTCGACGAGCCCCTTCTCGTGGAGCTGCTGCATCGTCGCGTAGATGCGCGTGCGCGGCACGCGGGAGATCGCGGGGATCTGGGACGCCGTCGCGTTCCCCAGGTCCAGTAGGGCGAGGTACACGCGGGCCTGGTACTCGGTCAGGCCGAAGTCTCGGAGCTTTCGGATCCGTTCCGGGTTCACGGGCACGACCCGTACCTCCCGCGGCGGCGCTCGAACGGCCCGGTCGCTCTTTAACCTTCACACGGGCGTGGGACGGTGCGCCCGCACGACGGCGGGGCGGACGCACCGGCGCGCGCGGCGCGTTTTAGGACGCCCGCAATGGCCAAGATTAATGTCCCCCCGCCGGGTGGTTGCCATGGAGTCCCGCGCGGAAGCGGATGGGAAGCCTAAAGTAGCGGCCCCATTTTCGGCATCCGCGCGTCGCGGGCCCACGCGGAAGGATGGAGCGATGATCCAGCCGGCCGAGCAGGCGAACATCATCGGCCTGAAGTCCCAGGACTTCGTCAAGTGGGTGGACCGGAACATCGACGCGCCGTTGAAGAAGGGTCCGATCCGGAAGCTCCTGGACGCCATCGTGGGCGACTTCTTCAACTGGGCGAAGCGGAACTCCACGTGGCCCCTCCACTTCGGGATCATGTGCTGCGCGATCGAGATGGCCGCGACGAGCGACCCGCGGTACGACGCGGAACGGTTCGGGATCATCTACCGGTCGAGCCCCCGCCAGTGCGACGTCCTGCTCCTGAACGGGCCGATCTCCCTCAAGCTGCGGCCCGCGGTCCGGCGGCTGTACGAGCAGATGGCGGAGCCGAAGTGGGTGATCGCGATGGGGGAGTGCACGATCTGCGGCGGGCCGTACTACGACTCGTACGCGGTCGTGAAGGGCTCGTACACGTTCGTCCCGACGGACATCTTCATCCCGGGCTGCCCCGTGCGGCCGGAGGCGCTCATCGACGGGTTCCTCAAGCTGAGCGAGAAGATCAAGGCGGAGAAGACGGGGTGGGTCCGGACGAAGAAGGGCCGGCTCGTGAGCGCGCGGGAGGGCCGACTGATGGACATGCAGAAGGGAGAGTACACCTTTGAGGTCCCCCAGGTCCGCTGACGGCGGCAATGTCGGCGTCCTGGGGGGAAGCATCCGCCCGCTCCTCGTGACGATGAAGCAGGCGATCGTCGCGACGTTCCGGCGGAAGCCCGTCACGGTCCTGTACCCGTACGAGCGGGTCGAGCTCCCGAAGGCGTACCGCGGCCAGCACTCGATCGACTGGTACAAGTGCATCGGCTGCGAGCTGTGCGCGAAGGTCTGCCCGAACGAGTGCATCTACTTCGACATCCTGGAGGTCGAGAAGGAGTCCCCGTACCTCCACCCGAGCCGGGCCCAGCTGGACGAGATGAAGCACGTGATCCGGAGGCCCGGGGTCGACGTGGGGCACTGCCTGTTCTGCGGGAACTGCATGGAGTACTGCCCGACGGACGCGTGGAACTTCACGCAGGAGTTCGAGCTCGCGGACTACACGCGGGAGGACCTGTACTACTCCGCGCCCGAGCTGAAGATGCCGGACGAGGAGAGCGACAAGAAGATCGTCCTCGTGAACCGGATTAGCGAGCACCCCGCCGTCGAGGTGGACGTGTGCATCGGCTGCCGGAAGTGCGAGCGGGAGTGCCCGACCCGGTGCATCGACATGATCGACGGCCCGAACGCGCGGAAGGGCAAGCCGATTGTGATCCCGGAGTTCGACTACGACAAGTGCATCGGGTGCCAGCAGTGCGTGGACGTGTGCCCCGTGGACTGCCTCCACATGGAGGAGGTCGGCCACCGCTCGATGGAGGACTTCTACCACATCGACCGGGTGACCGCGGGGACCCCGGTCGTGCTCCTGGAAGAGGCCGTCGCGAAGAAGTGAGCGGCCCCCTTCCGGACGGGTATTCCGAACGGAATAAAAGAAGCTTTAAACTATGACTGCTTCCGTCGGACATTCCCGGCCCCGCGAGGGCCGCAGGCGGCTCCCGCCCCATGGTGTCCACGACCGTCGTCGGCAACTACCCGAGGATCGGGGAGTCATCGCAGGAGCAGCGGCTCCGCCGCGCGATCGGGCGGTTCGACGAGGGAGCGATCACAGCAGGGGACCTCAAAGAAACCGAACGGTCCGTCGTCCGCGACGTGATCGAGGAGCAGACCGCGGCGGGGATCGCCCTCCCGACGGACGGGCAGATCACCTGGTACGACAGCCAGAGCCACTTCGCCCGCCATCTGGACGGCGTGGAGGTGAACGGGCTCGTGCGGTACTTCGACACGAACACGTACTACCGCCAGCCCGTCGTCCGGGGGGAGGTGCGGTGGCGGGAGCCCGCAACGGTGGACGACTGGCGCTTCGCGTCGTCCGTCGCCCGCACCCCGGTGAAGGCGGTCGTCACGGGCCCCTACACGCTGGCGAGCCTGGCGAAGACGGACGGCGGGTCGAGGCGGGAGCTCGTCCGGGAGTTCGCCACCGCGGTCGCCCAGGAGGTTCGCGCGCTCCGAGGGGCGGGCGCGACGCACATCCAGATCGACGAGCCCGCGATTACGCGGGCCCCGAAGGAGGTCGACCTCCTGCGGGAGGGGCTCGACATCGTGGCGGGCGAGAAGGGCGGGGCGTGGCTCTGCCTCTTCACGTACTTCGGGGACGTGGCGGGGATCCTCGGCAAGCTCGCGCGCCCGCCGATCGACAACCTGGGCCTGGACCTCGTGCAGGGCCCGAAGAACCTCAAGGCGCTCGCGAAGGGCGGGGTCGACGTGCCCCTCACCCTGGGCGTCGTGGACGCCCGCAACACGCGGCGGGACGATCCCGAGGCTCTCGCGAAGTCCCTCCTCGGCCTGAAGGGCTCGGTGGCCCTGGAGGACGCGTACGTGTCCCCGTCGAACGGCCTGGAGTTCCTCCCGCGGGGGAAGGCCCGGGAGAAGCTCCGGTTCGTCGCGGAGACCGCGGGGCTCCTGGAGGCGGGGCTGTGAGCCTCCTGACGACGACGGTCGGGAGCTTCCCGAAGCCGCCGTACCTGACGAAGGCTCGCGCCCAGCACGCGCGGGGCGAGCTCACCGACGATCAGCTGCGGCCCCTCGAGGAGCGCGCGACGAAGGAGTGGATCGCGTTCCAGGAGGACCTCGGAATCGACATCCTGGTCGACGGGGAGCAGTACCGCGGGGACATGGCGACGTACTTCGCGGAGAACCTCGACGGCTGCGAGGTCAGTGGGCTCGTCCGGTCGTACGGGAACCGGTACTACAAGAAGCCCGTCGTCGTGGGCGAGCTCGCGCGGCCCGGGGCGATCACGGTGGACTGGTGGCGGTGGACCCGGGGTCTGACGGAGAAGCCCCTGAAGGGGATGCTCACGGGCCCGTACACGATGATGGACTGGTCCTTCGACGAGCACTACGGGTCCCGCGAGGAGCTCGCGCTCGCGTTCGCGAAGGTCCTCCACCAGGAGGCCCGGGACCTGGAGCGGGCGGGGGCGAAGGTGATCCAGGTCGACGAACCCGCGCTGTCCGCCCGCACGGACGAGCTCGACCTCGTCGTGAAGGCCCTCGGCGTCGTCACCCGCGGGCTCTCGGCGAAGACGATCACCCACACGTGCTACGGGAACTACGACCGCGTGTTCCCGTACTTCAACAAGCTCCCCGTGGACCAGATCGACCTCGAGATGAGCAACAGCGGGCTGGACCTGCTGGGCCGGTTCCGGCGGGAGCCCCTCAAGAAGGAGATCGCCTTCGGCGTGATCGACGTCCACACGCACGTCGTGGAGACGGAGGCCCAGGTGCGGGAGAGAATCGAGCGGGCCCTCGAGACGTTCGAGCCGGCGCAGCTCTACATCGACCCGGACTGCGGGCTCAAGACCCGGACCGTCGAGGAGGCCCAGGCGAAGCTCCGGGTGATGGTCGCCGCGACCCGGGCCACGAAGGACGCCCGCGGCCTCGAGTGAGCGAACGGAACGACAAGGTTCTTAGGCTCCCGGGTCGCTATCTGAGGACGGTGCCAGGATGGGATTACCCGCCTCCCCGCAAGGTCCGGCCGCGTGGGACCCCCGCCTGAAGGTGGAGCCGCCCTCCAAGGTGTTCACGGTGGAGGAGGCGGACGGGCTCCTGCCCGTCCTGGACGGGGTCTTCCGGGACATGGACCTCCGCTCCGTCCGGCTCCGGGAGGTCACGGAGCTCGTGCAGGACCTCGAGGAGTACTGGGGGCCCCGCGCCGCGGACCCGGCGTGCCCGGACCACGGACGGTACGCGGCGCTCGTGCGGGAGCGGGAGGCCGTGCAGACGTCGCTGAGCGAGGACATCGGGCGGATCCACGCGCTCGGCGTGCTGCTGAAGGACTTCCAGAGCGGCCTCGTGGACTTCTACGGGATCGTCGACGGGCAACTCGTGTTCCTGTGCTGGCGGCGGGGCGAGCCGTCCGTGCATTTCTACCACACGCTCGAAGGGGGGTTCGCGGGCCGGAAGACCCTGGCGCCCCTCCCTCAGAAGTAGCGGCGACAGGTTCATTAGGCGCGCCCGGGTGTCTTCGCCGCGGTGCGATCGATGCCCACGAAGGACGAAGTCATCACGGTCCTGAAGAAGTGCTACGACCCCGAGATTCCGATCAACATCTACGACCTCGGGCTCGTGTACAACATCGACATCAACGAGGCGGACGGCCGCGTCGGGGTCCGGATGACCCTCACCGCGCCCGGGTGCCCCGCGTCCGCGTACATCGGAACGGACGTGAAGCGCAAGATCGAGTCCCTCCCCGGGGTGAAGGAGGCGAAGGTCGAGGTCGTTTGGGACCCGCCGTGGACCCCGGAGATGATGTCCGAGGCCGCGAAGAAGCAGTTCGGCTGGGGCATCTGACGGCGCCCGCCTCCGAGCCAGAAATCTTGATAAAGGCCCGCCGGTTCTCCAACCCAGTTCTTCTGGCGGGCCCTCCATGACCGACGCCAAGTCCCTGGATGCCGCGATCGCGGAGGCCCTGAAGTCCGAGCGGGACGGCGTCGCGTTCTACCAGCGGGCGAACCACGTCGCCGCGGACCCGCGGGTGAAGCAGATCCTCGCGCGCCTCGCCCGCCACAGGGAAGAGGACCTCCGCGCGCTCGAGGACGCGGTCGCGAAGGCGGGTCTCCGGCCGCCCGCGGGCGGGGGCCACACCCCGTATCCCTTCGAGGCGGTCGCGAAGCTCGTGTGCTATGCGTGCGGGTACGTGACGGAGGAACTGCCCGCCTCCTGCCCGAGCTGCGGCGCGGCCCGCTACGCGTTCGAGAAGGAGATATCGAAGGCGATGGCCTGGGAGACCGCGGTCGCCGCGGGGAAGGCGGGCGTCGCGGCGCTCGATGCCGCGGGCCGCCACGCGACCGGGGGCCTGAGGGCCGCGCTCGACGCCCTGCTCGCGCGGGAGCGGGCGCTGCTCAAGGAAGCGGAGGCGGAGCTCGCCTCGGCGAAGGCGTGAGGTGCCAGGATGGCCGCGCGCGCCGGGGTCCGCCAGATGGACGAGTACATCGACGCCAAGGACCTGCACGCGTGCACGATGTGCGGGTACTGCGTCCCTGTGTGCCCCGCGTACCGCGAGATCGGGTTCGAGTCCGCCGCCCCGCGCGGCAAGGTCTTCTTCATGCGGGAGCACGACAAGCGGGGCTTCGGGATCCTCGACCGGTTGCTGGGGCGGGAGACCCGCCCGGACGCGGAGTTCGCGAAGGCGGTGTTCGAGTGCACCGCGTGCGGGGCGTGCGAGGACATCTGCATGGCGGACATCCCATTCGACCGGTTCTGGCAGGACGCGAAGGCGTGGATGGTCGAGTCCGGACTGGGGATGGCCCAGCACGCGCCGGTCCTGGAGAACGTGCGGGAGTCCCACAACATCTTCGGGGAGCCCCACGGGCAGCGGGCCGCCTGGCTCCCGAAGGACGCCGTCCAGAGCCCGAGCCCGGAGGCGGTGTTCTGGGTCGGCTGCGTCGCGAGCTACCGGAAGCAGAAGGTCGCGGAGGCGGTCGTGAAGATCCTGAACGCGGCGAGGGTCCGGTACCGGATCCTGGGGAACGACGAGTGGTGCTCGGGCGCGCCCCTCGCGAACATGGGGTTCGAGGAGTACGTGAAGAAGGAGCTGATGCCCCGGAACATCCAGGCTGTCGCGGAGACGGGCGCGAAGATCCTGGTCACCGCGTGCGCGGAGGACGTGCGGGCGTTCCTGAAGGACTACCGCCGGTGGGGCGGGAACCCGCCCTTCAGCGTGCTCCACATCACGCAGTACGTGGAGCGGCTCGTGACGGAGAAGCGCCTCGCGTTCACGAAGCCCCTCCCGAACCTGAAGGTCGCGTTCCACGACTCCTGCGCGCAGGGGCGGGTGTGCGGGATGTACGACGCGCCGCGGAACGCGATGAAGTTCCTGAAGGGCCTCGTGCCCGTCGAGATGTTCCCGAGCAAGGCGGACGCCCGCTGCAGCGGGGCGGGCGGTGGCTTCCCGCTCGTGTTCCCGGACCAAGCCCGGTCCCTCGGGGCCGACCGGCTGGAGAACGCGATCGAGCTCGGAGCGCAGGCGATCGTGACGACATGCCCGCACGCGGAGATGCACTTCGAGGAGATCGCGCGCCGGCAGAACGCGCCGCTCCAGACGCTGGATATCGCCGAGGTGCTCGCGCAGGCGCTCTAGGCGGTTACACGGAGAACGAGACGCCGCACGAGCACGCGGACTTCGCGTTCGGGTTCACGACCTTGAACCCGCCGCCCAGGAGGTCCTCCCAGTAGTCGAGCTGGGACCCCTTGAGGTACGTCAGGGACTTCGGATCGACGAAGACCTTGACGTCCTCCTGCTCGACGACGACGTCGTTCGAACGCGGGGCTTCCGTGAAGTCGATCCGGTACTGCATTCCGCTGCAGCCGCCGGCGATGATGCGGAGGCGCAGCCCTCCCCCGGGCCGCTCGAACTGGCCGCGGAGGGCGCGGATCCGCTCGACCGCGGAAGGGCTGAGGACGAGGGAGGTGGGCGTCGCGAGCTCGGGTGCGGCCATCGCCGCGAACGATGCGGCGCGCGGGGATAAATCTTGTGCGCCGCGCGGTCGCTCTCCTCCCTTCGCGCGCATCCCCTGCAAGCCGGGCGGGCGAAGGCAAAAACCGTTCTAGTCGACAGGCGAACCCTTAAGAGCCGTCCGCCGAATTGTTTTCGCCGTATTTCGTCTCCAGGGGGAGAGAGGGGTCGACATGAAGGGGAGAATCATCGGAATAGCGTTGGGCTTGGCCGCGTTCCTCCTGTTGGTGGCGCTGTTGAGCCCGACGACGAGCGCGCAGTCGCCCGTGACGGGGGCGATCTTCACCACCCTCGAGGACGGGTCGAGGGTGAACGCGAACATCTATGACAGCAAGCTGGACGTGTACCTGGACGGCG
>DATBXC010000020.1:0-5127 GCA_036514455.1 Thermoplasmata archaeon | reverse complement strand
CCGCGGTCCACACTATGTCCTCCACGGGCGCGTTGAACCCGCCGTCCGCGGGGTTCATCGCGATGCCCGTCCCGGCCGTGCCGGGTGCGGCGCCCGCGAAGAGCTCCGCGGCGACGATGTTGCTGTTCCCGCGGGTCGTGTCGTCCGCGGTCGCCCGGAACGTGACGGTCGCACCGGTCACGATCGGGTTCGGAACGATTGACACGCTTCCTGGCCAGATCAGCGGGCCCTGGGTGTCGCCACCGGGCCGGTTGATCGTGAAGTCCGCGTCCGACGCGTCGGAGCCGGTGAGGGCGGGGTTCCCGTCGTCCTGGACGACGGCCCGCACGCGGTAGTGCCCCCCGTTCGGGAGGCCGGAGACGTCCCAGACGTACGACGTGTCGCCCGGGGCGGGGCCCGGCGCGATTGGGGTCCAGCCCTGGCCCGAGTTGTCGCTGTAGTACAGGGTCTGGGCCGCCACGCTCCCGCCGAACGCGGTCCGCGACCACGTGATCGTCGCGGTGTTCGTCGTGATCACCTCCCCGCCGTTCGGGGACCGCACGAGGACGGCCGGGTGGTCCCGGCTGTCGAGGAGCCAGATGATCGTGCGGTTCAGGATATCCGTCCGCTGCGCGTTCGACACGACGCCGGACTGGAAGTTGAACCCGGACCATTCGAAGAAGTTCGCGACCGCCTTCGAGGGGCGGCCGCCCCAGACGCCGACGCCCAGGGTCCCGTTGTTGCCCGTGGAGTTCCATTTCACCCCGACGTTGTCGGGGGTCGCGACCCCGCCGCTGTCCCTCCAGACGAAGGACGTGAGCGCGCCCGCGCGGACGCAGCTGCCGCCCGTGCCGCAGAGGTTGCGGACCTCGTCGCCGTAGCCGCCGGAGCGGTGGCCGACATACGTGATGCTGCCCGTGTACGGCCCGCTGATCGGGTCCCCCGCGATCCCGACGTTCTGCGTCCACGTCTGCGGGTCCACGAGCCACATCGACTTCATCTCGGACCGGAACCAAGCGCACCGCGCGGGCGTGTAGTACTGGCTCGTGCCCGCGGCGCACAGGGACCACGCGATGTCGTGCCCGGAGATCATGAGCCGACCGCCCCCGTCGAGGTAGCTCGTCAGGAGGGCCCGCTGGGCGTCCGAGGGGGCCGGGTACGCCTCGAGCCCGGTCTGCCAGATCACGACCTTGTACTGCTGGAGGACCGCGAGGGGCGGGTCGCCGCTCACCGCGACGGACCACTCGTTGAACGGCCAGGCGCTCCGCGTGAGCGCGTCCCGGTACATCGCCACCCGGTCCGGCGGGAACGAGCCGTCACCGAAGACCAGGAGGATGTCGCCCTGGGCGGTCGTGCGGAACGTGTAGTGCGCGCCGCCGTTCGCGTCCCGCGTCGTGTGGGCGAGCGCGTCCGCGCTCTCCACGTCGTAGTAGTAGAGCGTGTCCGTCGCGAGGCCGACGAGGGGCAGGGCGTGAGTCGTGACGAGGCCCGTGTCCGCCGCCGTCCGCGTCAGGAGAGCGGGGTTCGTGCCGTAGTACACCTTCGAGTTCGCGGGCTCGTTCGTCGTCCACTTGATCGTCGCGGCGGAGTTCGTGATGTCCTCCGCCCGCACGTTCGAGATCGCGGGCGGGGACGCGTCCACGATCGCCGTCGCGATTGCGTCGTGGGCGGGGGTCGAATCCGAGTACGTGGCCTCGATCGTCCCGCCCTCGTTCACCTGGAGGATCCCGTCGGGGGCGGGGTCGCCGAACTGGGTGCCGATGCTCCCCCGCCACACGCCGGAGCCGGCGGCGGTCTCCGTCATCGCGACCGTCTCGCCCGCCGTCTCGACCGTGCTCTTCACGGTCACGGTCATGGGCGCCAGGCCGTTCGCGTCGTGGACATCGATGCGGACCGTGTCGCTCTCGCTGTACACCTTCTTGTCCAGCCGGATGTCCCCGAACCCGAGGTCCAGGTCCCCGGCCGCCACGATCGCGTAGCCCTGGGGCCCGGAGGGGACGTTCGCCGCCTCGATGCGGACCGCCCACTCGTCGACCCCGGGCGCGTTCACGATTACGCCCTCGATCGGGTTCCGGTTGTCGAAGCTCCCGCTGTTCGGGAGGGACTCGCCGAGCGAGAACGGGGCGAACACGTTGCCCTTGTACACGCTCCCGTTCGGGGCGGTGACCTGGAGGTTCAGGTTGTTCACGAGCGCCGGGTTCGCGTTCGGGAGGGCCGGGTAGTCGCTGTACGCCATCACGATCCGGAGCGGCGTCGTGGACGACGCGACCCGGATCCGGTACTCGGAGGACTGGCCGGTGGACAGCCCGCTCGTCTGGTCGACGACCCACAGCTTCCGCTGGCCTTCCGTGGCGGGGTTCAGGTACATCGCGTCGTCCAGGGCGAGGCGCCCCCAGCCCTGCGCGTCGTTCGGGTACCGGTTCTCCGAGGGCGGGTTCGCGCCGCTCCCCGTCATCTTCCGGGAGCTCGCGGTGAGGAACGCCTTCACGAGCGCGGCGCTCGGGCTGAAGCCGTTCGGGAGGACCTGCGTGCCGCTCGGGTAGTAGCCCTCCTGGAAGTACTCCCGCGCGAGGGCGGCCATCCCCGCCGCGAGCGGGGTCGAGTGGCTCGTCCCGCCGAAGCCCTGGGTCCCGCCCGGGTTCGAGTTGTCGATCGGGTTCCCGCTCGACGCGGCGGCGATCCCCGTGAAGAACGTCATGATGTCCGGCTTGAGCCGGCCGTCCGCGGTCGGCCCGCGGCTGCTCTGGCCGTTCACGTTCTGCTCGCCCGGGTACGGGTTCGCGCCGCCGATCGTGATCGCGGACTTCGCGGTGCCCGGGCTGCCCACGGTGAAGAGCGCGGAGCCCGCGTTCCCGGCAGCGAAGAAGATTGACATGTCCGGGTGGTTCCAGACGAACCGGTCCACCATCATCGCCTGGAGGTCGTAGCCGTTGTCCGCCGCGCCCCAGCTGTTCGAGTGGATGCGGGACCCGTTCTCGTACGCGGGCCCGAAGAGGTCGTCGTAGCTGTCCGGGATGTAGCTCAGGCTGTCCCCCGCGGAACCGACGTCCTGCATGATCAGCTTCGCGTTCGGGGCCATGCCGTCCTCGGGGCTCGAGCCGATTCCGGCGTCCGAGCCGCCCGCGAGGGAGCTCGTCGAGGTTCCGTGGCCCGAGGTCGCGCCGCCGGAAATCGCGTCCTTCACCGCCTCCGGGTCCCCGCCCGTCCACGGGTCGATCCCCCGGAACGCGCTCATCGGGATGTACCGGATCAGCTTCCGGCGGGTGGGGTCCGTCGTGTTGTACACGGAGAGGGGTCCGAGCGTGCCCGTGTTGTCCCCGGGCTGGCCCGTCTGGATCACGGCCGCGGACTGACGGAAGAAGTTGCTGTCGAAGTCCATCCCCGTGTCCGCGAGGCTGACCACCTGGCCCGCCCCGAGGACCCCGTTGGCCCAGATCCGGCGAGCGTTCGCGTCGCCCGGCGCGAGCCCGGTCTGGAGGAGCGCCTGCGCGGTCGAGTCGTCGATCCGCATCTCGACCCACGGCTCGACCCAGAGCACGCGGGGAATCCGCGCGAGGCTCGTCAGGAGGCTCGCGTCGAGCCGGGCCCGCACGACGCCGATGTCGCCGACGCGGAACACGGAGAGGATCCCCGTGTCCGGTGCATTCCAGCGGACCCGCTGGAGGCCGTCGGAATCCAGGGCGGACACGACGTCGTACGTGTCCGAGGGAGCGACGGTCAGGATTTGGACTGCGACCGGTCCCGCCGGCCCCGCGAGGTCCGGGCGGACCTTGTACGCGGGGTGGTACGGGCCCACGAAGTCCACGAACCGCTCCGCCGCGACGGCGTCCCGCGCGGCCCCGTCCATCGAGACGAGGAACGCGTACGTCGGCAGGGAGTGGAGGACTTCGACGCCCATCCGCTGGAGCTGCCGGAGCCACATCGCCTTGATAGGCCCGATGAAGTGGACGATGTACAGGGCGGGGCCCTGCGTGGGCTCCGCGCGGAGGTCCGCGGGGAGGGCGGGGTCGCCGTCCCGCACGTCGAACGAGACGGACGCGAGCCCAATCCGGTACGCGGATTCCTGCGACTCCACGGGGATGCCGCGGGCCTCGATCGCGGCGAGCCGGTCCTGGCTCGCCCGCACGAGGACGAAGGATTCGTACGCCTCGACGACCTCGATCGCGGGGTCGACGGAGCGAATCTCCGAGAGCGGCGCGTGGACGAGCGCCGCGACGGCGGGGGCCCGCGCCTCCGGGAACGCCGCGAGCAGCGCGGGGACGCCTGCCGTCAGGACGAGCGTAATCACTAGCACTTCGACGAGTAGAGCCGACCTCAACCTCCCACCTTCTTCAGCCGTCCTAGATAGAAGCGGGTATCTAGCGGGCCTTCGAGCTTGGGCGTTGCAAACGAGCGGGGCTCATAAAAAGGTTTCCTCGCGAAAGGCCGGGCGTCCCGGAGGATTCGAACCGTGCACCAGAATGCCGAGGCGGGCGGCTACTCCGCGATCACGCGGGTCGCCTGGAGCCCGCCGTTCTGGAAGATCAGCGTGTAGTAGTTCGGGCTGTGCGGGGAGCCCCGCATCTTCACGCACCGAATCCGCCGCTGGATGTTCGCGTCGTCCACGCGCTCCATCTTCACGTGGATGATCCCGTCCGAGAGGAACTCCTCGCCGAAGGTCCCGAAGTCCTCGTTCTTCGACCGCATCTCCGAGACTAGGAACGTCGTGGCCTTGAGGTCCCGGAGCCACTCGAAGAGCTGGAACATCTGCTCCCGCGGGTTGTCGAACCGCGCGAGCGCCTCAAGCACGGTCAGCGAGTCCACGACCAGGAGCTCGTAGTTCAGGGACTTCTTGAGGTTCTGGGCGTACATCTTGAAGATCTCGACCCACGTGGACTCCGCCATCCCCTCGAGGTTCTTCCGAATCATCCCGAGGTCGACGATGCTGACCTTGTCCTCGACCTCCTTCGGGTCCATCCCCATCCCGCGGAGGTGGCTCGCGAAGTTCTCCCGCCCCTGCTCGATGGTGATGTACGCGCCCGTCCTCCCGTCCTTCTGCGCCCCGTGGAAGAGGACGTTCCACGCGACCGTGGACTTCATGGTCCCCGCCTCGCCCGCGAGGAGGACGATGCTGCGGGGGGGAATGCCGCCGCTGAGCTTCTCGTCGAA
>DATBXC010000019.1:0-13894 GCA_036514455.1 Thermoplasmata archaeon | reverse complement strand
CCGGATTCCTCAGACGATGCCTTGCGGGACGTCGCGTCGCCCACGTTCCGCCGCCGGGGGGCCCGCACCTTAGCCTGGGGGAGCGTCTGGCTCATAACCAGATGGTCGTCGGTTCAAATCCGGCCGGGCCCACTGCGGTCGACGCCTACGCGGGGTAGAACACCGCCACGAGCGATGCGCTGTCGAACCGGTCGTTCACGTCCGCCCCGGAGGCCATAACCCCGTTCACGTAGAACGTGGGCGACCCCGCGGCGACCGCGAACGGCCGTAGCACGGGCACGGTCTGGAAGTGGAACGGGTCCGTCGGCAGGGTCTGGGGGACCGAGACGAACGCGGTGTGGTTCGTGATCGCGCACTCCGTGTCCGACGCCGCGACGACGATCCGCGCCTCGTCGTTCGTGCCGAAGCTGTGGTTGACGCCTACCCCGACGGTCGCACTGACGACGACCGTCCCGGGGCCGGGCACAGCGATCGTGACCTCCGCCCCCGCATAGTGGGTGCACGCCGCCCCGATCGTCATCGGGCCCCCGCGCGAGTTCTGCGCCATCAGGGTCCCGGGGCCCGCAGGCCCGGGGACGAGGAGGGCGACCGCGAGCGCCGCGGCGGCGAGCAGGGCCACGAGTCCGTTCGCCATCGTGAAGCCGGTGCGAGCCTGGGGCGGCCCCCGCGCAGGCCGCGTCTCGTTCTCCGTGGACTCCATGGCCGCGGCACGCGGGCTCCAGAGGAAATAGGTTTCGACGGGGACACGTCCGCGACCGGGAAGATGCGCGCCCTCGGAGGTCCCCTTTCAGCGGTCCCCAGCATGCAGCTTTTTATCGGAGTGCGTCGTAGGCGGTTGCCCCCATGGAGTCCCTCGGTCTCCTCCCCGCGATCCTCGAGGCCCTCTCGAAGCTGAAGTTCGAGGCCTTCACGGAGCCGCAGCGGCTCGCGGTCCCCCGCATCTTCGCGGGCAGGAACGCCCTCGTGATCGCGCCGACCGGGATCGGGAAGACGGAGGCCGCGATGCTCCCGATCCTCCACCGAATCCTCACGGAGAAGCCGGAGCCCGTGAGCTGCCTGTACATCACCCCGCTCCGGGCCCTGAACCGGGACATGCTGCGGCGGATGACGTTCTTCGGTGAGCAGCTCGGGATCCGGGTCGCGGTGCGCCACGGGGACACGTCGCCGAAGGAGCGGGCGGCGCAGACCCGCCACCCGCCGGACGTCCTGATCACGACGCCGGAGACGTTCCAGATCCTGTTCACGGGCCGCCGCGTGCGAGACCAGCTCCGCACCGTGAAGTGGGTCGTGATCGACGAGATCCACGAGCTCGCGGGGGACGACCGCGGGGCCCAGCTCGCGATCGGCCTGGAGCGGCTCGTCGAGCTGGTCGGCCACGACGTCCAGCGGATCGGGCTCTCCGCCACCGTCGGCTCCCCGGACGAGGTCGCCGCGTTCCTCGGCGGCGTGGGCCGCGAGGTCGAGGTGATCAAGGTCCCGATCCCGAAGGGGATCCGCATCGCGGTCGAGGTGCCGCTGCCGAGCGACGAGGACAAGGCGATGGCGGAACGACTCCACCTCCAGGAGGTCCAGGCCGCCGCGATTCGGAGGTGCCACGAGCTGATCGAGTCCCACCGCTCCACGCTGTTCTTCGTGAACACGCGGGACACCGCGGAGTTCCTCTCGTCCCGCCTGAAGCTGGCGTTCCCGGACGCCTCCCTCGGGGTCCACCACGGGTCCCTGTTCAAGGACGTCCGGGTCCAGATGGAGGACGACTTCAAGGCGGGGGTCCTGAAGTCCCTCATCTGCACGTCGTCGCTCGAGCTCGGGATTGACGTCGGGCTTGCGGACTTCGTCCTCCAGTACAACTCGCCCCGCGAGGTGTCCCGCCTCGTCCAGCGGATCGGGCGCTCCGGCCACGGGGTCGGCGAGGTGAGCGACGGCCTCGTGATCGCGACGCACGAGGACGATTTCGCCGAGGCGGCGGTGATCGCACGCCGCGCGCTCGCGGAGGAACTCGAGCCCGTCGCGGTCCGCACGGACAACCTCGCGGTCCTCGCGAACCAGCTCGTCGCGATGGCGATGGCCCGCCCCTCCCTGTCGGCGGACGAGGCGTACGCGCTCGTGCGGCGGGCGCATCCGTTCCGGGACCTGCTCCGGGCGGACTTCGACGCGGTCCTGAAGCAGCTCGCGTCCCTGCGGAAGCTGTGGTCCGCGGAGGGCCGGTTCGGCCGGGGCCCCGGCGCCCGCCTGTACTTCCTCGAGAACATCTCGATGATCCCGGATGTCCGCACGTACCGCGTCGTGGACATGGTCTCCCGCAGCGTGATCGGGACGCTCGACGAGTGGTTCGTCGCGGAGAACGCGAAGCTCGGCGCGACGTTCGTGATGCGGGGGACGACGTGGCGGTTCGTGGAGTTCAAGGAGGACCACCTGCTCGTCGAGCCCGTGCGGGAGCTCGGGGACGTCCCGAGCTGGATCGGGGAGGACATCCCTGTATCGTTCGCGGTCGCGCAGGAGGTCGGGCGGCTCCGCGGCTCCTTGGACTTCTCCTCCTATCCTGCGGGCGGGGAGGGTCTGCGCCGGTTCAAGGAGTACATCGCGGGCCTTGCTGGGAAGCCCGTGCCCACAGACACGCGGGTCACAATCGAGGTCGCGCGGGAGCTCGTGATCATCAACGCGTGCTTCGGGAGCAAGGTGAACGAGACCCTTGCGCAGCTCATCTCCTCCCTGATTTCCGCTCGGTTCGGGCAGAGCGTGGGCGTCCAGTCGGACCCGTATCGCGTGGTCGTGGAGGCCCCGCAGTCGATCGACCCGCAGCGGGTGATCGAGATCCTGAGGCCCGAGGACCCGGACGCGCTCGAGTCCCTGCTCCGGGTCGTCCTCAAGAACTCTGCGTACCTCCGGTGGTCCTTCGTCCACGTCGCGAAGAAGTTCGGGGCCCTGCGGCGGGAGGTGGACTGGGAGAGCGTGTCGATCCCGCGCCTCCTGAAGGCGTTCGAGAACACCCCCCTCTTCGACGAGGTCCTGAACAAGATCTTCTGGGAGCGGATGGACGTCCCCCGTACCGCGGAGGTCCTGCGGAGGATCAAGGCGGGCGAGATCGAGGTCGTCGTCACGCAGATCTCGAACGTGGGGAAGGCGGGCCTGGAGGGGAGCCTCCGGCTCGTCGCGCCGTCGCGGGCGGACCACGGGACGCTGATGGCGGTGAAGGCCCGCCTCGAGAAGGAGACCGCGCAGCTCCTGTGCCTGAACTGCCGCGCCTCCTGGCGCTCGCTCGTCGCGGACCTGCCCGCGAAGATCGCGTGCGTGTCGTGCGGCGGCGCGATGGTCGCGGTCCTGCGGCACTACGAGCGGGACCGGGCGAAGGAGCTGGACATCGACACGCCCTCGAAGGCGGACCGCGGGATGGTGAAGAAGCTGTTCACGAACGCGAGCCTCGTGAACGGCCACGGGAAGAAGGCGGTCCTCGCGCTCGTCGCCCGCGGGGTCGGGGAGGAGACCGCGGCGCGGATCCTCCGCGGGTACCACGAGACGGAGGACGACTTCCTGCGCGACGTCCTGGCGGCCGAAGTGAATTACGCGCGGACGAAGCGGTTCTGGGACTAGGCCGGGGACCGGCGGAGGTGCCGGGCGATGCGCTCGATCCGGCGGAGGACGAGGGCGAGGTCCCCCCGCGCGGCGGCCACGAGGTCTTCGACGGGCTTCAGAGAGTACACGTACGCGAGCTTCTTGTTCGCGGTGACGAGGATCCGGCGGTCTAGGATCCCCCGCCGGACGAGGAGCATCAGGTTCTCCCGCACGCTCCGCTCCGACCGCCGGACCCGCCGCACGATCTCGTCCACCCCGAGGCGGTCCCGCGTCCGGGCGAGGGCGTCGATGATCCGGGTCGCCGTCCGGGGCAGGCCGAGCGCCTCCGAGAACGCACGACCGAACTCCGCGATCCGGGACTCCCGCGCCATGGACGACCCGGCGGGAACAAGGCCTGTCATCATATATGAAAATTCGGTTGCATAGGTAAGTATTCGTGAGAACAGGGAGCGAAGCCTTAAGCGGCCTGCCCTCCATGCGCCCGGAGAACGGGGAGCCCCCTCTCCTCGGAGACGGAGCGCATGGTCCGGTACGATCCCCAGGGCGTGAAGATTGTGCTCACCGCGCCGCGCGGCGAGATGAGCCGGTACAACGGGGACCCGTTCGGGGCCTTCATCGCGGTCTTCCCGGAGAAAGTGATCCCCCGGGTGATCCTTCGTCCGGAGTGGTTCAAGCCGGAGGACAACCCGGATGGGAGCGCGCGGTTCGTGCCGTACGGCCTGCGGAAGGTCGAGGCGCTCCTGCGCCGGCACTTCGCGGAGGAGGACGTCGTCGTCTGCCACCCGGACAACCTCGAGCGCTTCGTAGGGCCGAAGACGAAGGTCGTCGGGATCACGTCGATGGACCCGATGGGCCTCGCCTACGTGTCCGTGACGTACAGCTCGATCATCGCCGTCCCGGGAGACTCCGTGGACGGGCTCGAGTTCCGGCGGGTCGTGGAGAACCCCGCCCTCCGGAAGTACGACCCGCTCGTGATCCTGGGCGGGGCGGGCGCGTGGCAGGTCCGACACGCCGGCAAGGTCGAGGCGTACGGGATCGACGTGCTGGTCCACGGCGAGGGCGAGCTCACGGTCCTGGACGTGTTCAAGAAGGCCGTGGCGGGCGAGCCCCTCCCGAAGGAGGTCCACGGGAGCAAGGTCCCGATCGAGTTCATCCCGCCGATCGTGAACGCGGCGAGCTACGGCGTGGTGGAGATCACGCGGGGCTGCGGCCGCGGCTGCCAGTTCTGCTCCCCGACGAACCGCCGCCGCCATTCCCTCCCGCTCCCGCACATCCTGAAGGAGGTCGAGACGAACATCAGGGCGGGCTCGGACTCGATCTTCTTCGCGACGGAGGACCTGTTCCTCTACGAGTGCGGGCCGAAATTCGAGCCGAACGGGCCCGCCATGGCGCGGCTGATCGAGGCGGTCGGCAGCGTCCCGGGCGTGAAGTTCATCCACCTCAGCCACATCGCGATTGCGCCCGTCGCGTACGACCCGAAGGCGGTGGAGATGATCTCCCCGCTCCTCATGGAGAAGACGCGGTACACGCCCTCCTTCCGGTCGAACTACACGGAGCCCTTCGTGACGGCCCTGTTCGGGATTGAGAGCGGCTCAATCCGGATCATGAAGAAGTACATGCGCGGGAAGATCTGGCCGTTCCCGATCGAGCAGTACCACGAGGTGAACGTCCAGGGCACCGGGATCCTGAACGACAACGGCTGGAAACCCATGGCCACGATGATCACGGGCTGGCCAGACGAGACCCCGGACGACACCGTGAAGAGCCTCGAGCTCATTGACAAGCTGAAGGGCCACGACGTGTTCCTTGTGCCCCTCCTGTTCATCCCGCTCGAGGACGCGAAACTAAAGAACGAGCGGCGGGTGTCGATTGAGCAGCTCACGCCGGAGCAGTGGGATTTCTTCGCGGAGGCGTGGCGGTTCAACATCGACGTCTGGGCCCAGGAGCTCCAGCCGCTGTTCACGTTCGCGTCCCTGTTCAGCTACTTCACGTACTTCCGGTGGAAGCACGGGCGGAAGGCGTTCCGCCCCATCATGAAGATTGCGAACTTCCCCGTCATCGGCGGGATGCCGGAGAAGTTCCCGCCCGGGGCCCCGGCGTCCGTGAATCCGCGGTACTGCGCGGAGGACGAGGCGATGGTCGCGAGGACCGTGGAGACGATGTCGATCCCCGTGGAGATGGAGGGGCCGCAGGAGCGGCCGATCGAGGTCCTGCAGCGCCGCTGAGCCGCCTCAGGCCCTGCCCTTCACCGTGGCCTGGCACCGCGCGCACAGCACGTCGTCCGTCTCGACGGGGCCCCCGCACATCGCGCACCCCTGGACCTGGGCGGCGGCCTCCCGCACGAGCCGGTCCTCCGTGGAGCCGATCCGCTCGATCACCTCGCGGGCCCGGTCCACCGCGTCCTGGATCGGGGCCGCGTTGCCGGGCGGCGGGTTCTCCGCGGCCGTGGGCGACGCGCTGCACGTGGGGCACGTGCCGTCGTCCGCGAGCGGACCGCCGCACGTCTCGCACGCGGAGAGCGCGCGGGCGGCCTCGAGGAACGGGTGGAAGGGGCGGGCCGGCTTCTTCGCCGCGGCGCGCGCCGTCGGGACGTCGATGAGGATGAGGCTCGCGATCTGGAGGTCCTCCTCGCACGCGCGGTACTTGCCCTCGTCCAGGAGCGCCTCCGCCTTCGCGAGCAACCCCTCGGCCTCCGTCGCGGCGTCCGGGTCCGCGGCCCGCAGGGAGGGGAGCGACTTCCGCATCTCCCCGATCCGCGCGGCGGTCGCGCGGTGCGTGTCCCGCAGGCCCCGGGCCGCGGCGCGGGCCTCGTCGAGCCTCGAGCCAGCCTCCTCGTAGCGGCCCGCGTCCATGAGGTCCCGCGCCTGCCCCAGGGTCCTGCGCGCCTCCCGGACGTCGAAGCCCCACTGCTCGACCTCCGCGATCGCCTCCTCCGCGGTCCGGCGCCGGAGGACGAGGGACCGGAACGCCTCCCGGAGCTCCGCGAGGCGGGCCGCGGCGCGGCCGGAGATCTCCAGCGCGTCGTCGAACTTCCCCTGCTCGAGCGCGGAGCGGCAGATCGCGAGGAGGTCCTCCACCTCGCCAACCGCGGCGCCCTCCGCCCGGAGGGCCCGCGCGGCCTCCTCGACCCCGAGGAACGCCTCCGTCACGCGCCCGACCTTCGCCTCGATCTGCCCCGCGGTCGCGACGGCCCCCCGCGCGAGGTCCCGCGCCTCCGCGAACGCGTTCGCGGCGAGCTTCGCCTTGGCCGCGTCGAGCACGTCCATCGCGGGCTTCAGGACGAAGAAGCGGAACGCGCCCGCCTCCACGAACCGGTTCGACTCGACCGTCCGGCGGAGCGCCTCCTCCGCCTCGAACACGGCCGCGGAGGACTCCTTGAACCGCGGGATCCGCTGCTGCGCGATCCGGAGGCCCTTCAGGGCGAGCTCCCCCGCCTTCGCGTACGCGGGGAACGCGGGGTCGCCGTCCCGGTCCACCGTCCGGGACATCCACTCCGCCGCGGCCTTCAGGAGGGCGTCGACGTCCCGGACGCCCATCCCGAGCTTCGCCATGCGGGCGCGCTCCGCCCGGAGGCGAGCGAGGCCCTCGGCGGACGCGGTCCGGAGCCGGTCCAGGAGCTTCGCGGTCTCCTCCGCGTGGCGGGCGGCCTCGAGGGCGGCCCGGGGGTCCGGGCGCACGAGGGACTCCGCGCGGTCCCGGATCCGGCGCGCGGGGCCGAGGTCCGCCTCCCCCGACTCGAGGATCGCGAGCGTGTCGTCGCAGGACTTGAGGGCCGCGATCGCCTCCTCCCGCGTGCGGCCCTGGAAGAGCGCCTTCATTCCTTGTACCCCTTCACCACGCTCTTGAACGCCTTCTCGTAGGTCTGGAAGTCTTCCGTGCGGGTGAAGTTGTCAATCACCTCGTACGGCATCTTCATCAGCATCTCGTCGACCGTCATCAGGGCCTGGCGGGCGCCCTGGATCTCGTCCCGGTACCGCTGGAGGCGGGCCTCCACCTCCTTGAGCCGCTCCTCCTCCGCGGCGACCTTCGCGAGCCGCTCCGAGGCCTCGGTCGCGATTTTGGACGCGTCCCCCTCCGTCGCGCGGAGGCGGGCCTCCCGGGCCTCGAGGTCCATCAGGCGGCGGGCGGACTCCGCCTCGAGCTCTCCCCGGAGGGCGAGCTCCGCCACCTGGGCCGCCTCCCGCTCCGCGACCGCCCGCTCCCGGCGGGCCAGCTCCTCGCGGAGGGCCGCGCCGCCGGCGTCCGCCTCCGCGGTCGCCGCCACGGTCCCGGCCCGCAGCGCCTCCCCGCGGGCCGCGAGATCCTTCTCCCGCCGCTTGAGCTCCGACTGGAGGCGGAACAGGTCGTCCCGCTGCTTCGCGCTCTCCAGCGTGAGCTTTTCCTCGACCTGGAAGCGGATCCGGTCCACCGCGGACACCCGCCGCGCGGCGTCCTCCTCCTTCCGCTGGACCCCGCGCTCCCGCACGGAGAGCTCGGAGCGGGCCCGCTCGATCTCCGACCGGAGGGCCGCCATCTCCGAGCGGCGGCGCTCCTCCGCGTCCGCCTGCTCCTTGAGGCGGGCGTCGAGCCGCGCCTCGCGGCCCTCGATCTCCCGCCGCGCGGCCTCCCACACCTGCTTCTGGTCCTCGATCTCCCGCTCGCGGGTGCGGAGGGCCGATCGCAGGCTCTCCACCTCGTACTCCCGCTCCTGGAGCTTGAGCTGGGCGGCCTCGACCTCCTTCCGCTTCGCGTGGAGGTCGTCGAGCGCGGACTGCATCTGCTCGCTGAGGGCCTGCACCTCCGCCTCCCGCACGCGGGCGCCGTCCCGCGCCCGCTGGACATCGTCCTCGCCCGCGTCGATCCGGGCGAGCGCGGACTGGAGCGCCTCCTCGCGGGCCCCAAGGTCCCGGGCGATCCCCGCGAGCTGCTCCCGCTCCTGGTCGACCTCCGCGGCGGATTGCGCGAGCCGCTCCTGGGAGATCGCGAGGGCCTCCCGGTGGGCCGCCATCTCCACCTCCCGCTGCCGGATCGCCTCCTCCCGGCCCCGCACGGCCTCGAGCCTCTCCGCGACCTCCTCCTGGACGCTCGCGTCCGCGGGGGCCATCGCGGCGACCTGGAGCTCCTCCTCCCGCTGCCGCAGGGCCCGCTCCCGGGCCTCCAGCTCCTCCCGCATCCCGAGGATCCGCTCCGCCTCCCCGAGCTTCTCCTCCTGCCGCATCAGGCGGGACTCGAGCTGGTGCATCCGGTCCGACGCCTCCTCCGCCTGGGCCTGGCGGGCCTGGAGGTCCGCGACCATCTTCGTGAGGGCCGCCTCCCGCGCCGCGCCCTCGGTCTGGCGGGCCTCGAAGCCCTGGAGCTCCGCGCGGAACTCCGCGCGCTCCTGCTCGAGGGCCCCCCGCGTCGCGGCGATCCCGTCCCGCTCCCGCGCGAGCGCCTCCCGCTTGCCGTCGAGCCCCGCCTTCGTGGCCTTCAGGGCCTCCTCCTGGACCCGGACCTGGGCGAGCTGGATCTCGAGGAGCCGGCCCTTCCCCTCCACGGCCGCCTCCTGGAGCTCCTCGAGGTCCTTCCGCGCGCGGGCGGCCTCGTCCTCCCGCCGCGCGAGCTCCTCCTCCTTCCGCGCGAGGGCTGTCTCCTTCGAGCGGGTCTCCTCGAGCTCCCCGTTCACCCGCTCCGTCTCCCGCGTGAGCAGGACCGCGGACGCCTTCACTTCCGACTCGAGCTTCGCGAACTCCGCGTCCTTACCGGTGAGGGCCGCCTCCCGCGCGTCGGCCTCCCGCTCGCGGCTGGCGACGTCCTCCGCCTTCGCCTCGACCGCCTCGTGGCGGCTCCTCAGCGCGGTCCGCTCGCGGTTCACGTCCGCGAGGCGGGCCTCCAGGTCCCGCACCCGCGCGTTGAGCTGGACCTCCATGTCCCCCATCTCCCGCATCACGCGGAGCAGCTCCGCCCGGAGCGATCCGACGTCGTTCAGGGCGTGCGCGGGGATCCGCTGCACCTTCGGGACGAACGCGCGCGGGGCCTCCGGGGCGGGCGCGAGGCGGCGGCGCATCCGCTCCGCGGCCGCGGCCTGGACGCGGGTCCGGACCTCCTCGATCGAGCCCGCCGCGGACACGTGGAGGGCGCGCGCGAGCCGCTTGAGCTCCTCCCGCGAGGCGATCCGCTGGACCTCCGCGGGGGTCGGCACGCGGATGGGCTTCACCCGCCGCGGGCCCAGGAACGGGACCAGGACGCGGGCCGAGACCCGGATCCGCTCCCCGGGCCGGCCCTGCCACTCCACGAAGTCGTGGAGGCGGGCCCGGAGGATCTCCATGTCCCCGTCCGGGAGCAGGCCGTAGATCCGGCACAGCGCGGTGAGCTCCTCCCGCTTCGTGAACGCGTCCACGTCGCGGTGCGTGACGAGCTGGACGTGGAGGCGGCGCTCAATCAGCGCGGCCGCCACGGCGATCCCGATTGTGATCACGAGGAACGCGGGCAACCCCAGGCCGGGCACCATCATCGTCGCGAGGAACGCGAGGACGAGCCCGAGGAGCGCGATGATACTGACCCCACTCAGCCGCGGTCCCCTCCCCGCCATTCGATTCAGGAAAACATGGACCGGACTGTATTTAAAGGGTGCCGTGGCGGGCGGAGCGGGCGGGCAGCCGCGCGGCCCCGGAGCGGGACGCGTAATCACCGCGATACGTTTATATCGAATCCCCCGGGTAACGCGGGTCGAACGGGTGCACGATGGCGGCCGGCCGCGAGATCATCTGCGAGGTCTGCGGGACCGCGAACCCCCCCACTGCGACGGACTGCTCCGAGTGCGGGATGAAGCTGAAGGGTGCGCGGAAGGGCCCGGATGTCGAGAAGCTCCTCGAGGAGCTGATCGAGAAGCCCGACGCGGAGGGGGCGGGGAAGGGCGAGGAGGGCCTGGACCTGGACAAGGAGATTGTCGACGAGCTCCTGGACTCCCTCCTCGTGGAGACGTCTGCCGCGGAGGCCGAGGAGGCCGCGAAGCCGGCGGCCCCGGCGACCCCTGCACCACCCGCTCCTGCGCGCCCCGCGCCCGCGCGCCCCGCGCCGCCCGCGCAGGTCGAGGAGCGGTTCGAGTGCCCCGTGTGCGGCACGTCCGTCGAGGCGGACGCGAAGACGTGCCCGTCGTGCGGCGCGCTGTTCGAGGCGCCCGGAGGCGCTCACCCGGCGGAGGCGGCCGAGGAGCCGGCCCCGGAGGCGCGCGAGGAGGCGCCGACGGAGACGCCGGGGGGCGCCCCCGCGGTCGCGGTCTCCGAGACGGAGACGTCGAAGGTGAGCGCGCTCAGCGGGCGGCTCATCGACCTCGTCGTGTTCGGCACGATCGGAGCCCTCATCGTCCTGTTCGCCGCGTTCGGGATGTGGTCGTACGCGAACGTCGCGGCGAACCCGATCATCGTGGTCGTGTTCCTCGCGGTCGCGGGCGCGGGCTTCGGGGCGGGGCTCCTCCTGTTCCGGTTCTCCACGAGCGCGACGGCCCAGGCGGACCGGCTCGTGAAGGAGGGCCGGTACGAGGAGGCGATCGCCCTGTACGACCGCGCGATCCGGATGGGCGCGAAGCCCGCCACCGCGTGGACGTCGAAGGGCGTCGCGTACAAGCGGCTCGGCCGGCTGGACGAGGCGATGCGGTGTCACAACGTCGCGCTCAAGCTGAACCCGAAGAACGAGATCGCGTGGTGCAACAAGGGGGACATCCTGTTCCGCGGGGGGCGTCTCGACAAGGCGGTCGAGTGCTTCGACAAGGCGATCGAGATCCGGCCGCGGTACGCGATCGCGTGGAACAACAAGGGCGCGGCGCTCGCGCGGGCGGGCCGGTTCGAGGAGGCCCGGGCGTGCCACGACCGGGCCGTGGAGCTGAAGCCGAAGTACGTCGCGGCGTGGCTGAACCGCGGCGAGGTGCTCGCGCGGCTCGGGGAGCGGGACGAGGCGGAGCGGTGCCTGGAGCGCGCGAAGGCGCTCGGGGCGTGAGGCCTCAGTCGAGCTTCCCGGTCGCGACGACGTACGTCTCGGAGGATCCCCGGGACGTTGCGGGAGGGACGTAGCCCTTCACGGACTCGAAGTGCGCGGAGACCTCACGGAGGAACCCGCGGTAGCCCTCCCCCTGGAACGACTTCACGACGAGGCTCCCGCCGGGCCGGAGGGCCTTGCGGGCGAGGGCGAGCGCGGCCTGCCCCAGGTCGAGGGCGCGGGCCAGGTCCACGGACCGCGTGCCGCTGAAGCGGGGGGCCGCGTCGCTCAGGACGACGTCCGCGGGCCGGCCGAGCGCTTCGAGCACGGCGGTCTGGACGTTCGGGTCCGTGAAGTCCCCGCGCACAATCGTGACGCGGTCCAGGGGCGCCATGCGGACGCGGTCGACCGCGACGACCCGCCCCGTCGGCCCGACCATCTCCGCGGCCGCACGGGACCACCCGCCCGGGGAGGCGCCGAGGTCCACGATCACATCCCCGGGGTAGATCAGGCCGAACCGCTCCTGGATCTGGACGAGCTTGAACGCGGCCCGGCTCCGGAGGTCCTGGGCCTTCGCGGCCCGGTAGTACGGGTCCCGCTTCCGGGCCTTCACCCATGCCTTCCCCATGGCGGGCGTTCGATGCGGCCCGCGCTAGTTAACCGTTGCGGGCGGGGAGGCCGTCGCGCGAGGAGGGCGGGGCCGCGCGCGATGGTAAACATGTTTACCACGTCCCGGGCGGGGACTTCGCGCCACCCACACGGCCCCGTCCGAGCACCCTTGCGATCGACCGCCCCCTGCCCGGGGTGGTGCACGATGCGAGCCATGGGTCCCCTCCGGAGCAGGTCGACTCGTTGGTAAGCATGTTTACCCGGTTCGGCACTTTCAGCCACCCCCTAGAAAGAGCTATTATATAGCTGTGCTTATCTAAATACGAGGGGAACCTGATGACATTCGAGGGATACGACGGATCCGAGCGCGTCCTGCTGCACTACGACGTGCGGGGCGTCGCCCGGCATCTCGCCGCGCGCGTGTGCCACATCGTGTTCGGACGCGTCCGCAGGCCGGTGAACGGCGGGCCGGAGAGGATCGAGAAGGCCTTCGTCCACCGGCCCGGCGTCGTGTGGGTGGGCCAGTCCGTCCTGATCCTCCCGCCCCGGGACGCGGAGGAGCTCGCGGAACGGCTGCGGGGGCTGGGCGCGTGGGTGGCCTTCGTCTCCGTGTCCGTGTCTTCCGCCGGGCTCCGGGCCTTCCGCCGACCCCGGTGAGGGCCGGGTCGGATGGTAAACATGTTTACCCTGGGGAGGCGACCCCGGCACGCGTCCTCGGTGGCCCCGCCCATGGAGGGAAAGAAAGAGATGAGGAGGGTACGTTGGATGTCGAACGCCGGGCCAGCCCTCCTCTCACTGGCACCGCTGCCCCCATTCGCGCGGGTGTATTTCGGTCGATTGGTACGGCCCTTTGTCGGAGCATCGTTGGAGATACCCTTATCTCCATCGAAGCGGATGGCATCGCAGGAGAAGGGGGATCCTCGTGGAGTCGTTGCAGGTCGAGAACCAGGCGCGGAACCTACGGAGCGCGTTCGAGAACGGGAAGCTGGCGCGGGACCTGTACGCGAAGAACCTCCTCCGGATCCTCGGCCTCGCAGCGCACCCGACGGCGCAGAAGGTCGCGGCCGCGTTCATCGTGGGCCGCCTGGACGCGAGGCTCTTCGAGAGGAACCTCGAGAACCTGCGGGCGCCGTAGGGGCTAGACCCGCTCGACCCGCCACGCCCTTTTGGATGCCGCGTGTCCCGTGACGGGAGCCCTCCGCGCCGGAATCGCGGGATGGTAAACATGTTTACCACGCCCTGCGCCGCCCCGCCCCGGCTCCGCGGATGAACCTCTAAATATCGTCCGGCCCTACCGCCGCCCGTGGTCCGGACGTACGCGGAGTCGGGCGTCGACATCGACGCGAAGGGCGCGCAGGTCGCCGCCCTCGTGAAGCAGCTCACGTTCCGCCGCCGCGGGACCGGCCGGCCCTGGGGCCCGAAGGGCCACTTCACCGGGTTCGTGGACTGGGGCCGGTACGGCCTCGGCCTGTGCACGGACTCTGTGGGGACGAAGGTGCTCGTCGCGAACGAGATGCGCCGCTGGGACACGGTCGGGATCGACTGCGTCGCGGCGAACGCGAACGACATGGTGTGCGCGGGCGCCGAGCCCGTCGCGTTCGTGGACTACCTCGTCGTGGACAGCCAGGACCCCGAGCTCCCCCGCCAGGTCGGCCTCGGCCTGGACGCGGGCGCGCGGGAGGCGAACGTCACGATCGTCGGCGGGGAGCTCGCGGTGATGCCCGAGCTGCTGAACGGCTTCGACCTCGTGGGCACGTGCTTCGGGATCGTGGACAAGAAGAAG
>DATBXC010000018.1:0-5204 GCA_036514455.1 Thermoplasmata archaeon | reverse complement strand
GGACGTGACCCCGGTGGACGGCACCTGGACGGGGTGGTCCGCCGCGTACCCGACCCCTTCCGGCTCCACCATGGCGGGGACCTCCCGCTACGTCGAGTACCGGCTCTCCATGGCGGTGACGTACCCCGACCACGTCCCCGTCGTCGGGGACGTGAATCTCTCCTGGTCCCGCTACACACCCTCGGGGATTGTGGAGACGAACGACCTCGTGCCCGCGGACCTGTCGGCGTGGGGGACCCTCACGACGGTCCACGCCCTGAACGGCCAGACAATCGCGTACGAGTACTCCCTGAACTCCGGCGGGAGCTGGACGCCCGTCTCCCCGCCCTCCGACCTCGGCGCCGCGAGCGTCGCGACAGGCCGGATCCGCTTCCGCGCGACCCTGTCCACCTCGGACACCCTCGTGACGCCGTCCGTGAGCGAGATCCGGCTCACGTACGCGCACCGCCTGGACCACTTCTACGTGACCGCCTCGCCCACCGCGACCGCGGGCGCACCGTTCACGGTGACGGTCACCGCGAAGGATGCGTTGAACGCCACGATCGCTTCGTGGACCGGGGCCGTCACCCTCGCCGCCCGTCTGATGGACGGCGTGACTCCGGGCGGCGGAGTCCTCGGGACGACGAGCCTCACGATCACCGCGGGCGGCACGGCCACGCTGAACACGGAGACGTACACGAAGGCGGAGACGATCCGGATCCACGCCTCCTCCGGCTCCGTGACCGGGCTCAGCGACGGGGTCGCCGTCGCCCCCGGGCCCGTGGCCCGCATCACCGTCACCCCGGACAACGTCACGCTCCTGCCGTTCGACACGCAGGTCTTCACGGCCCAAGCGTTCGACGCATACGACAACCCCGTGGCGGGCGTCCCCTATTCATGGACCGTGCTCGGAGGCGTTGGAAGCCTGAACGTTTCGGCCGGCCCGTCCGTGAACTTCACCGCGAGCCCGCCGCCCGCGAACGGCACCCTCGAGGCGTCCTTCGGCGCCGTCACGGGCGTCGCGCAGATCCACGTGGTCTCGGGCATCCCGCCATGGATCTCGATCGCCTCCCCGGCCCCGGGGGCCCACGTGACAGGCGTCGTGCCAATCGCGTACACGAACAGTTCGAACGCCGTGTCGGTGGAGTTCGACTACGACGCGGGGGCCGGATGGACCCTCATCGGGACGACGGGGGTCCTGAACGGGACGTACTTCTGGGACACGTCCGCGCTGGACTTCGCGGGCGGGAGCTTGCGCGCGATCGTCACGAGCGACCGGGCGGAGACGAACACGACCGTCGTGTCCCCCATCGAGATCGACAATACGCCGCCCGCCATCGCGGTCCTCACGGTGACGGATGACCAGGCGACCACGGGGACGCTCACGATCGGGTACTCCACGGATGCAGACGTCGTCCGGGTCGACTTCACCTACTTCGACGGCGCGTGGAACGTCGCCGGATCCGACCTGACGGTCGACGGGACCTGGGTGTGGACGCCGGGCGTGCCAATCAACGGGGTGACGCTCCGCGCCGTCGCGGTCGACGACGTGGGCCTCCAGGGCACGGACGAGCGGCAGGGCGTGGGCCGGTACGTCGTCGGATCGAACCCGCCCGCCATCGCCGCGATCCCGGACCTCCACGTCCGCACCGGGGCGACGTACAATCTGAACCTCACGTTCTACGTCTCGGATCCCGACACCCCGCTCGCATCCCTTTCCATCACTGTCTCCGACGCCGCGAACGTCACCGCGAACGCCGGGTCGTATCCCTCCCTCGACGTCTTGTACGGGGCCGCGGGGACGTACCTCGTGACCCTGTGGGTGTCCGACGGCACGGACACCGTGTGGGCGATCGTGCGGGTAATCGCGTCCGCGCAGAACCCGCCCGCCCTCGTGGCCGCCCTGCCCGCCGTCGCGTTCGACGAGGACACGACCGCACTGAACGCGCTAGGCGCGCCCGCCACCTCGTTCTTCAACGATCCGGATGGCGACCCTCTCACGTTCACGGTCCTCGATGGAGGGAACGTGGTCTCCCAGGTCAACGCGAACGACACGGTCGACCTCTGGGCCACGCCGAACTGGTTCGGTTCCCGAATCCTCCGGCTCCGCGCGACGGACCCGGCCGGCGGGTTCGCGGAGTCCGCGTTCCCCGTCACGATCCGCCCGGTCAACGACGCGCCCGTCCTCGTGGCGGGCTTCCCCGCGGTCGCGTTCGACGAGGACACGACCGCCGCGGACGTCTTCGGCGGGAACGCAACCCTCCACTTCTCGGACGTGGACGGGGACGCGCTGACCCTCACGATCGTCGGCGGCGTGAACGTCAGCTCCCGCGTCAACCCGACCGGGACCGTGGACCTCTGGGCTCCTGCCAACTGGTCCGGATCGGAGACCCTGCGGGTCCGCGCCACGGATCCCTCGGGAGCGTTCGCGGAGGGGGCCTTCCTCGTCACCGTGCGGGCGGTGAACGACCCACCGGTCGTGGTGACCGCGATCGCCACGGTCACGTTCGATGAGGACACGGTGGCGATCGATGTCCTAGGCGGTCCTGCGTCCGCTCGCTTCTTGGACGGGGACGGAGACGTCCTCACGTTCACGCTCCAAGGGAGCGTCCAGGTCCAGTCTCGCGTGAACGGGAACCTCACCCTTGACCTCTGGGCCGCACCGAACTGGTTCGGCTCCGAGGGCGTCCGGCTCCGGGCGACGGACCCGAGCGGGGGCTATGCGGAGGCCGCGTTCCTCGTCGTCGTGCGGCCCGTGAACGACGCCCCCGTGCTGGCGCCGATCGCGGACCTCCGGATCGACGAGGGCGCCACCGTCACCCTCGACCTCACCCCGTACATCACGGACGTCGACACGAACCTCTCCCAGATCGTCGCGACGACGGACAGCCCGTCCGTCACGGCGAACGGCCTCGTCCTGACGCTCGCCTTCCCCGCGGGCCCGAGCGAGGCCGGCTTCACGGTCACGATCTCCGACGGTGCGGCGATGGCGTCGCAGCCCGTGCGCGTGGTCTTCCAGCCGCCGTGGTGGAAGTCCGCGTACGTCTTCGCGGTTCCCCCGATCGGAATCCTGTTGGTGGTAGGCATGTTCGCGCAACGCGCGCGCTGGAGGCCCGCAAAGGCCTTCATCGTGGACGAGCGGAAGCGACTGCTCCGGGAGTTCACCCTGGACCCCGGGTGCGAGGTCACGTACGACCAGGCCCTCAAGGCGGGGGCCTACGACGCGGTGGAGAAGCCCGTCAAGGTCTCGAAGTACCACGCGCGGACGGTGAAGGGCGACGCCCTCGCGGTGATGCTCCTCGCGTACGGCCCCGTCTCGGCGGAACAGATCGACTTCGCGCGGGAGATGCTCGTGAACATCCAGGACAACTTCGAGGACGCGGTCAAGGTACGCCTGGAGGCGGCCCGGGCGGTCGAGGAGAACCTCGACGCGTCCATGCGGGAGGTCGAGGCGGACCGGGAGGCCCTCGCCGCCCGGTCGAAGGCGTTCGCGGGCGCGATGGACGCCGCGACCCTCGCTCTCTCGAAGACCGCTGCGGAATCCGTGGCCATCCGCGCGAAGGTCGTGGACACCGACGCGCGGGAGGTCCGCCTCGAGGAGGAGCTGAGGGAGCTCGAGGCGTTCCGGCAGGAGATGGAGACCCGCAAGGTCTCGATGGGCTCGAAGGGAGCGGAGCTCAAGACGCGGGAGGCGGGCATCGCCTCCCTCGAGACGTCCCTCCGCGAGAACGCGGACCGCCTCGCCCGCGAGCAGGCGGAGTTCGAGGGCAAGGCCCGGGAGCTCGAGTCGGACCGCGCCGAGGTGGCCCAGTTCCGGCAGGAGATCGAAGAGGAGACGGCCCGCGTGATGGCGGAGTCGGAGAAGGTCGAGGAGAAGGCGAAGGACCTCTCCCAATGGGAGTCTCGGCTCCGGGAGCAGGAAGGGACCGTCACCCGCCGCGAGACGGAGATCGAGCCCCTCCGCGTCTCCCTCAACGAGCGGAGCCGCGAACTCGAGGATCTCCAGACGACGCTCGACGACCGGACCCGGTCCCTCGAGACCCGGGAGGCCCAGGTCGGCCCGAAGGAGGCTGAGCTGTCGGACCGCGAGGGGTCCGTCTCATTGCGGGAGGAGCAAGTCAGGGCACAGTCGGAGGCCCTCGCGGCGAAGGTGATGGAAGTCGCCGCCGCCAAGAAGGACCTCGAGGAGCGGGAAGCGACCCTCGCGCGGGAGCGCTCCGTCCTGGAGAAGGCCCGGGAGGACCTCGACCCGCAGGTCCGGGAGTTGGAGGCCCGCGCGAACGCGTTCGAGGAGGACTCGCGCGTCCGGCGGGAGGAACTCGAGGCGGGCGCGAAGGCCCTCGACGCAGACCGGACCCGCCTCGCCGCCGCGACGCAGGAGTTCGAGGCGACGCGGGAGGAGAAGAGCCTCTGGATCACCCGCAAGGAGTCCGAACTCGTCGATATCGAATCGGACCTGACGGCGCGGGAGGCGCGCGTCCATCACGACACGGAGTCCCTGACCTCGAAGGCGGCGGACCTCGCGTCGAAGTCGAGCAGCCTGGACGATCGCGAGGCGGCCGTCGCCCTCGACCGGGAGGCCCTTGAGCGCGCCCGCGCGGCGTTCGAACCCGAGCGGACGGCGTTCGAGGCCAACGTCGCCCGGTTCGAGGAGGACTCGAAGCGGCGGAAGGTTGACCTCGATGGACAGGCGAAGGCGCTCGGGGACGAGCAGCTCCGCCTCGCCGCCGCGAAGCAGGAGTTCGAGGCGATCCGGGAGGAGCGGGGCCAGTGGATCGCGTCCAAGGAGATCGAGATCGAGTCCCGGGAGCAGTCCCTCCAGCAGAAGGAGACGGCGGTCCGGACCCAGGCGGAGGAGAACGCCCGGCACCTCGCGGACCTCGCCGCCCGGGAAGAGGCCCTCGAGATCGAGAGCGACAAGGCCGAGAAGGCCCGGGCGGAGCTCGCGGCCCGCCATGACGAGACTGAACGGCTCGCGAAGGCAACGGAGGCGAAGGCCTCCGCGCTCCGGGAGGAGGAGACCCGGAAGGCGGAGGAGTTCCGCTCCTGGCAGGCCACGATGGAGTCCCAGCAGGCCCTCCTGCGGCAGCAGCGCGAGGCGTTCGAGAAGGAGGCGACGGAGCACAAGGAGTCCTGGGCGATGCGCCTCCTCCAAGTCGAGCAGCGGGAGGCGGACCTCGCAGAGCGGGAGACGAAGCTGCGCGGGGACCTCGAGAGGCTCCCCC
>DATBXC010000017.1:0-8824 GCA_036514455.1 Thermoplasmata archaeon | reverse complement strand
GGCGGTGCGAACTACCAGCTCGTGAACTCGAACGCGGGCACGATCGACTCCCAGAGCGTGGACCAGAAGTACGTGTCCTTCCGGCTCCAGGGCACCCAGATCTCGAGCGCCTACTGGAAGGGAGGCGCGACCTGGTACGTGACCTCGATGAACGCGGGGGCCGCGTTCGGCACCGCGCAGCGGGTGAGCGACAACACGCCCCCGACGGCGATCGACCAGTCGCACGCGGTCGCCCTCGTGAACTCCACCCTCGGGCCGCTCCTCACGTGGCACGACAGCCGGGACGGGAACCCGAACATCTACTTCGCGGCTCTCCAGCGGTACACGGTCACGCTCGCCACCACCCCGCCGACGACCCTGAACGTGCGGTTCGACCTCAGCGCGACGTGGTCGGCCGCCCCCTACTCGCAGTCCTTCCCGGCGGGCAGCAGCCACTCGATTGAGGCCCAGAGCCCGCAGTCCCCGGGGGCGGGGATCCAGTACGTCTTCGTCCAGTGGAACGACGGGAACACGCAGAACCCGCGGACGATCAGCGTCACGGCGGACATCACGTACACGGCGCAGTTCAAGACGCAGTACCAGCTCACGGTCGCGACGAACCCCGCGGGCCGGAACGTGAACGTGAGCGGCGCCCCGCAGGTGGGGCCGTACACGACGTGGTGCGATGCGGCGTCCTCGGTCCCGGTCGACGCGCCGAGCCCGCAGACCGTGACCGCGACGAGCCGGTACCGGTTCACCACGTGGAGCGACGGCGGCGCGGCGTCCCATTCGATTACGTGCGACGCCGCCAAGACGGTCACCGCGAACTTCGTCCTGCAGTTCCTCGTGAACGTCCGGACGAACGCGCCGGGCAACCCGACGCTGCAGGTGACCGTGAACTCGGTCACGTACACGGCGCCGGTCTCGTTCTGGTTCGACCAGAACTCCGGCCAGAGCCTCCTCGCGATCAGCCCGCAGGCCCTGTCCGCGGACACGCAGGTCGTGTTCACGGACTGGACGGGCGGGCCGACGGCGCCCGCGTGGACGGTCGCGATCACGGGGGCGACGGACTACGTCGCGAACTACAAGGTGCAGTACCGGGTGATCCTGGACACGAACCCGCCGGGCCTCCAGCTCGTCGTGGAGGGCATCCAGGGGACCGCGCCCATCACGAGCTGGTGGGACGCCGGTTCCTCGCACAGCGTGATCGCGAACTCGCCCCAGTTCAGCGGGACGACGACGCGGTACCAGTTCTCCGCGTGGAGCGACGGGGACGTGAACCCGTCCCGGAGCATCACCGCGGACACGCCGAAGACCGTCATCGCGATCTTCCAGACCCAGTACTTCCTGACGATGACCGCGAGCCCGACCGTCGGGACGCTGAGCCCGGGGAACGGGTGGCACAACGCGGGCGAGCCCGTCACGATCCAGGCGACGGCGCCCGCGGACACGCTCTCGGAGCGGTACCGGTTCAACTCGTGGACCGGCGACGCCACGGGTAGCGTGAACCCCACGACGATCACGATGGACGCGCCGAAGTCCGTCACCGCGAACTGGTTCCACCAGTTCCGGATCGACATCCAGGTCGCGTCCGGCGGGCCCTCGGCCTCCGTCGTGATCGACGGCGGTGCGGGCCTCCCGATGCCGCAGGTCGTGTGGTGGAACGAGGGGACCTCGCACACCATCGCGGCCGATGCGAACATCCTGGTCGGGACGGACACCCGGTGGAACTTCGTCGCGTGGAGCCCGGGCGGGGCGACGAACCCGCTCACCGTGGCTGCGTCGAGCTCCGGGACGTACAGCGCCTCGTACTCGCGGCAGTTCCGCGTCACGATCGTGGTGGACGCGACGGTCCCCTCGGGTGCGACGGCCCCGGACGTGCTCGTCGGTGGCAACCCGTACACCGCGGCGATCTGGGCGGACGAGGGCAGCCAGCTCGCGCTCAACGCCCAGGACTCCCAGTCCGGCGGCACGGGCATCCGCTACAAGTTCACGTCCTGGTCGGACACCACGACGGGCGCGATCCGGACGTACTCCGTGACGGCGCCCGCCGCGCTGACCGTGACGTACGAGACCCAGTTCCGGCTGACCGTCACGTCGTCGTACGGGAGCCCCGTGTGCGTCGGGGCGAAGGAGCAGTCCGCGGACCAGTGCTGGTACGCGGACGGCGCGACCGCGACGGTGACCGTGACGAGCCCGTCCACGGCGGGAGGCCAGAACTACGTCATCGAGAGCTGGTCCGGCGACGCATCGGGCGTGGCGGCGAGCGTGACGATCTCGATGAGCGGCCCGAAGGCGGTGACCGTGAACTGGCGCCCGGTCACGTTCCTCGAGGCGTACGGCGTCGTCCTGGGCATCGTCATCGCGATCCTCGCGATCGCGATCATACTCGCCCTCCTCCTGATGCGCCGGAGGAAGAAGCAGGAGCCCGAGGCCGTGCCGCCTCCGCCCCCCGCGACGGCCGGGACGAAGGCCCCGCCCGCGCAGGGCGGCACGAAGACGTGCGGTGCGTGCGGGATGGAGATCCCCGCGGGCGCGGCGACGTGCCCGGTGTGCGGCGCCCCGGCGTAGGCCCGGTGAGGTCCCCGCGGACGCGGGGACCCCTTTCCCTTTTCGTTCCGCTGGGTTTTTCTAGGGCGGGTGCCGTGGGCTGCCCGCCACCGTGATGACAAGGTCGACGCTGACCGATGATGAGTGATGGGCGATCTGAGTGGCCCGTTTGTCAAGGCGGGCGGCGCGGCCCGCGCTATCTACTTATAGAGCGCCTCGCGATGGGGGCGCGGGATGCACTCATGGTGAGCGGCTTCGACATCTTAGGCCAGAACCGCACCCTCCAGGTCCACTGGACGAAGCGGATCGTCGCGTTCGCCCTGGACTGCGTGGTCGTCCTCGCCCCCGTCTGGACGGTCCTGTTCCTCCTCGGCGAGCGCCGGATCGCCGCGTACGGGATCCTGTCCGGGGTCGCGTTCTTCGTGTACGCGACGGCGGCGGAGGCGATGTGGCGGCGGACGGTCGGGAAGACGATCGCGGGGCTCGAGGTCCGCGCCGTGGCCGGCCCGATGACGCTCGGGAAGGCTGCCGTGCGGAACGTCCCGAAACTGTTCTGGTTCCTGTTCCCGCTTCTCGACACGATCGCTGGGCTCCTCGTGGAGGGCGATCCCCGCCAGCGGTTCTCGGACCGGATCCTCGGGACGACCGTCGCGCAGTCCTCCCTGATCCACGTGCGCGTCCACCGGCTGCAGGCGCCCCAGTGAGCGCAAGGGGCGGGAGCCCACGGGGGTTAAATAGCCCGCCACGGATGCTCGCGCGGGTGGCCCCGTGCTCTTCCTGACCCAGCTCAAGGTGATTCCCGGCCAGCTCGAGGAGGCGACCCGCCTCTTCAAGCACCCGAAGATCCCCGCGAACATCATGATCCACGAGTTCCTCGGGCTCCTCGGGAAGCCGGACGCCGTCGTGATCTTCGAGGCCCCCGACGCGGCCGTCGCGGCGGACTTCGTCGTCCAGTTCGGGAGGGTCGCGGAGACGACGACGTCCCTCTCGCTCCCGATCGAGGAGTTCAAGTGGACATGGTAGTCGGCTCCGGGCCCGGGAGCCCGCCTACTGCAGGGTCTGCATCGCGAGGATACGCTGGGAGTCCGAGATCTCCAGGACGCTCCCGCGCGGGTACGTCGCTTGGTCGATGAGGAAGCGGTCGGAGGCCTCGATCTCGGCGACCTGCGGGTGCGCGTCCTGGTACAGGACATACAGGGTCGCCCAGTTCGCCTCCGTGAAGTTCGCAATCGCCATCCGCGGGAGGAGGAACGAGCCGTTCGCGTCCCGGATCAGCAGGTACGTCGTGTTCGGGAGCTTCCCCGGGGGCACGCTCACGACCCTCACGGACCAGTTCCCCGTGGTGCTCTCGACGACGAGCCCGATGCTCTGGGGCACGGCCGGGCTCGCGATGAGGCCCGCGACGATCGCGTAGAGGAGCCCGACGAGCACGACCGTGATCGCGACCATGAGGATTGTTCCCACCACGGGCGACACCGCGTCGGTGTCCCGCGAGGCGAAGGGCCGGGTCGCAGAAGGCGGGCGTCCTCGGAAGGGGGATGCGCGAGCCCGGGCTGCCGGGCGCGTGCCTACCGGTCTCCCGCTGGCCCGCATGTGGCACCGGGAAAGGAAGGAAAAGGGAAGAAAAGGGGAAAGGGGTTGGGTGCGGCCTATCGGAACTTGCCGCTGGCCAGGATGACCGTGCCGTCCGAGATCTGGTAGTCCGAGTCGAGCCCGTACCAGGCCGTCTTGCACAGGATCCGGTCACCGACCTGGACGGACGTCGCGCTGGCCGTCACCTTCGAGACGCTGCACCCGTTGGTCGCTGTGGCGAGCAGCGACAGGAACGTCGCCGTCAGGTTCACGCTCCCGTCGGACTTGAAGATTGCCAGCGTCGTGGACGCGTACGCCTTTCCGGCCGGGGTGCTCGAGACGAGCATGATCCAATTCGCGCCGTCGCCCGATCGCGACACGCTGACCCCCATCGACACGGGCGTCGTGCCGGGTCCGCTGATCAGGCCCGACACCATCACGTACAGCACTGCCGCCAAGACCACGGTAATCGCGACCATCAGGATGGTCGCAATGACCGGAGACACCGCACTCTCATCCTTCCGGATGAGGCGCACATTCTTCATGGTTTTGTCCTCCTACGGCTCTTCGCCGCTGGAAGCCCCTTGAGGTCCCCTCCCCTTTAAATGTATCGTCATGGTTCGCCCCGGGTGAGAACGTCACTTAAAGAACGACCCCCGGGTTTCGGTGCCCGGTCCAGAAAAAGAGGGGGGCAGGGGCTCACAGCGCCCGTTGCGCCAGGAGCCCGTCCGCCTCCAGGACCTCGATCGTGCTCCCGGCAGGGTACCGGGCCCGGTCGAGGAGGAGGCTGTCCCCCGGTCCGATCTCCGCGGAGGCCGGGTTCGCGTCCTGGTACACCGCGCGGTGGGAGGGCCACGTCAGGTCCTCCCAGCTCGTGCGGGTCAGGACGATCGCGCCCCCGGGGTCCCGGACCAGCAGGTACGTGGAGGCGGGCAGAGCCCCCGCGGGGGCCGCGATCACCTCCACGGACCAGTTCGTTCCCGTTTCGCGGACGTTCACGGACATCTGTCGCGGGGGCTTGTTTGTGACGACGAAGCCCGCCACGATGACGTACAGCACGGCCGCCAGCACCACGGTGATCGCGACCATCAGGATGGTCCCGATCACCGGAGACACCGCGTTCCCGTCCTCTCGGAGGGTCCGCTTCATGTTGGGTCCTCTTGCGGCGAATCGCCGCGGGGTAGGGACGGGCGGGCGCCGCGATACGGGTGCGGGAATCGTTAGGGAAAGGGAGAACCTTGGGACGGCCCGCCGGGGGTCCCTGGGCCCGTCTACGACGCGGTGATGCCCTTGTCCGTGATCGTGTACTCGTAGAGGCCCGTTTTCTCCGGGTGGTTCCGGACCTTCCGGAGGACGAGGTACCGGCGGAACTCGTTCTCGTGCCGCACCCGCTCGAGCTCCACGATGCAGTCCACGATCTCCTCGACCCCGCTCTGGGTGCGGGTGTCGTAGACGCCGGAGAGCATCGTGAGCAGGGCGGCCCCCTCCTCGTGCTGCGTGTGGGCCTTGATCGTCCGAAGGGCCGACAGCACGTCCGCGTGGGCGTAGTACTCGAGGAAGAAGTCGAGGGAGTCCACGACCACCCGGAACGGGGGGGTCAGCTTCGAGACCTCGTACGTGAGGGAGGTGAGGAAGTTCACGTTCGCGGGGACCCGCTTCCCCGCGGGCTCCGGTCGGAGGTCCTTCACGGTGATCCCTTCCTGTCGGTACCGGCTCACCTGGAGCTTGCGGGCGAGGACGCTCTCGTAGTACAGGTTCCCGATGTTCACGATCTCGATGTCCGACTTCCAGCCGAAGTCCTCCATCGTCGACGTCACGTCCTCGTCCCGCTCCGTCGTCGTGAAGTACACGACGTTCTCGTCCTTCACGCCGGCCCCCGCGAACTGCTTCGCGACGAGCTCCGCACCGGCGCCGGGCGCGCCCATCACGAGGACCGTGAAGCCCTTCGGGAGCCCGTTCATCAGGGCCTTGTCGAGGGCCGCGATCCCCGTGGAGACGACCTTCGCCATCCCTAGCCCTCCCCCTCGACCTGGAGGGTCTCGTCGCTCACGAGGTTCAGCATGTTCCGGATCTCATCGGACTCGTACTCCTCCATCGAGAAGATGATCGTGTACGACTCCTTCGCGCGGAGGTTGTTCACGAGGATGTGGAGGAACTCGCTCAGGATCTTCGTGTTGTTGTGGATCGCGAGGCTGTTGATCGAGTCCAGGATCACGAGGTTCTTCCGGTCCTTCGTCTTCCGGATCAGGTACTCGACCTTGAGCATGAGGTTCTCGAGCATCGTCGGGCTCTCGACGTAGATCGCGTGGCCGTGCTTCTGGCCCGGGGACATCATGATCTGGGAGATGCAGTCCACGAACCAGATGTGGTCGAGCGGGATCTCGAGGACCTCGAGGGCGTTGATGATCGAGGCGGAGGGGATCGTGGAGGTGACGTAGATCGAGTCGAGGTTCTTCCGCGAGGCGAAGACGTCGAGCATCGCGCGGATCACGTCGAAGTAGTGCTCCGCCTTCATCCTCACGGCGACCGCGGCGGCCTCGGGGAGGGCCTGGAGCTTCTCGCTCACCTCGGAGGTCACGCTCACGGCGTCAGCCCCCCGCTGCGGGGACGCTCCCGCCCTTCAGGAGCGGGACGAGGAGGACGCCGACGGTGGTCAGGTCGAGGACGTACTTCGCGCGGGAGTGCATCGTGCCCCGCATCTTCACGACCTGGAGGGTCCGCAGCAGGTCCCCGCGGCGCTCGAGGTTTCCCGTGACGACCACGCCGTCCGCGATCGCCTCCTCCACGCCGTACAGGGAGTACCGCTCCTCCGCGGGGCTGATCTCGCTGACGAGGAGGGACGTGCACCCGCGGGAGCTGAGCATCGAGCCGAGCTTCAGGATGAAGTCCCGGATGTTCTCCTGGGTCCTCAGGCGGTAGCACACGGAGGTGATCGAGTCGATGCACAGCCGCTTGATCGCGAGCTCGTCGACGATGTTGCCGATCGCGGTGATGAGGATGTTCACCTCCTCGAAGTCGAACTCGAGCTTCTCCAGGCCGAGCCGCTCGTAGATCACGGGGAGGTCGATGAACACGAGCCGGCCGTCCTTGATCAGCTTGCGGTCGAAGAAGTCGTACGGGATGATGTTCGAGAGGAGCTTGTCCGCGCTCTCCGTGACGCTGATGTACAGGGAGTTCTCCCCGACGATCGCGCCGTGGACGAGGAACTCCAGGCAGAGGGAGGTCTTGCCCGTGCCGACGCTCCCCGTCACGAGGACCGTGTTCCCGCGCGGGATCCCGCCGTTCAGGATGTTGTCGAGGCCGTCGATTCCCGTGATGCAACGTTCGCGTTCCTCGGGTTCCTCCCGCTCGCGGGGGGCCATCGGGGCCGCGGAAGGTGCTGGCTCCCTTTAGGGTTTTCGGGCTCGTTGCTCGGCGTCCGGAATCACTGGACGCGGTCCGACCGGTAGGTCTGGGGCGTCAGCGGGCTCGGCACGAGGACGGGGGCAACCGTGACCGCGATCCCGCCCATGCTCGCGAACGAGATCGTCAGGACGACGCCCGCCCCCGGAAGGAACAGCGTGATCGGTCCCGGACGGGAGCTCCAGGTGAACACGAAGTCGTAGACCCTGTCGAAGACGACCTTTCCGGTCGGGTCCATCACCGTGACGTGGAGGTGGCCCGTGACCGTCTTCGCCGGCTGGTCCACGTCAATCCAGCCGACGACGTGGATCGTGTAGCCACGGATCGTCTTCGTGACGTCGATGTCGTACCGCGTCGCGGATGCGGCGGGTGCGAACAGCAACCCCACAAGGGCGGCGACGACGAGCACCCCCGCGATTCCCACGGAAACCCCGCGCATGGAGATCCTTCCGCCTCCCGGACGAACCTGCGGGTATGAATCGTTTTCCCCAATTCTACCGGTAACGGGGGCGGGGCTCTGCCACCCCGGGGCGTCCGCGATACGTTTTTACGCCCTCCGGCGTGTAGCTCTGGAGCCATGAATCCCGTCCTCCAGGTCGCCCTCGACTTCATGCACGCGAGGCGTGCGCTCCAGGCCGCGAAGGAGGCGGTCGAGGGCGGGGCGGACTGGATCGAGGCGGGGACGCCCCTCGTGAAGTCCGAGGGCGTGGAGGTCGTCCGCCAGCTCCGGAGGGCGTTCCCGGACAAGACGATCGTCGCGGACATCAAGACGATGGACACGGGCGCGCTCGAGGTCGAGATCGCCGCGAAGGCGGGCGCGAACGTGATCACGATCATGGGCGTGACAGACGACGCCACGATCGCGGAGGCGGTGAAGGCGGCCCGCCGGTACGGCGCGAAGATCATGGTCGACCTGATGCGGGTGGAGGACAAGCCGAAGCGGGCGAAGGAGCTCGAGCGGCTCGGCGTGGACTACCTGAACATGCACGTGAGCATCGACGAGCAGATGATCGCGCACACGCCGCTCGAGGAGCTGAGGGCGGTGTGCAAGGCCGCGTCGATCCCCGTCGCCGTGGCGGGCGGGCTGAACTCGGAGACCGTGGCCCAGGCGATCGAGGCGGGCGCGTCGATCATCATCGTGGGCGGGGCGATCATCAAGGCGGAGAGGGTCGCGGAGGCCGCCCGGACGATCAAGAGGGCGATGAAGGAGCGCAAGGCGATCCCCTCCGGGCTGTACAAGAAGTACGGCGAGGCGGAGGTCCGCGAGGCGTTCCTCAAGGTCTCCACGCCGAACCTCGCGGACGCGATGCAGAAGCGCGGG
>DATBXC010000016.1:0-2058 GCA_036514455.1 Thermoplasmata archaeon | reverse complement strand
CGCGACGCGGGCCTCGAGCCGCCCCACCCGCTCGATTGTCCCGACGAGCACGTCGCCGTCGCGGACCTCCCGCACGCCCCCGGGCGTCCCCGTCGCGATCACGTCCCCGCGCTCCAGGGTCATGATGCGGGACGCGTGGTGGATCAGGTCCGGCACCTTGTGCACCATCTCCCTGGTGTTCCCATCCTGGGCCACAAGGCCGTTCACCTCGAGGCGGATTGCGAGGCCGTCGGGGTCGCCCACCGCACCGGCGGGTGCCATCTCCGAGATCGGCGCGAACGTGTCGAAGCCTTTCGCGGTCGTCCACGGCAGGCCCTTCGCTCTCGCCTCGGCCTGCAGGTCCCGCGCCGTCATGTCGAAAATCACCGCGTACCCGAGGACGTGGCGCAGCGCCTCCTCCCTCCGGATGTCCCGCCCGCCGCCGGACAGGACGACGGCGAGCTCGCACTCCACCTCCACCCGTCGCGACTGGGGCGGGAGGAGGATCGTCCCGCCCGGCTCGAGCAGGGCCGTGGTGGGCTTCAGGAAGAACACGGGCTCCGCAGGGACCTCGGCCCCGCTCTCCTTCGCGTGCTCGGGATAGTTCCGGGCCACGCACAGGATCTTGCCGGGCCGGAGCCGCCGGCCCGCGATCCGGAGCCCCGTCATCGGGCCCAGTCCTCCCGCCCCTCGTGCTCCAGGATCTTCCCGCGGACCAGGCTGATCGCGATGAGCGCGAGGATCACCGCCGAGGCGAGCACGAACAGGGCCCCGAGCCCCTCCCCGTACGCGCCCATGTACAAGACGCCGAGGGACGCGAGCCCGTTGAACCCCGCGTGGATCGCGACCGCGCCCAGGTACCACGGGAGCACGGAGAACCGCGGGCCCCACAGCTTCCGCCGCGCGATCCCGTAGCCGGTGAGGCTCGTCGCGGACGCGTGGAGCAGCGAGGACGACACGGACCGCACGGCGATCAGGACGAGGAACGCCCAGAACCCCGCCATCGTCAGGGCCCAGGCCCCGTACAGGAGGTTCTCCGTCGCGCTGAAGCCGAGCCCGCACGTGGCGCCGTACACCAGGCCGTCCTCCGGCTCCCGGATCGTGTCGCCCGTCCGCCAAACGCCGAACGCCTTCGCGAGCTCCTCCGTGAACGGCGCGACGACGAGGGCGAGGACGATCGTCCCCGGGTCGAAGCCCCTCCGCGCGAGGATCTCGTACACCGGGGTGACGTTCTCGATCAGGAACACGAGGACGAGGCTGAGGGTGGCCCCGATGATCACCGCGAACACGGCGCCCCAGAGGAACGCGCGGGCGATCGCCCACCACGGCTCCCGCCCGTACCGCTCCGTGTTCCGGATCCACGTCGCGAAGAGGATTGGCGGGAGGAACGCGAAGAGGACGAGGAGGCCCACCAGGGTCACGTCCTCCGCCTGGAGAGCGAGCCAGGGGAGGTCCACTCAATCCGTCCCCTTGGGCCCCGCCTTCTCGCGGAGGGCCGCGTGGGCCGCGGCGAGGCGGGCGACGGGCACGCGGAAGGGCGAGCACGAGACATACTTCAGGCCGAGCTCGTGGCAGAACGCGATGCTCTCCGGGTCCTCGCCGTGCTCGCCGCAGATCCCGATCTTCAGGTCCGGGCGGGCCTTCCGGCCCTTCTCCACGGCCGTCCGCATGAGTTGCCCCACGCCGGCCCGGTCCAGGGTCTGGAACGGGTTCGCCGGGAGGATCCCGCGCTGCACGTACGCCATGAGGAACTTGCCCTCCGCGTCGTCCCGGCTGTACCCGAACGTCATCTGGGTGAGGTCGTTCGTGCCGAAGGAGAAGAACTCCGCGTGCAGCGCGATCTCGTCCGCGGTGAGCGCGCCGCGGGGGACCTCGATCATCGTCCCGAACTTGTAGTCCACGCGGATCCCCTGCTCCTCCATCACCTGCTTCGCGACCCGCTCGAGCTTCTCCCGCTCGACCCGGAGCTCGTTCACGTGGCCCACGAGGGGAATCATGATCTCGGGATGCGGGTCCTCGCCCGCCTTCTTCAGCCCGCACGCCGCCTCGAAGATCGCGCGGACCTGCATCTCCGTGACG
>DATBXC010000015.1:0-2828 GCA_036514455.1 Thermoplasmata archaeon | reverse complement strand
GATCGACTCGAACCTCCGGCGGACCTCGGGCGGGAGCGGGGCGGCGCCCGCGATGCACGCCTTCACGGACTTCATGTCGTACTTCGCGATCTTCGGGTGGTTCACGATCGCGACGTACATCGTCGGGACGCCGGGGAAGATCGTGGGCTTCGTCTTCGTGATCAGCTTCATGATCGCCTCGATCTCCCGCGGGTTCGGGTGCAGCACCATCTTCGCCGCGATGTGGACGGCCCCGAGGAGCGCGGTCGTAAGCCCGTACACGTGGAAGAACGGGATCGCGCACATGAACACCTCCCGGCCGGGCGTCAGGCCCGGGAACCACGCGATCGCCTGGTGCGTGTTCACGACGAGGTTCCGGTGTGTGAGCATCGCGCCTTTCGGCGTGCCCGTCGTCCCGCCCGTGTACTGGAGGACCGCGACGTCGTCCACGTCCGCCGGTTCGACGGTGAGCGGCCCCGCGGCGAGGAGCGCCTGGAACCCGTGGACCCACGGGGCCTCCGGGATCACGATCTTCCCGTGGTCCTTCTTCTTCTTGATCGGGTACAGCGCCGCGAGGAGGCCCGGGAGGTACTCCTTGATGTCCGTGACGACGACCCGCTTCACGCCGGTCGAATCCTTGGCCTTCGCGACGTTCTTGAAGAACAGGTCCACGCACACGACGGTCTCGACGCCCGCGTCGCGGTACATCTCCTCGAGCTCCCGCGGTGTGTACAGCGGGTTCGTCTGGACGACGACCGCGCCCGCGCGGAGGATCCCGAAGAACGCGATCACGAACTGTGGGCAGTTCGGCATCAGGACGGAGATCCGGTCCCCCGCCTTCACGCCGATCCGGCGGAGCCCGCCCGCGAACCGGCTCGCGGCCGCGTCGAGCTCGCGGTACGCCATCTCCTTCCCGTAGAACCGCGTCGCGACGGCGCCCGGGAAGTCCTTCGCGGCCTTCGCCAGGAGCGCCGCGACCCCGGATTCCGGGTATGCGATCGTCCTGGGAACGCCCTCGGGCCAGTGCCTGAACCAAGGCCGGTCCATCGTTGTCCCCCGCTCGGGAAGGCGCGCCCTACCGATAAAGGATGCCCCGGACCCCCGCGGACCCCTTATTATTCCCCTACCCTAATTTTAAGTAATGAGACCTGCATGCCGCTCTCCATGAGCGCACCCCCCGGTACTATGCCTCCGCCCGCGTACGGACCCCCGCCTGCGTACGGACCGCCTCCCATGGCGCCCCCGATGGCCTACGGGCCCCCGCCCAAGCGGAAGACGATTATGCCCATCATCGGTGGTGTCTTCCTGATTGTTGCAGGGATCGACGGCATATCCGCGTGGGCGTATCTCGCGTTCGTGGTCGCCTCGCTCACCTCCGGAAGCCCCTTCGCGTTCATCGGGGGAATCGTCGCGGTATGCGGCGCGATCGAGATCATCTTCGGGATCCTCGCGCTGCTCGGCGGAATCATGGCGATCCGGCGGAAGATGTGGGCCCTCGCCCTGATCGGCGGCATCCTGGGCCTGTTCCTGCTCGGGTGGTTCTTCTTCGAGGCGAGCCTGCTCGCCCTGATCGGCCTGATCCTGATCGCGATCTCCCGCGGCGAGTTCGAGTAGACGCGCTCTGCGCGCGGGCCTCGCGGACGGCCAGCGCGGGACCTCTCGCCCGTCCCGGGAGGCGGGCGAGAGGCCGAAACCTTTTCCGACACGATTCCATCGCGCGCCCGTGAGCGGCGCCGTCCGGGTCATCCTTGAACCGCCGATCGCCCGCCTCGTCATCGACCGGCCGCCGGAGAACGCGCTCACGCCCACGCTCGTGTCGGGCCTCGCGGAGGCGGTAGCAGGGGCGGGCAAGGACCCCGGGGTGCGGGCCGCGGTGCTCTCCGGGGCGGGCGGGACGTTCTGCGGCGGGTCGGACCTGAGGGCCCTGGAGGCCATGGACCCGAAGTCCCTGCTCGCCGCGGCCCAGGCGGGCCAGGACCTCGCGTGGCGAATCGAGCACTCCGAGAAGGTGTGGGTCGCGGCGGTGGAGGGCGTCGCGCGGGGCGGGGGACTCGACCTCGCGCTCGCATGCGACCTGCTCGTGGCGGCGGAGGACGCGCGGTTCGAGAGCCCCGAGGTCGGCGAGGGCTGGATCCCGTTCTTCGGTGGGACCCAGAGGCTCCGCCACGCGCTCGGGCGGGCGAGGGCCCGCGAGGCAATCCTGACGGGCGCGCCGATTGGGGCCGGCGACGCGGCCGCGATGGGCTTCGTGAACCGCGTCGTGCCGAAGGGCGGGGCGATGGCGGGGGCCGAAGACCTCGCGCGCAAGATCGCCGCGAGGCCGTGGCCCGCGGTGCGGGCCGCGAAGCGCGTCCTCGTGGAACAGCTCGACAAGCCCTACCGGAACGGGTTCCTGCTGGAGGCGCAGCACTTCGCGCAGCTCGCGGTAGACCGGAAGTCGAAGTCGTGAGCGGGAATCACCGCCGCCCCTTTCCGCGGAGGATGTCGTCCTTCCGGCCCCAGCGGTCGGCCGCGATGTCCACCTGCACGTCCGTCGCGACGAACGCGCCCTCCCGGATCCCCTCGTACTTCAGGACCCGCGCCATCTGCGCCGCGTTCTCGAACCGCAGAAAGGCCTTGAACAGCCCGAAGTCGACCTGCGCGTGCTGGTCCCCGAGGCTCACCTGGCCCGTGAGCCGGGTGCCGTCCTCGAGGACCGGCCGGTCCATCGCGATCGCCCCCCGCCACACCCGCTTCAGGGAGCCGAACACGATCAGGGTGCCCGCGACCCACTCCCCCGCGCGGACCTTGTCGTACGCCTTGCTCGTGTCGACCGCGTGGACGTCCACGAAGCTGTGCTTGTCGTCGAG
>DATBXC010000014.1:0-2153 GCA_036514455.1 Thermoplasmata archaeon | reverse complement strand
ATCGAGACGTCGAAGTCCTGGTTGAACCGCCACCGCTCCGAGATCACCCAGCGCGGGATGTTTGTGATAATGTTCCCGAACCGGTCCACGGTCAGGACCTCGCCCCGCACGCCCGAATCGTCCGCCTGCGGCGTGCCGAAGTCCAGCCTCACGTAGTCCTCAATCGCGGGCCCCATGTCCGCGAGCTTCGCGCCCTTCGAGAGATGGGCGGCGACCGGGGCGAAGATGTCCCGCCCGTGGAAGACGTACGAGGCCCGCTCCAGCATGTAGGTCCGATTCGTGAGGTGGCGGACCTCCTTGATCCCGAACGCGTTCGCGGCGGGGATCAGCAGTCCGTTGTCGGGCCCGACGAACAGCGCGCCCTCGCAGGCGATCGCGATCGCGCGGCGGGCGGTCCCGACGCCCGGGTCTACGACGCCGACGTGGATTGCGAACGGGAAGTACGGAGCGGCGGAGAGAATCGCGTACGCACCCTGGCGGATGTCCTGCGCGTCCACGGAGTGGTCCAGGTCGATGATCGTGGCCTCCGGGTCGATCTCGAGGATCACGCCCTTCATCGCCGCGACGTATGGGCCGGGGCCGAAGTCTGTCGTGAGGGTGATGATCACGCGGTCCGTGGGAAGGTCTACAGCTTCTTGAGCCCTTCGCGGATCCGCTCGATCTCGGAGCGCCTGCGGTCGAGGTCCGCCTCGAGCTCCCGCAGCTTCCGCTCTCGTTCCTTGAGGGACGCGGCCCGGCCCTGCAGGTCCTCCCGGGTGGACCGGAGCTTCTCCCTCTCCGCGTCCAGAACCTCCGCCTGTTCCTTGAGCGCAACCTCCCGCCGTTCGAGCTCGTCTCGCTTCTTCGCGGTCCGCTCGTCGCGAGCCTTGCGGTCCTCCTCGGCTTTCGCCTGGGCGGCCTCGAGCTTCGCCTCGCGGGCCTCGAGCGCCTCCGCCCGGCGGGAGAGGCGTGACTCCGCATCCTCGAGCGTGGTCTGCCGCGCCTCGACGTCCTGCTCCGCCTCCCGCACACGCTCCTCGCGCGCCTCCAACTCCTTCGAGAGGCGGACCTGACGGCGGGTGAGGGCCGCCCGCTCCCGCTCGACCTTCCGGGTCTCGACCAGCGCCGAGGCCTGGGCCTTTTCGGCCTCCTCGCGCACTTTGCGGACGGCGACCTGGCCCGCGGCGAGATGCTCCTCGAGAATCTCGAGTTCGCGGGCCTTCGAGCCGATCGCCTGTTCGTCCGCCCGCACCTTCGTCTCGCGGGCGGCGACGGTGGTCTCCCTCTCCGTGAACTCCCGCTCAAGGGACTGGGCCCGGTCCGCGGCGCCCTCCTCGGCCGCGGCGAGGGCCGCCTCCTTGGCGGCGACCACCTCCTCCCGCTCGACGAGGGCCCGCTCCCGAGCCTCGAACTCGGCCCCGCCCGCCTCGACCTCCTTGGACGACCGGAGCAGGGTCTTCTCGCGGGCTTCCAGGTCCGCCTCGCGGGCGTCGAGGTCCCGCGCCCGGAGGAGTGCCGCCCGCTCCGCACGGACGACGCGGGTCGCGTGGTCCTTGAGGCGGGAGCGTCCGGCCGAGAGCGTCCTCTCCAACGACTCCACCTTCGCGGCGCGCAGCGTCACGTCCTTGCGGGCCTTGCCGAGGGCCGCCCGCTCCTTCTCGACGGCGGTCGTCCTCCGCTTCACGCGCTCTGCGTCCCGCTCCACAGCCCGCCGTTCCCGGTCGAGCTTCGAGCGCATCCGGTCGAGCTCCTTCCTCGAGTGATCGTGAGACTCCGACGCCTCCGCGTGCGCGTCCTCCTTCGCGCGGACCTCCTCCGCCCTCCGCCGGACCTCGGCCTCCGCCTTCGCGACGGTCCGAGCAGACTCCCGAATCGCCTTCGCCTTCTCCTCGATCTCCGCGGCCGCGGCCTCGAGCTCGGTCCTCCGCGCCTCCGCGGCGGCCTCCCGCCCCTGGAGGCGGGCCTCCCATGCACCGGAGTGCGCGTCCCGCTCCGCGAGGGCCTTCTCGCGGGCGACGCCCGCCTCGACGGTCTCGTCGAACTCCCGCCGCGCGGTCGAGACCTTCAGCATCTCCCCCTGGACCGCCTCGTACACCTCGCGGAGCTGCTTCTGCTCCTCCGCGAGCTGCGCCTGCGCGGCGGCGAGGTCCCGGGACCGGGTCCCCATGGCTTCC
>DATBXC010000013.1:0-3497 GCA_036514455.1 Thermoplasmata archaeon | reverse complement strand
CTGGAGCGGAAGCTCAGCGGCCCGCCGTATCCCCGGCTCCGGAACGTGGGCGCGATGGCCTTCCTCGTCGTCTTCATCCTCGTCCCTTCCTTCTTCTTCCTTACCTTCCTGGCGGTCGCCCCGCCGTCGGACGTGAACTGGGGCCGCTTCTGGAACGCGGTCGGCGTGTCCTTCCTCGTCGGAGGGGTCGCGACGGCGATCGATCTGGCGACGGGCGTGCCCCTCGCGATCCTCATCACCCGCGGCCGGTTCCGCCGTCTGGGCAAGGCCCTTGACGCCCTCGTGAACATCCCGTACATCGTCCCGAGCGCGGCCCTCGGGATCTCCCTGAGCCTGTTCTGGGGCTCCCAGAGGACGATCGTGCCGTCCGACGTCGTGCTCGTGACCTTCGCCCATGTCGCCTTCACGTTCCCGTTCGTCGTCCGGAATGCCGTCGGCGCCCTCGAGCAGCTCGACCCTGCGACGGAGGAGACCGCGCGGACCCTCGGCGCGAGGCCCGTGCAGGTCTTCCGGCGCGTCCTGTTCCCCGCGATCCGCCCCGCAATCCTCGCGGGCTCGATCATGGCATTCACGCGCTCCCTCGGCGAGACGGGCGCGACCCAGGCCGTGTCCACGACGACGGAGACGGTCCCGATATACATCGTGAACCTAATCACCCAGACGAAGGACTACTACCAAGCCGCCCTGGCCCAGCTCGCCCTCCTGTTCGTCTCCTTCGCGGCGATCCTGTTCCTGCGGCTCGTCCTCGAACGGAGGCGCGCCCGTGGCTGAGGTCGTGCTGGACCGGGTCTCGAAATCCTTCGGCTCGAAGCGCGCCCTGCGGGACATGGACCTTACAATCCGCAACGGGGAGTACCTCGTTGTCCTGGGCCCGAGCGGGGCGGGCAAGACGACGCTGCTCCGGACGATTGCGGGCCTCCTCGCCCCGGACCGCGGGCGGGTCGTGATCGGCGGACGAGACGTGACCCGCATGCCGCCGGACGCGCGGGGGGTCGCGTACATGCCCCAGACATACGCCCTCTTCGAGCGGATGACGGTGTGGGAGAACGCGACGTTCTCTCCGACCGTGAAGGGCTGGCCCAAGGAGCAGCGGGACCTCCTCGCCCGAGAGATGCTCTCCATGGTCCGCCTGATCGACCGCGCGGAGGCGTACCCGCGGGAGCTCAGCGGCGGGATGCAGCAGCGGTGCGCGCTCGCGCGCGCGCTGGCGGCGGACGCGGAGGTCCTGCTCCTCGACGAGCCCCTCCGCGCCCTCGACGCACGCCTCCGGATCGAGCTCCGGAACGAGCTGCGCGGCCTGATCCAGCACGTGGGCACGACGACCGTGCACGTGACCCACGACCAGGAGGAGGCCCTGATCCTGGCGGACCGGATCGCGGTCCTCCGGGGCGGGCAGCTCCTCGAGGTCGGGACCGCGGAGGACATCTACGCGCGGCCCTCGTCGGCGTTCGTCGCGAACTTCCTCGGGGAGATGAGCTTCTTCGAGGCGACGGCGTTCCCGTCGGAGGACGGCACCGCGCGCCTCGCGGCGGGAGGGACGAACCTCCTCGCGTCCGCGCGCGCGGGCCTCACGGGCCGCGTCCTCGCGGGGATCCGCGCGGAGTCATGCAGGGTGGCGCCGCCGGACTGGCGCGCGGGGCAGGGTGTCGAAGGCGTCGTCCGGCGGAGGCTCTTCATGGGCCGCCGGATCTCCCTCGAGGTCGACGCGGGCGAACTCGGGCCCCTGAAGGTGAAGCCGCTCACCGCGCAGGCCCGATGGGTACGGGAGGGCGAGCGGGTGTTCGTCGTCATGCCCGAGGAGGACATCCTCCTGTTCCCGATGCCGGCCGGCGGCGTCTCGGCCGCCTTGGAGGTCGAGTGACGTGCCGCGGGTGGAGGCGGTCGGCATCCGGAAGCGGTTCGGGCGCGTCACCGCCCTGGAGGCGTGCGACCTCGCGGTCGAGGACGGCGAGTACCTCGCGATCCTGGGGCCCAGCGGGTGCGGGAAGACGACCCTGATCAAGATCCTCTCCGGCCTGTGGGAGCCCACCGCGGGCCGCGTCCGGGTCGACGGCCGGGACGTCACGGGCGTGCCGGTGGAGGAGCGAGACCTCGGGTACGTGTTCCAGAACATCGTCCTGTTCCCCCACATGGACGTGTGGCGGAACGCGACGTACGGCCCCTGGGTGCGGGCCCGGCCGCCCCCCGAGATTCAGCGCGTGGGGCGGGAGGTCCTGGAGCTCGTCGAGATGCTCGACGAGCGCGGGATGTTCCCCAGCGAGCTCAGCGGCGGGGCCCAGCAGAAGGCCGGGCTCGCGCGCGCCCTCGCGAACAAGGCGAAGCTCCTGATCCTCGACGAGCCGCTGTCCGCCCTCGACACCCGCGTGCGACTCGACCTCCGGTACGCGCTGCGGCGGGTCGTGAAGGACCTCGGGCTCACGGCGATCCACGTGACCCACGACCAGGAGGAGGCGATGTCCGTGGCGGACCGCGTCGTCGTGATGCGGAAGGGCCGGATCGTGGAGGCGGACGCCCCCGAGGCGCTGTACGAGCGCCCGAAGGACCTCTTCACGGCGAACTTCGTCGGGGAGAACAACTTCCTCGAGGGCTCCGTGGCAAGGATCGTCGGGGGGTGGGCCTTCGTGGAGTTCCGGAACGGCCATCAGCTCCGCGTCCGCGCGGAACGGCTCCTGGTCGGGGACCCCGTCGTCGTCGCCGCGCGCCCGGAGTCGCTGGCGGTCGCGCGGGACGGGTTCGGGAACGTGATTCCCGGGCGGATCCAGGGCGCGCGGTTCCTCGGATCGACGAAGCGGCTCATCGTCCGCCTGTTCACGGACGACGTCGTCTCCATCGATCTCCCTTCCTCTCAAAGCCTAAATACGGACCGGGACGTTATGGTCTCGTTCAACGAGACGAGCGTCCTGGTGTATCCCCGCCCCTACATGGGGCTCCAGGAGGCGCTGAGGCTTGAGTGAGAAAGGCCAGCTCGAGTGGTTTCGGACGCGAAGGGAATCCCGGGCGCTGACGATGGCCCGGGAGCACATGAAGAAGGTCGTCGACACGGCGGAGGAGCTCGACAACCTCGTCGGCGCGGCGATCCGCGGCCGGACGGAGGAGATGGCGAGCGCCTTCAAGCGGCTCTCGATGAACGAGAAGGCCGCGGACAACGCGGAGATCCGCCTCGTGGAGGAGCTCAGCCGCGGCGAGCTCCCCGCCAAGGACCGCGAGGATTTGATGCGACTCGTCTCGTCCGTGGACATGATCGCGGACTGGCTGAAGGTCTCCGGGAAGAACATCGACCTCCTCCTGGAGACGGGGATCTCGATCCCGCCCGAGGTGTGGAGCGCGTTCAAGGAGATGACGAAGAACGCCCTCGACTGCGCCCGCGCCCTGATGGACATGATGGAGGCGTACGGGACGGACTACGACCGGATGCTGCGGACGCGGGACGAGGTCCGCCGCCTCGAGAACGTGGTGGACGACCTCTACTTCGGGAACCGCAAGATCCTCGTGAAGAT
>DATBXC010000012.1:0-5475 GCA_036514455.1 Thermoplasmata archaeon | reverse complement strand
CCAGCAGAAGGCCCTCGACCTCCTGGACCGGGAGGAGAAGCTCCGGAAGGCCCAGGAGGAGCTGCGCCATGCAAAGGGCGGATAGCCACGTCACAGCTTTCCCGCGGCGGAATGGGAGGGCGCACGCGGAAACGGTTTAAGCCCGCGTCGCCTTTCCACCGGAGATGATCCGCGAGCGGGTCCATCGCCTACTGGCAAGACTCGCCACGGATCGCCAGTTCCCCAGCCAGGGCCGCACGCTCTTCGTCGACCTGGAGCGACAGGACGTCCGAGAAGGCTTCGCCCCGAGGCAGGCCGTGGACTGCTTCCTCGGCGGTCGCGGGATGAACATGTTCTACCTCGCGAACCTGCTCGACCCCAACGAGTCGCCCCTGAGCCCCGAGACCCCGCTGATCTACGGCGCGGGGATCGCTACGGGGATCATCCCGAGCGCCTCCCGCGGGAACCTCACGTCGTGGTCCCCGGACTCGAAGATCCTCCTGGACTCGAACGCGGGGGACTACTTCCCCTCCTTCCTGAAGCTGAACGGGATCGACCACCTCGTGCTGTACGGGCGCGCGGCGCAGCCCACGCTCCTGTTCATCACGGGCGGCGAGGTGGAGTTCCGGGACGCGACGCCGTACTGGGGCCTCGACAACGTCGACATGCGGGCCCGGATCGCGGCGGATTTCCACGGCGCGTGGGAGCGGGACCTCGCGATGATCAACATCACGCGGGCCGGGGAGAACGGCGTCCGGATCGCGGGGGTGATGGCGGGCCCGAAGTCCCTGCACGCGCGGGGCGGGGGCGGTGCGAAGATGGGCTCCCTGAACCTCAAGGCCGTCGTGATCAAGAACCTCCTCCGCATCGACTACGCGGACCCCGCCAAGGTCCCGCTGACGAACCGGGACATCGCCCGCCAGTTCATGAACACGGGCGTCGGGAGGATCCTCCATGAGCGCGGCACGCCCTTCCTGTACAAGCCGTCCCGCCAGATCTGGGCCATGGCCACGAAGAACAACCAGGAAACCGTGTGGGTCGACGCCCTCGACTCGGAGAACTTCGACCCCTTCCGGCCGGACATGAACGGGTGCTTCCGGTGCCCCGTGAACTGCCGCCCGATGAACGACGTCACGTCCGTGTACCCGGAGGACCCCGACCTCGTCCGGCTCGTGGAGCACGTGACCTCCCTCGGCCACGACGGCCTCCGCTACCTGAAGGGCGACGGCCCCGAGTACGTCACGGTCGGCAAGCTCGGGCCGAACATCGGGAACACGACGCCGCAGGTCGTAATCTACCTGAACAACATCTGCAACGACCTCGGGCTCGACACGTCCGCGACGGGCGGGAACCTGAGCTGGGCGATGGAGCTGTACCAGCGGGGGATCCTCACGCAGAAGGAGACGGGCGGCCTCGACCTCACCTGGGGGAACGCCCCGGCGGTCGCGGAGCTCCTGTTCCTCACCGCCAAGAGGGAAGGCTTCGGGCGGGCGATCGCCGCGGGGAGCGGGGCCGTGGACGCGGGCTTCTATCCGCCGGAGGCGCTGAAGTACCGGATGACCGTGAAGCGGACGATGCAAAGCGACCCGCACGACGCACGGATCCTGAAGGCGTTCGCGCTGGGCCTCGCGGTCGCGACCCGCGGCTTCGACCACCTGCGGAACCGCGTCACCCTGGAGATCAACGCGCGGGTCAACGACGACCCGGAGTACAAGGCGCGGCTCTACGGCGGGCCCGTGAGCGCGAAGCCGAACTCCTACGAGGGCAAGGAGCTCGCGGTGAAGGCATGCGAGGACATCTACGCGGTCGGCGACTCCGTGGGGATGTGCCGCTTCACGACGAAGCTGTTCAACTCCCCGAACCTCCCGGGATACGAGCAGTTCGTCGAGCAGATCCGGAACGCGGCGGGCCTGGGGTACGACCTCGAGCACCTCCAGGCAATCGGGTCGAACATCCGAGGGATCGAGCGGATGATCAACCACAGCCTCGGCGTGCGGCGGAAGGACGACGTGTGCCCGGACCGGTGGTTCGAAGAGCCCGTGAAGGGCGGGCCGTACAAGGGCGAGAAGCTGGACCGAATGGAGTTCGAGGCGGCGCTGGACCGCTTCTACCGCCTCTGCCGGCTCGACGCGGAGGGCATCCCGACGCTCGCGTGGCGGGAGGAGCTGAACCGGATCGTCTTCGGGTTCAACGTGACGGTCCGCATCCCGCGGGCGATCGTGGACCTCCCGGAGGGCGCAGTGACGGTCGCCGAGGAGGTGCACGACGTGGGCGCGCTCCTGGACCACCTCGGCCGGCGGTTCCCCGAGCTCCGGAAAAGCCTCGAGGGCCAAGACTCCCTCGTGAACGTCGCGATCAACGAGGAAATGTTCGTCGAGGGCGTACGGTCCCTCCCACTGAAGGACGGGGACCGCGTCGAGCTGGTCCAGGCGTTCTCGGGCGGGGCGGACCGCCCTTCGAAGGCGTAAGGCAGATACGTCCCGCCGGCTTCTCCGCCCCGATGCCCATGAAGGAGATCTTCCAGACCCCCATCGGGTCCGTGGCGGTCCAGACCGACGGCGGCGTCGTGCAGGAGGTCCACCTCGGTGCCCGCGGCCGGCCGCAGGCGGTGAGCACCCCCGTCGCGCGGGACCTCGCCCGCTACTTCTCCGGCGAGTCCGTGGACTTCGGCAGGTACGACGTGGACCTCTCCGGGTACACGGAGTTCGAGCGGAAGGTGTACGCGGCGACCCGACGGATCCCGCCGGGCGAGGTGCGGACGTACGGCGACATCGCGCGGGCGATCGGGAAGCCCGGCGCGTCGCGGGCCGTCGGCAACGCCCTGGGGAAGAACCCCGCGTGCATCGTGATTCCGTGCCACCGCGTCGTCGCGTCGGACGGGCTCGGCGGGTTCACGGGAGGGCTCGCGTGGAAGCGGCGGCTGCTCCATCTCGAGGGCAGCCCGTAGGCGGGCGCCGCGGGAGTTGGGCCCGCCCGCCAGCCCGCGGGAGCGCGATCGCATGGAGACCGGTGCCGAGGGCCTGACCGTGGAGGAGCGCGGCCGTGTCGAGCGGACGCTCGCCGCGCTCGAGGCGCGGGGCGTCTCCTGCACATTCGTGAAGGACCGCGTCGCGGCACTCGCGGAACTCCTGGAGCGGATCCCGAAGGGCGCGGCCGTCGCCCACGGGACCTCCACGACGCTGAACGAGATCGGCTTCGTGGACGCAATGAAACGGCCGGACTTCGGGTACCGGTACCTGAACGCGGAGTGGCAGGCGGAGAACGACCCGGCCCGCCGGGCCCGGCTACGGGCGAGGCTCTCCGTGGACGCGGACGTCTTCCTCGGGAGCGTGCAGGCGATCTGCGAGACAGGTGAGGTCATCGGTGCGGACGCGAGCGGGAGCCGCCAGGCCTTCTACACGTACGGCCCGCCCCGCGTGATCTGGGTGGCGGGTGTCAACAAGCTCGTCCCGACCCTCGGGGACGGGCTGCGGCGGGTCCGGGAGGTCGCGCTCCCCCTCGAGGACCGGAGGATCCGGGCCGCGGGCGGCACCGGGAGCTCCATCGGGAAGCTCGTGATCTACGAGCGCGAGCGTCCCGGCCGAATCATCCTCGTCCTCGTCGGCGAGGACCTCGGGTTCTGAGGCCGCCGGCGAGCCCAAGGACTCGGACAGTTCCCTCCCTTGTTATCCGGAGAGATAACCAGCGGGCCGCTGTTATATAGAATGGAAAGGGGTCGTTTTTTCGATTCCCGAGCCGGGGCCGCATCCTCCCCGGCGAAGGGGGAGCCAACGGAATGGACCGCGTTTCGGCGCGCGCCCTAGCAGCGAGCCTGCTTCTTCTCACGTCCGCGGTCGCCTTCCTCCCCCCGCGGACCTCCGCGGACCCGTGGCTCACGGACAACCCCGACGGCACGACCACGGCCGTGTGGAACTTCACGAACCCCGCGGATTACGCGCTCAGCGGCACGCAGATCGCGGGAAGCGCTGCCTCTCTCCTGCCGCAGACGACGTGGTGGAACAGCACGACCCAGGCGGATTTCGCGGGCCCCGACGCCGCGACGAACGTCACGTGGACGCAGTTCCCGGGGGAGGTCGCCCTGTCGCCCTCCTCGGGGCCTCTCCAATCGGTCATCCTCCAGCCCGGGGCGGCCGGGGAGGACACGTGGCTCGACCGGGCGAACCCCGCGTTGAACCATGGCGCGGACACGACGCTCGTCCTCGACGGCCGGAACCCGCAGTCCCAGCCCATCCTGCGGTTCGACCTCTCCTCGATCCCTGCGAACGTCGTAATCGAGAACGCGACCCTCGGCCTCTACCAGGGCGCGGGTATCGGGAACAACGTGAACGGTCGCGCCCGCCTCGTAACGAATTCGTGGGTCGAGGGCCAGGCGACCTGGACGGACCGCTCCACGGGGGTGCCGTGGGCCGCGCAAGGCGGGGACTACAACCCGCACCTGGTGGACCAGAGGACGTTGGACAACACCGCGGGCTGGAAGACCTGGAACGTGACCGTCCTCACGGACCTCTGGTACCGGGGCCGTGCGCCGAACTACGGGCTCCTCCTCGAGGCACCGAACCCCGCCGCCGACTCCGACAAGACGTTCTACTCCTCCGACTACAACGTGGATCCGACCCGCCGGCCATGGCTCGAGATCTGGTACCGCGCCCTCGGAGTGGCGGGCGAGTACGTCTCCAAGGTCGGCGGGCCCGGCACGACGGCCGCCTGGCAGACGATCTCCTGGAACGCCTCGGAGCGCTCCCTCGCCTCCGACGAGTTCTCCGGGCCGGCGCTGGACCCGAAGTGGACGTGGACGAACCCGCCCGGATCTTACGACGTGGGCACCTCCACGCCCGGGCACCTCCACGTCGTCTCGAGCACGGGGGTGGATTTCAACGGGGCGGTCTTCACCGGCAACGTCCTCGCGAACGACGTCGTCGGTGACTTCACGGCGACGATGAATTTCAGCTCGAACCCGACCGTGAACGGACAGAAGGCGGGCCTCATGGTCCTTGTGGGCGCCCGAGACTGGTACGCGGTCTGGAAGATGAACGCGGCCGGGGTCGTGAACTGGCGGGTCCGATCGACCGCGGACGCCGTCTCCGCGAACCGCGTGGATGTCGCGAGCGGGAACCCGATCCCCGCGTGGGTCCGGGTCCAGCGGACGGGCACGACGTTCACCGCGTACACGAGCCCGGACGGAGCCGCGTGGACGCTACAGGACACCTACACGCCGACGTTCGAGTACCCGCTCAACGTGCGGCTCGCCCTCACGTTCGCGGATGGCCTGTCGGGAACTGCCCACACCGTCGACGTGGACTACCTCCGCGTGACGCTCGGGAACGACGCCACCGTCTCCGTGTCCACGCGCCTCGGGGACGTGACCCCGGTGGACGGCACCTGGACGGGGTGGTCCGCCGCGTACCCGACCCCTTCCGGCTCCACCATGGCGGGGACCTCCCGCTACGTCGAGTACCGGCTCTCCATGGCGGTGACGTACCCCGACCACGTCCCCGT
>DATBXC010000011.1:0-3030 GCA_036514455.1 Thermoplasmata archaeon | reverse complement strand
CGCCCTTTCGTGGGTCGGGGCGCAACGTTGATTCGCGCGGGCCGCGATGCGCTCGAGGGGGAGTCCCACGGGCTGGTGGACGACGTACTTCGACGACGTGATGGGCAAGGCCCTATTCACCCCCGCCAGCTGGGAGCGCGCGGAGAAGAACGCGGACAAGGTGATCGCCCTCCTCGGCCTCTCGAGAGGCGCCCGCGTCCTGGACCTCGCGTGCGGGAACGGTCGCTACGCGGTGGCCCTCGCGGCCCGTGGAGTCAAGTCGGTCGGGCTCGACCTCGCGCTCCCGTATCTCGCGGATGGCCGGCACATCGCCGCAGAGCGGGGTGCTCCCGCCGCCTTCGTGCGCGGGGACATGCGGGCCCTCCCCTTCCGGGGCGCGTTCGACGCGGCCCTGTGCGTGTACACGAGCTTCGGGTACTTCCCGGAGGACCGGGACCACGTGCGGGTCCTGCGGGAGGTCGCGGGCGCCCTCAAGCCCGGAGGCCGCTTCCTCCTCGACGTGATGAGCCGAGAGTGGGTCGTCCGCCACTTCCAGGCCCACGACTGGAGCGAGGTCGACGGCGGGCACCTCCTGGAATCGCGGACCTCGAAGCTCGAGGAGGGCCGGATCGAGAACACCCTCCTGTACCTCAAGGGCGGGCAGCAGCGGGAGTACCACCACTCCGTGCGCGTCTTCACGCCGATGGAGCTCCGGCGGATGGCCCAAGAGGCGGGCTTCGCGGAGGTCGAGATCCTCGCGGACCTCGACCGGACGCCGTGGACCGTGGACTCCCCGAGGACCGCGGTCCTCGCGACGAAGGGCGCGCCGGGGTGACGCGGACGTGGCCGAGGCTCCGTTGCTCAGTTGGGACCGGATCGCGGCGTTCCGCCTCGCCCGCCATCATCTCACGCACCGCGCTCCGAGATCCTCCATGGCGGGCGTGGTCGGCGACGTATGCGGGGTCCAGGCTCAGGTGATGTCCGCCGCGCAGCTCGCGCTGCGGGCCCGCGTGGCCGGACTCCGGCCCGAGGACGTCGAGCGGGCCTTGGGGCGGGACCGGACCCTCGTGAAGACGTGGGCGATGCGCGGCGCCGCCCACCTCCTGCCCGCCGCCGACCTGCCCCTGTACCTTGGAGCCCTCGCGCGGCGGGAGATGCGCTCCACGGGCTGGATCCTCCGGAGGGGCCTCCCGATGAAGGACATCGACGCGATCGTGGACGCGGTCGACGCCGCTCTCGAGGGCGGGCCCCTGACCCGACGCGAGCTCGGGTCGCGGGTGTCGAGGGGGCTCGGCCCGAAGGCGAGGCGGTGGGTCGAGCACTCGTGGGGCGGGGTCGTGCAGATCGCGTGCCTTCGGGGGCGGGTGTGCTTCGGCCCCGAGAAGGGGAACGAGGTGACCTTCGTGCGGGTGAGGGACTGGGTCCCGCGATGGCGGGACGTCCCGCCGGATGAGGCGGGGGCCGCCCTCCTGAGGCGGTACCTCGGCGCGTACGGTCCCGCCACGCTCCGCGATTTCGCGCGGTGGGCGGACCTGGCGATCGGCGACGCCCGCGCGATCTGGGAACCGATGCGGGACGAGACGGCTCCCGTGGACGTCGAGGGATCGGCGGGACGGATTCTCAAGGACGACCTCCCCGCCCTCCGGAGGGCGAAGGCGCGCGACCCGGTCGTGCGCCTCCTCCCGAACTTCGACGTGTTCCTCCTGGGCCACCGGGACAAGGTCCATCTCGTGGACGCGGCCCACTACAAGCGGGTGTACCGGAAGGCGGGCTGGATCTCCGCCGCCGTCCTCGTGGACGGGCGCGTGACGGGCGTGTGGACGCCGGAACGGAAGGGCCGCCGCCTCGTCGTGCGGGTGGAGCCCTTCGCGCCTCTCTCCAGGGCCATGAGGGAGGGGATCGAGGCGGAGGCGGCGGACGTCGGCCGCTTCCTCGGATCGGAGTGCGAGGTCGCCTACGCGCGAGGCGGGCGGGACGCGGCCGCGAGCGCGAACACCCGCTGACCGGATTTCTCGTCGGAGACGACGAGGCCCTCCGCGGTCAGCACCTCGAGGTGCCCGAGGACCTCCGTGACGCCGAGCAGCACCTCCTGGATGGGCAGGGTCCCGAAGAGCCCGCCCACGAGATCGAACGGGGTCTGCGGCCCCTGCTTCAGGAGCCGGACGATCTCGGCCTGGCGTGCCGCGAACCTCGCCTGGTACTCGCCCGCGTACCGCCGCACGTCCGTGAAGGCCTCCCGGTGACCCGGCAGGATGTCCGCCACGGGCAGCCCCTGCAGCCGGCGCAGGGACGCGAGGTAGTCCACGAGGCCCACGGACACCCCGTCCGCCCCACCGAAGGCCGTATTCGGCGTGATCTCCCGGATGATCGTGTCCCCGCTGAACAGCGTGCCTTCCACCGTGAGGAAGCACGTCGATCCCGCGGAGTGGCCCGGCGTGTGGAGGGCCTTCAGCTCGCGCCCGCCCGCCAGGATGACGTCGCCCTCGCGGATCGAGCCGTCGACCCGCGCGGGCCCGCCGAGGCCCCGGATCCACTCCATGAAATCGTCCACGAGGTCGCACGTCCCCTCCGGGGCGCCCGCCTTCGTCAGTTCCAGGGAGAACCGCTTCCGGCGGTCCGCGAACGTCTCCTCGAACCGCTCCACGATCGCCCGGTCGCTCTCCGGGACGAGGAGCTTCGCGCCGGACTCCGCCCGGAGGGTCTCCGCGAGCCCTGTGTGGTCCACGTGGCCGTGCGTGAGGAGGATCTGCTCGAGGTCCGCCACGGAGTGGCCGAGGTCCTTCAGGCCCCTCCGGAGCGCGGCCTCCGCGTCCTCGAGGCGGGGGCCCGTGTCGACCAGCGTGAGGGGCTCGCCCTCCAGGAGGTATACGTTCACGAGCCCGATCGGGAGCATCGTGGGGAGGGGAATCGTGCGGATGCCCTCTGGGACCCGCATCGGCCCGCTAAGCGGCGCCCATCCGTAATAAACGTTCGGCGGGGGTCAACCCCCGAGGGCGAGGCGGCGGTACCGGGACTCGCAGGGCGGGCCCGCCGCGAGCCACATCTCCGCGG
>DATBXC010000010.1:0-6778 GCA_036514455.1 Thermoplasmata archaeon | reverse complement strand
CACGGTGGAGTGGGACCCGGAGACCGCGAAGATCGCACGCCGCAACTTCGAACGCACGGGCGTCTCGAAGCGAGTCCGAATCGTCACGGGCTCGGCGCTCGAGGTCGTGCCGCCGATCAAGGGACCGTTCGACCTTGTGTTCAACGACATCGACAAGAAGTCCTACGTCGACATCCTCCCGCACTGCATCGCGAAGCTCCGGGTCGGCGGGCTCCTCGTGACGGACAACGTGCTATGGAGCGGGCGGGTCGCGGAGCGCCCGCGGCGGGACGAGACGCAGGTGATCCACGAGTACAACGAGCGGCTCGCCGCGGACCCGAGGATGGTCGCCGTAATCGTGCCGCTGCGGGACGGCGTCTCGATCGCGTCCAAGGTCCGCGATTGAGCTAGGGCAATCGCGTCCGCGGGAACCACGCGCGATTTTCGGGTGCGGTCCCTCAAGTACGTCCGCCCGCAAGTCGGGAGGCGACGAGGGAATGTGATGTCTCGCGAGACGAGAACGATCGGATCGCTGCTCCTCCTCGGGGCCGTGCTCCTATCCCTGAACGCCTTGGCCGTGTCGGCGCGGCCGGGCGAGGTTGCCCCCGCCGAGACGACGACCGCAACGGCTGCCGCCACCGCCGGGACGGGCGTGCCGGTGACCGACTCCACCGCGAACGGGGTGCTCCCGCTCCCGCCGATCTCCCCGACCGCGTCGACGGCGGGGCCTCAGGCGAAGGCGCACGAGCCCGTGTCTTGGGTGGACGCGTCCGTCGGGTCCGGCGTGATGGCCCCCGGGATGAGCGCGGAGCCCATCTCGGGCGTGCCGCTCCAGGTCGGGATCGTGAACCCGAACGTGGACGCGATGCCCGAGGTCCCGATCGTCCGGGGCGACCCGACGTTCGACCCGAACGCGTTCGTGCGGCCGGGTCCGCCGATCACCCCCGTCAAGCCGGGCGCGCTGGCGCCGACCCCGATCCCGCCCCACGCCATCGAGCCCGTGCACGAAGGCCTCTGAACGAATTCCCTCCGTCGGCGGAGCCCGCTCCCACCGGGTTCGCGGGCTCCCCCCCTTTTTCCCCGCACTCCCTGACCGCGAAAGCGTATATCCGCCGCCGCGGGTTCTCGGGCCGGTGCGGATGGCGAAGCGCGCGAAGCCGGAGCACCTGTTCGTCGAGACGGACGGGCAGGTCTACCTCGTGCAGGACTGCGGCGTGTGGCGGTTCCCGAAGGCGTCCGAGACGCTTCCGTTCGAGGTCGTGGACTCGGGGAGGATGGACTTCGGCTCCGAGGTCGTCCGCCGCGTGAAGCCCGTCCTCGCGTACCATCCGGAGGAGTGGTTCAACCGCGACGACCTGTTCTCCCGCTCGGACGTGGACGGCCTCGTGAAGAAGGCCGTGTACATGACGATGCCCCGCCTCGTCGCGGAGGTCGCCCTCGTGCGGGGCCACGACGTCCTGATGGTGAAAGCGAAGCGCGGGTTCTCGAAGGGGTACTGGAACCTGCCGGGCGGGTTCCTGGACTTCGGCGAGGCCCCCGAGGTCGCGGTGGAGCGCGAGGTCGAGGAGGAGATCGGCGCGGACATCACCCTCGACGGCCTCCTCGGCGTGTACCACTCCGGCTTCCCCGGGAAGCCGACGTACACCCTGGGCTTCGTGTACCGGGGCCACACGGACGCGTCCACGCTCCGCCTCAAGGAGGACGAGATCGAGGCCGCGGAGTGGTTCCCGATCCACCGCGGGCTGATGCTAACACGGAACCCGTTCGTCCGGTGGGGCCTCGTGGACCTGTTCAAGCGTTTCGACCCGCCGCCCTTCCACGTCGTCCGCCACGGCCTCCTGGCGGGCCGCGAGTCGAGCGAGGGGCCCGTCGTGTTCCTGGACCGGGACGGGGTGATCAACCGCGGGAGGCCCGGGTACGTCCGGACCCCGGACCAGTTCGAGTTCCTCGAGGGCGCGGTCCAGGCGATGGCCCGCCTCCGCAAGGAGGGACGGAGGATCGCGATCGTGTCGAACCAGGACGCGGTGGGGTGGAAGCTGATCCCGAAGCGCCAGCTCCACCGAATCCACGAGAAGATGGTCTCCGAACTCACGGCCGCGGGCGCGGACGTGGAGGAAATCTACGTGTGCCCGCACCACGTCCTCTCGGACTGCGCGTGCCGCAAGCCCCGCCCCGGGCTCCTCCTCGCGGCCGCGCGGGACCTGGACGCGAACCCGCGGGAGGCGTGGATGGTCGGGGACAAGGTCGGGGACGTCGAGGCGGGCCAGGCGATCGGCTGCCGTACGGCGTTCGTGGGCGATGCACGGCGGCGGAAGCGCTTCGCCCGCGAGCTCGGGGAGGTCCGCCCGGATGTCGTCGCGGGCAGCCTCCGCGAGGCCGTGACCGCGATCCTTGCGGCCTGATTCCGCGGACCCCGCCCAGACCGCGTTTTATCAGGGCCGATAACGGGGCCACCCGTTTCAAATATCCACCGATGCAACGGGACGGGCAACCGAGTCACGTCACGTGCTCACCGGGAGCCGTCGGTCCGTATGAAAGCCCATCGCCCCGTCCGTCGTTGGCCCAGCCTCGCGATCGTCCTTGCGGTCCTGCTCGTCGGGTTCGGCGCGGTGCTCACCGCGACCCCGCCCGCCGCGGCCGTCACGTACGTCTCCGGCTGGATCACCGCGAGCACGACGTGGGGCGCCCTGGACAACGTGTACGTGGTCACGAAGCACGTGACCGTGCGGCCCGGCGTGACCCTCACGATCCTCCCGGGCACGACGGTCCGGTTCGACGCGGGCATGGCCCTGTTCATCGAGGGCTCCCTCACCGCGAACGGGGCCGCGGGGCTCCCGATCAGCTTCCTCCCGAACTCAAGCGTGCTGAACATCCCGTGGTACGGGATCGCGTTCAACGCAAGCGCGACGGGCTCCGTCACGCGGTCCATGTTCGACAACTGCGAGCGGGCCGTCATGGCGACGGACAGCTCCCCCGTCGTGAACAACGACACGGTCCAGCGGGCGGGCGTCGGGTTCCTCTTCTACCGCTCCTCCACGGTCCTCGCGGACAACGTCGTGCAGCGGTCGTCGTTCGCGGGGGCGTACCTGAACGCCTCCAACGTCCAGGTCGTGCGGAACACGTTCAACAGCTCGGCCGTCGGGATCATGGCGGAGGGGGGCGGGTCGCCCTACATCGCCTCGAACACACTCACGAACATCACGAGCGGGGTCGCGATCGGGATCAGCATCACGGGCGGGACGGTCGCGGACCTGTGGTGGAACGCGATCCGGAGCGTCGGTGGGTCCCGCGGCGCGAACGGCTTCACGCCCGGGGCGGACGGCTTCCCCGGGGGCGCCGCGTTCGGCGTCCTCGTGGATTCTGCACCCTCCGCTTCGATCCAGGGCAACACGTTCGACGTCCTTGTCGGCGGGCGCGGCGGGGACGGGGCGGAGAACCCCGGCGGCGCCGGGGGACGCGGCGGGACCGGCGGTCCCGCGGCCGCGGTCGTCGTCGCGAACACCCCGACCGTGGACATCGACGACAACGTCATCCGCACGGTCACGGGCGGCCGCGGCGGGAACGGCGGGACCGGGCCCACGACCGTGAACGGCGGCTCGGGCGGGACCGCGGGCGACGCCGTCGGGATCGGCGTGGGTCTCGCGTCCGGCGCCGCCTGGTGGTACAAAAACGTCGTCGACGGCGTCGCGGGCGGCGCGGGCGGGAACGGCGCGGTCGCGACGGGGACGGACGGGTCCGGCGGGAACGGCGGGAACGGCGTCGGCCTCCTCTTCTCGGGCGCGATGGACGCGGACGTGAGCGGGAACACGTTCCAGAACCTCCGGGGCGGCCTCGGCGGCAACAGCAGCGCCACCGGGCTCGGGCGCGGGGCGGGCGCGGACGGCGGGGACGCGACGGGCCTCACCGCGTACTCCCTGAAGGGATGGACCACGTTCCATTCGAATACGGTCGCCGCGGTGCGCGCGGGGAACGGAGGGCGGGGCCAGGCCCGCGGGGGCGCGGGCGGGAACGCGACCGGGATCTTCGCGGTCGCGGACAGCGACGGCAACTACAACTTCACCACGGCCACCTCGAACTGGGTCCAGGGCCTCACGGGCGGGAACGGCGGGATCGGGCAGCGGATCGGCGGGAACGGCGGGACCGTGACGGGCCTCGGCTTCATGCTCAGCGACTTCTACTCCGGCGTCAACATCGTGTCGAGCCTCGTGGGCGGGAACGGCGGGGACGCCCTCGACGGGACGGACGGCGGCCGCGGCGGCGACGCGGACGGCATCGGCGCGTTCGCCGTGCGGTCGGGATGGTCCGCGTGGGACTCCGTCGACACGGTCTCGCGGGGCGCCCCCGGCACGGGGCCGCCCGTGCAGGCCTCCTACGGCGTCGCGTTCTACTTCGTCGGGAGCCCGAGCGTCCTCACGACCGCGACGGTCGAGAACGCGACGATCCAGGGGATCGGCAGCCTCGACCTGTGGGCGGACAACTACACGGAGGTCACGACGATCAACACGCCCTTCAACACCGCGAAGCTCGCGGTGTCCGCGGCGGGCAACCTCACCGTGAGGAACTATCTGCAGGTCGACGTCCTCTGGCCGGACGGCGTCACGTTCGTGGCCGGCGCCTCGATTCTCGTCACCGACGAGGGCACCCCTGTCTGGAACCTCGCATCCCCGACGGGCTCCGAGTCGTGGCTCCTCGTGACGGACCGCATGTACGTCAACTCGGTCACGCCCCGGGACAACCGGACGGAGGTCACCGTGTCGTACCTCTCCTACAACTTCGGCTCGAATCCCCGGCAGGTGGCCATGGCGACGTCCCACACGGAGACCTTCACGATGGTGGACTTGGACCCGCCGACATCCTCCGTGGCCCTCCTGCCCGTGTACACGAACACGTGGAGCTTCACGGTCGGGTACACGGCCTCGGACGGAAACGGGGTCGGGCTCAACACGATCACCTTGTGGTACCGGAGGGGCGGCGGATGGACGTCGTACGCGACCCAGCCCGCCGCCGCGGCCGGTTCCTTCGCGTTCACCGCGACGGTGGACGGCGTGTACGAGTTCACGACGACGGCGGACGACCTCGCCGGGAACCGGGAGCCGGGTCCTTCCGTGAACGACACCTGGACAATCGTCGACACGGTCCTGCCGGGCTCCCGCGTGATCCCCCTCCCGACCTGGGAGAACTCGCGTTCGTTCACGGTCACCTGGGCTCCAGACCCCGGGGTCACGGACATCGCGCGGTACGACGTCCAGTACAACCGCGGCCTCGGCTGGTTCACCTGGCTCTCCGGGACGACGCAGACCTCCGGGACGTTCACCGCCCTCTCGGACGGGACGTTCCGGTTCCGGTCGGTCGCGACGGACTACGCTGGAAACGTCGAGGTCCTGCCCGCGGGGAACGACACGTGGACGATTATCGACACGGCCGCCCCGTTCTCGTTCGTCCAGCCACTGCCCGTCTACGAGACGTCGACGAGCTTCCTCGTCCAGTGGGCCCCAGAGTCCGACGACGTCGCGACGTACCGGATCCAGTCCCGGGACAACGGCGTCGCGTGGACGGACTGGATCGCGTCCACGAACCTCACCTCCGGCACCTTCACAGGCGCGATTGACGGCCACACGTACGAGTTCCGCTCGATCGCGACGGACTACGCGGGGAACGGCCAGACGCCCCCCGCGAACAATCAGTCCTGGACGATCGTCGACGTGAGCCCGCCGGACTCCGCGGTAAGCCCCCTCCCCGCGTACGAGACGACCCTGCTGTTCACGGTGAACTGGGGTCCGGTCTCCGGCACGTCGGACATCGCCACGTACACGCTCGAGGTGAGCGACAACGGCGGGCCGTGGACCCAGGTCCCCGGCGTCGTGGGCGTGACCACCGTGTCGACGAGCTTCGTCGGCGTGGACGGCCACCGGGTCGCGTTCCGGACCCTCGCGCGCGACCGAGCGGGGAACGTCGAGCCGGGGCCCTCGGGGAACGATACGTGGACGATCATCGATGTCACCCGGCCCTCCGTGATCACGGGCTCGCCCCGCGGCGCGGGGACGAACGTCACGCCCCTCGTGACGGTCACGTTCAGCGAGGCGATGAACCGCGCGTCCGCGGAGGCCGCCTTCACGATCACACCGGACATGAACGGGCAGTTCGCCTGGAGCGCGGACTCCCGTCTGATGACGTTCGTCCCGGAGCGCCCCCTGCAGGCCGGGACGGACTACGTCGTCACGATCGACTCGAGCGCGCGGGACGTGGCGGGGAACACCGGGAGCGCGCCGTACACGTTCCAGTTCGGGACCGCCGTCTCCACGACGATCGGCGGGCTCGGGGACTGGCTGTGGATCATCCTGGCGATCATCACCGCCGCCATCGTGGTGGGGCTCCTCCTACTGCTCCTCCGCCGGCGGGGAGCCATGGCGGGCGAGACGGCCCCCGCGGCCGCCGCGAAGCGCCCGGAGGAACCCGCGGTGATCGACGACGTGTTCCTCCTGTACAACGACGGCATCCTGATCAAGCACGAGACCCGGCGGCTGAAACCGGACATCGACACGGACATCCTGAGCGGGATGCTCACCGCGGTCCAGCAGTTCGTGAAGGACTCCTTCCGCTCCGAGGAGGGCGAACTGGACGAGATGACGTTCGGCCAGATGCACATCCTCATCGGCCGCGGGAAGTGGGTGATCCTCGCCGCGATGGTGAGCGGGGACGGCACCGTGGCCTTCACCGAGCAGATCAAGGCGTGCATCGCGGACATCGAGGAGCACCAGTGGGACCGGCTCGAGGGCTGGAACGGGGACATGGTGATCGC
>DATBXC010000009.1:0-27412 GCA_036514455.1 Thermoplasmata archaeon | reverse complement strand
ATCCCCGCGAGGCTCAGCAGGAAGAACAGCATGGACCACGCCACGAAGGGCATCCGTTTCCCCAGGCCCTTGTAGTCCGCGATGTCCTCCCCGATCCCCGCCGAGCTCGTCGCGCCGACCACGAGGAAGGCCCCGCCCTTCATGATTGCGTGGGTGAGGACGTGGTACATGCCGCCGAGGAGGCCCGCCACGGCGACCCCCTTCGCGGCGTCGCTCCCCTGCAGCGCCATCGCCCCGACCGGAATCGCGATCAGGATGTACCCGACCTGAGCGATGCTCGAGTAGGCAAGCATCCGCTTGATGTTCCGCTGGGGGATTGCGAACAGGTTCCCGACGACCTGCGTGGCGATCGCGAGGACCGCTATGGCGGCGATCCAGTCGACCTGGATCGACAGGAGCGCGACGAGGAACACCTTGAACAGCGCGACGATGCCCACCTTCTTCGAGCCCGCCGCCAGGAACAGGGAGATTGTCGTCGGCGCGCCCTGGTACACGTCCGGGGCCCACATGTGGAACGGGACGACCGCGACCTTGAACCCGAAGCCCGCCAGGAGGAACACGATCCCGACGATGAGCGGTGGTTCCATCCGCGGCCCGATCGACGCGAGTCCGACCTTCAGCGCGTCGAGGTCCGTGAGGTGGCCGACCGCCGCGATCGACGTGGAACCCGCCACGCCGTAGACGATCGAGATCCCGAAGAGGATAATCGCGGAGGACACGGCCCCAATGATGAAGAACTTCAGGGAGGCCTCCGTGGACTGCCGGTCCTTCTTCCGGAACGCGACGAGCGCGAACGTGCTGATCGAGCTCAGCTCGAACGCGAGGTACAGGACGAACAGGTCCGTCGCCGCGGCCGTGAGCATCATCCCGACGACCGCAAGGAACATGAGGCCGTAGTACTCGCCCTGGTGGGGCTCCTCGGGCTTGATGAAGGACCGCGAGGCGATCACCGCGAGGAGGGCGACGAACATGAACACCATGTGGAAGAACAGCGTGAACGAGTCGATCCGGAGCTTCCAGGAGTCCGCGAAATCCCCGCTCCCGCCCACACCGACGACGGGGACCTCGTAGAGGTTGAGGCCGAGGAGGCGGGTGAGGCCGAGCCCCATCATGTCCAGCGTGAGGACCATCGCCACGATCAGGGCGCCCAGGGCCCAGCCCCACAGGATCTGGGTGCGCCGCCCCACAAGGAACCCTAGGATCGTGGACGCCAGGGCGGCAGCGATCAGGACGACCTCGGGGAGGAACACGATCGGCGCCGCCATCTCACCCCACCCCCAGGACACGGGCCGCCCACTGGATCGTCATGTTCAGGAGGAGCACCGGCAGGATTCCGAAGAGCGCGAACAGGGCGGTGAGGACGCCCATCGGGATCGATTCGTGCGGGTGGGCGTCGGGCAGGTTCTTCCACCGCGGGTTCAGCGGGCCGAAGATCGCGCGCTGCATCGCCCAGATGTAGTACGCGGTGGTGATGACGACCGTGATGAGCGGGATGAGGACGAGGAACCCGAAGGCGGCGTACGCACCGAGGAACACGGCCAGCTCTGCGACGAACCCCACGAGCCCGGGGAGCCCGAGGGACGCGAGGAAGGAGACCATCATGAACGTGGAGAGCTTCGGCGTGACGGAGGCGATCCCCCCGAGCTCGGAGATGTTCCGGGTCCCCGTCTTGTGTCCGATCGAGCCCGCGACCATGAACAGGGCCGCGGACACGAGGCCGTGCGCGAACATCTGGAACACGGCGCCGCCGAAGCCCAGGAGCCCGCCCGCGACGGTCGCCGGCGACTGCGAGGCCACGATCCCCGCCGCGACCCCGAGGGTCACGAAGCCCATGTGGCTCACGCTCGAGAACGCGACCATCCGCTTCAGGTCGTCCTGCACGAGGCACACGAACGCGCCGTACAGGATGCTCACGGTCCCTAGGATCGCGGCGATCCAGTACATCTCGAGGGACCCCTGCGGGAGCATTTGGACGTTCACGCGGATGATCGCGTACCCGCCGAGCTTCAGGAGGACGCCCGCCAGGATCACGGACCCTCCCGTGGGGGCTTCGACGTGCGCGTCCGGGAGCCACGTGTGGAGGGGCCATGTCGGGAGCTTCGTGCCGAATCCCGCCAGGAGGGCGATGAACAGGAGGTTTTGGATCCCGCCCGCGGGGATCAGCGTCCCGTTGCGGGCCGCCTCGATGAGCGTGACCATGTTGAACGTGTGCCCGTAGAAGTAGAACGCGAAGATCCCGATCAGCACGGGGATGGACGCGACGAACGTGAACAGGAAGAACTTCAGCGCCGCGTAGCGCCTCCGCGGGCCGCCCCACACCGCGATGATGAAGTACATCGGGACGAGCCCCACCTCCCAGAACAGGAAGAACAGGAAGAAGTCCAGGGACACGAAGACCCCGAGGATCGTCGTCTCGAGGAGGAGGAACATCGCGTAGAACTCCCGCACCCGGCGGTGCTCCTCCCAGTTGATCATCAGCGCAAGGACCGTGAGGAGGGCGGTGAGGAACACGAGGGGCGCGGACAACTCGTCGACGCCCACGATGTACCCGACGTTCGCCTGCGGGAGCCAGGACGCGGACTCGAACGCTCGGTACGTGAACGTCCCGCCGGGCGCGGTGTACTGCCGGAGGCCCACGAGGCCCGGGCTCAGGAAGTCGAGGAGGACGATCAGGGAGAGGGCGAGCGGGACGACGGAGATCGTGAGGGCGACGATGCGGGCGTTCTCGGGGTCCCGCCCCGTGAGGTACACGACGGCCGCGCCGAGGGCGGGCGTGAGGAGCAGGACGGAGAGGATCGGGAAGTCGAGGACCACTCAGATCCCTCCGAGGATCGAAGCGAGGTGGGTCGCGTACTCGAACGTCATCCCGAGGATCGGCAGCGGGAACAGGCCGACGAAGACGATGAGGCCGAGCAGGACCGAGTAGGAGAGCCGCTCCTGGTCGTTCAGGTCGTGGAGCCCCTTCAGGGCGGGGTTCGGGTCCCCCATCACGACCTTGTGCAGGGTCCAGATGTAGTACGCGGCGGTCACCGCGATCGACAGCATGGGGATCACGACGAGGGCCCGCCACGGGGCCGCCCCGAGCCCGCCGTAGAAGCCCGTGAACACCAAGAACTCCGCCCAGAACGACACGAGGCCCGGCAACCCGAGGGAGGCGAGGAACGCGACGATTAGGACGAACGAGAACTGGGGCATCGCCTTCCCCAGCCCGGTCAGGGCGGGGATCTCCCGCGTGCCCGCGGCGTGCTTGATCGTCCCCGCGAGCATGAACAGGACCGCGGTGATGAGGCCGTGCGCGAACAGCTGGAAGATCCCGCCCGCGATGCCGAGCGGGACGAGGCTCGAGGCCCCGAGGAGGACGAAGCCCATGTGCCCCACGCTCGAGTACGCGACGAGCCGCTTCAGGTCCGTCTGGGCCAGGCAGACGTAGCTCGCGTACACCATCGAGACCCCGCCGAAGGCCGCGAGGAGCCACCACAGGTCCTTCGCCGCGGCGGGCAGCATCCCCAGGCCGATTCGGAACACGCCGTACCCGCCCATCTTCAGGAGCAGGCCCGCCAGGATCACGGAGCCCGCGGTCGGCGCCTCCACGTGCGCGTCGGGCAGCCACGTGTGGAACGGGACCATCGGCAGCTTCACGCCGAACCCGAAGAAGAACGCGAAGAAGATCGGGATCTGGGTCGCGAGGGGCAGGATCGCGAGGAACCCGGGCAGCCCCGCCCCGATCAGGAAGACGGTCATGTCGAACGTGCGGTCCGGGAGGCCGTACACGGCCTGGTTCAGCCCCGAGGACGCGGTCCAGTAGAGGGCGAAGATCGAGAGGAGCATGATCACGGAGCCGACGTGGGTGTAGATCAGGAACTTGATCGAGGCGTACTGGCGGTTCGGCCCGCCCCAGATCCCGATCAGGAAGAACATCGGGATCAGGACGAGCTCCCAGAACACGAAGAACAGGAAGAAGTCCAGCGAGAGGAACACGCCGGAGATCGAGAACTCCAGGAGCAGGAGGAGCGCGAAGAACTGGCGGGGCCGCTCTTCCTTCTTGAAGCTGAAGACGATCGCGAGGGTCGTCAGGAGCGGGGTGAGGAAGATCAGGGGCACGGAGAGGCCGTCGACCCCGAGGATGACGTTCATCCCCAGGGGCGGGACCCATGCGTACCGCTCCACGAAGTACACCGGGAAGGTCCCCGCCGGCGTCCCGTACGGCGCGCGCGGCCCCAGGAGCGGGTCGAGCCAGGTCCCGAGGAACGCGACGAGCAGGGCGCCGGCGACGACCGTGTCGGCGAAAGAGAACGCAAGGGCGATCGTCCGGGCCCTGCGCAGCGTCGCGCCCGCCGCAAGCGTGGCCACGAACCCCGCCAGGGGCAGGATCAGGAGGAGGGAGAGGAAGAGGACCATCTCACGGCCTCCCGAGTAGACGCGGCAGGTAGCCGAAGAAGAACGCGAGGAGGACGATCACCGCGATGCCGATCACGATCACCCACGCGTAGCTCTGGACCTGCCCGGTCTGGCGGGTCCGGAGGCTCAGGCTCGAGCGGACCGTCTCGAGGCTGATCGAGTTCACGGCCCCGTCGATCACCTTGCGGTCGAACGCGTCGCTCACCGCGGCCGCGGTCACGGTGCCCCGCCCGACCGCGTTCACGATCCCGTCGACCACGTTCCGGTCGAACCAGTCCACGAGGCGGCCGAAGCCCGCCACCGCCCGCGATCCGAACGCGTCGTACGCGTCGTCGATCCAGTACCGGTTCGTGAGCATCCCGTGGAGGAACGCGCGGGCGGGCGTGCGGGTGAACGTCGTGGCGGGGATCCGCCGCGTCCCGTACACGGCCCACGCGAGCGCGATGCCCGCCCCCGCGAGGCCGAGGGAGAGGCCCGCGAGGCCCAGATCCACGACGTTCCCCTCCAGGACCGCGGAGACGAGGGGCAGGGCCGCATGCGGCTCGCCGTAGAACACGAGGTTCCCGAAGCCGTTCGTGAGGAACGCGATCGCCGCGCTCCCGATCGTGAACACGCTGAGGACCGCGAGGACGGACGTCATCACGCGGGGGGACTCGTGCGGGTGGCCGTGGCCGCGGTACTCCCCGTGGCACGTCATCAGCCACATCCGGAACGCGTAGAACGCGGTCATGAAGGCGGTCGCGATGCCCGCGGCCCATAGGAGGTAGAACAGGGGGTTCGCGGCGCCGCTCTCGAACGTCACCGCGAGGATGTCGTCTTTCGAAAAGAACCCGCTGAAGGGGATGATTCCCGCGAGGGCGAGGGCGCCCATCAGCATCGTCCGCGAGGTCCAGGGCATGACCTTCCCGAGCCCGCCCATCTGCCGCATGTCGTTCGTGTGGACCGCATGGATTACGGAGCCCGCGGAAAGGAACAGGAGGGCCTTGAAGAACGCGTGGTTCGTTAGGTGGAACAGGGCCGCACTGTATCCTGCGGTCGGGATTTCCGGGCTGCCATGGGCGGCCTCCGAGGCCATGAGGTACGCGCCCGCCCCGAGGCCCAGGAACATGTACGCGAGCTGGCTGATCGTCGAGAACGCCATCACGCGCTTGATGTCATAGTTCGCGAGGGCCATGGAGGCCGCGAAGATCGCGGTGAACCCGCCGATCCCCGCCACAACGAGGATCGCGGTCCACGGCACGGCGGGGACGAGGACCTGGTGGACTCCCGCCACCTCGACCGTGGGCACGAGGAAGATGAAGGACCGCGCGGTCAGGTAGACGCCCGCCTTCACCATCGTCGCCGCGTGGATCAGGGCGGACACCGTCGTGGGGCCCTCCATCGCGTCCGGCAGCCAGGCGTGGAGCGGGAACTGTGCGGACTTGCCCACGGCCCCGCCGAAGAGGAGGAGCGGGATCGCGGTCATGAGCTGCGGGCTGAGCGGGTAGCCCCAGAGGGTCGGGATCTCCTCCACGATCGTGTCGAAGCGGAAGGTGTGGAACACGTTCCAGATCACGAGGACGCCCGCCAGGAACAGGACGTCGCCGACCCGCGTGACGAGGAACGCCTTCTTCGCCGCGCTCGCCGCCTCGGGCTTCTTGTACCAGAACCCGATCAGGAGGTACGAGCACAGGCCCATGATCTCCCAGAACACCAGGAGCTGGAGGAAGTTGTCCGCGCTCACGGTGCCGAGCATCCCCGCCACGAACAGGCTGATCTCCGCGTAGTACCGGGGCTTGCCGTCCTCCTCGTGCATGTACCCGATCGAGTAGATCGCGATGAGGAGGGAGAGGAACGAGACGAGGACGAGGAGGAACGCGCTCAGGTTGTCGATCAGGAGCCGGAACGCGATCTGGCCCTCCCCGGTCGCGGGGTCCCCGGGGATCCACACGAACCCGTCCACCGTGTTCGACGTGGCCGCCCCGATCGCGCCGAGCTGCAGGACCTGGGCGAGGAAGTACACCGCGATCAGGAGGGACGCGGCGAGCGCCCCGACGACGACATGGGCCCCGCCCTCCGGGAGCCGGCGGCCCGCGAGGCCCACGACGACGAAGGCGATGAGGGGGGCCCCCACGATCATCCAGGCGAGCCACGCGTTCTCCAGCACCGCTACCACCTCAGGAGCCGGATCTTGTCCAGCTCCACGGTCCCGTGGCTCTGGTACAGGGCGAGGAAGATTGCGAGGCCCACGGCGGCCTCCCCCGCGGCGATCGCGAGGGCGAGCAGGGCGAACACCTGGCCGGAGGGGTCCCCGGCCGGCGGGGCGTACGCGGAGAACGCGACGAAGTTCAGGATCGCCGCGTTCAGGATGATCTCGATCGACATCAGGACGACGATCGCGTTCTTCCGGACCATGACCCCGTACAGTCCGACGCAGAACAGCGCCGTGGACAGGACGAGCTCGTACTCGACGGGGATCACGGGCGCTCCTCCCCCTCCATCTTCGCGAGGTACACCCCGCCGATCATCGCGCTCGCGAGGAGCAACGCGATGAGGATCACCGTCACCGTGTACGTCGAGAACATCGAGTTCGCGACGCCCTGAGACCCCGTACCGTTCCACACGGGGACCTCGTGGATCTCACTCGACCACGGCACGCCGACGAAGAACAGGGAGAGGAGGACGAAGAAGAAGCCGAGGGACGTCGCAATCAGGACGCTCCGCCGGTTCACGGGGTCCCCTCCTCGGGCGCCTCGGGAACGGGCTCCTGGGGCACCTCGCCCGGGGTGACCTCCTCCATGATCTTTCGGCGGGTGAGCATGATCCCGAACGTGAAGATCGGGAGGATCGCGCCCGCGTACACGATGATCTGGATGAGGAAGATGAACTCGGCCCCGAGGAGGAGGTAGATTCCGCCGATCGTGATCAGGGTCACGCTGAGCCAGAACACCGCGTGGACGAGCTTGCGGGAGACGACGACCATGATGGACCCGCCGAGCTCGACGACGGACAGGACAAGGAACGCGGCGAGCTGCCAGTCTACCGCCACGGGCCCGCCCCCCTCACCGGATCCCTCCGAGGTACGGCCCGAACGCCGCGAAGACCGCCGCGACGATGATCGCGAGCAGGGAGAGCGGGATCAGCTTCTTCCATCCGATGTTCAGGATCTGGTCGATGCGGACCCGGGGGACGGACCAGGAGATCCAGACGAAGATCAGGAACACGAAGTAGACCTTGAGAAGGAACCACACCTCGTGCGGGATGATCGGGATCGGGATCGCGGTCCCGCCCACGTATGGCGTCAGGGTCGTGAACACGGGCCCGGACCACCCGCCGAAGTACAGGATCACGACGAGCGCGGAGCCCGCCAGGGCCCGGAGCCACTTGAACCCGAACACGAGCCCGAACCGCATCCCCGTGTACTCCGTCGTCCAGCCCTCGACCAGCTCCGCCTCCGCCTCCGGGATGTCGAACGGGATGCGCTCCATCTCCGCCATGATCGCGACGAAGAAGACCGCGAACCCGATGAACTGCGGGATCGAGAAGATGTTCCAGCTCGGGATGTACGAGAGCGGCCCGCTCGCGGCGAGCGGGACCTCCTGGCGCTGCACGATGTCGATCACGTTCAGGGTGCCCGAGTAGATCAGGACCGCGACGATCGCGAGGAGGAGCGGGATCTCGTACGCCATGAGCTGGGCGGCGGCCCGCATCCCGCCGATCAGCGAGTACTTGTTGTTCGACGCCCAGCCCGCGATCAGGATGCCGAGCGGGGCGATCGAGAACGTGGCGAGGATGAAGAGGAGGCTCAGCGGCACGTTCGCGATCACGAAGCCCTCGCTGAACGGCAGGGCCGCGAAGATCAGGATCGTGGACGATGCGATCATCACGGGGGCCGTGTGGAACATCGCGCGGTCCGCGCTCGCGGGCGTGATGTTCTCCTTTTGGATCAGCTTCACGCCGTCCGCGACGTTCTGCAGGTAGCCGAGCCCGCGGTGCGTCGGCTTGTTCCTCCGCTTCGCCCACCAGGAGAAGGGCCAGAACGGGAGGGACCAGATGCTCACCATGATCCCGTACCGGTCCTGGAGGCGGGCGTAGAACTTCCGCTCCATCCACATGATCGTGAGGAGCTGGATCGCCGCGGCCCACGTGACCATGATCGTGATCGCGACGACCCAGGCGAGCAGGGTCACGAGCCAGTCCTCGACGAGGAAGTACCCGAGGCCCCGGAGGCCCTCGACGGGGCTGCCGACGGGGGTCGCCGCGAGGACGCCGTCCGACAGGATCCGCAGGATCCCGCCCACGAGGACCTTGCACAGCGTGAACAGGTCCGGGGACACGAGGGCGCCGCTCACTTGTCCATCTCCCCGACGCACACGTCCACGCTGCCGAGGATCGAGACGACGTCCGCCATCTTGTTCCCTCGGAGCATCAGGGGGGTCGCGGCCATCGTGCAGTACACGGGGCTCCGGATCTTCACGCGATACGGCCGGTCGTCGCCGTCCCCGATCACGTAGAACAGGGCCTCGCCCCGGCTGTCCTCCGTGCGCGCGAAGCCCTCCCCCTCCGCCCGCCGCGGCGCCTTCGCGCGGTACGGGCCCGCGGGGATCTTCTTCACGGCTTGCTCGATGATGTCACAGCTCTCCCGCATCTCGTTGAACCGGCAGATGAAGCGCGCGTACGAGTCCCCGCCGTCCCCGCCCTTCCATACCTGGGGTTCGAAGTCCACCTCGTCGTACGTCTCGTACGGCTCGAGCCTCCGCAGGTCCACGTCGACCCCGCACGCCCGGAGGTTCGGGCCCGTGACGCCCCAGTCGATCGCGTCCGCGGCGGAGATCCGGCCCACGCCCTGCGTCCGCATCCGGAAGATCTTCGAGTCGTGCATCAGGCGCTTGTACTCGTCGAGCTTCCCGCGGAAGTGCTTGATGATCTTCGCGCAGTACTTGTCGAAGTCCGGCGGGAGGTCGTTCCGGACCCCGCCGACCCGCGGGAAGTTCTGGTTCATCCGGGCGCCCGTGAGGAGCTGGAGCAGGTCCAGGAACAGCTCCCGCTCCCGGAGGGCCCACAGGAGGGCGGTGAGGAGCCCGAGGTCGGGGCCGTACGCGGCGAGCCACATCAGGTGGGAGGCGAGGCGCTGGATCTCGAGCGAGATGACCCGGATCCACTGGCCGCGGGGCGGCACCTCGAGCCCCATCATCTTCTCGCACGCCAAGGCGTACGCGTGGGACCACGTGACGCTCGACACGTAGCACAGGCGATCCGTGAGGACGACGTTCTTCTGGAACTCCCGGACTTCCATGATCTTCTCGTACCCGCGGTGGAGGTACCCGATCTCGGGCTCCGCGTCCGTGATCGTCTCGCCGGAGATCTTCACCCGCATGTTCCACAGCCCGTGGGTCATCGGGTGCTGGGGGCCCATGTTCACCCAGAACTCGGCCATCTCAGCGGCCCCCGGTCTTCAGCTTGCGGCGGGTGATGTACTGCCTCTCCGTCTCCTGGGGGAAGTCTTTCCGCAGCGGGTGGTACCGGAAGTCCTTCGGGAGCAGGATCCGCTCGAGCTTCGGGTGGCCCTCGTACACCACACCCATGAGGTCCCACGCCTCCCGCTCGTGGTAGTTCGCCGCGTTCCAGAGCGAGACGACGCTGGCGATTTTCGGGTCGTCCGTCGGAATCCAGGCGTTCAGCTGGAGCGTCATCCCGGTCTTGTAGTTGTACAGGTGGTACACGGACTCGAAGTGGTCCTTCCAGTCCACCGCGGAGATGCAGGAGAGGTGCGCGAAGCCGAGTTCCTCCTTGAGGTAGAAACAGATCTCCACGAGGTCCTTCCGGTCGATCACGCCCTTCACGACGCGGGGCCGGACCACCCCGAGCTCGTTGAACGCGGAAGGGAACCTCTCCCGGACCGCCTTCGCCAGGTCTTCTTCGGCCCCCATCGCGTTCACCACCGGTCGTGACCCGCCACGGCGCTCAGATGTGGATGATGGATTCCTTCTTCAGCGCGTACTGGGTCGCGACAAAGAGGATCGGGATGAACCCCAGGAGCATCGGCGCGAACAGGGCGATCTTGGTCTCGAGCGTGGCCGCGGGGTCGTGGGAGACGCCGTACACCATGAACGCCCACAGGACGAGGAACACCGCCGCGACGTCGAACACGACGAAGATCAGGGCGAACATGTAGTACTGGAAGTGGAACTGGATCGCCGCCTCCCCCTCCGGCATCTCCCCGCACTCGTAGGTGAGGTCCTTGAGTGGGGTGGGGTGCGTGGGCCGGAAGAGGCGGGTGAGGAAGAACGTGAGGAGCGGGAACGTCAGGGCGACGAGGACGAAGAGAGCGACGGGGACGTAGGCGTCCAGTAGCTCCATTTCGGCTGCCTAAAGCCCCATCCTAATAAAACCTTTCTTCGCGGTCCTCGGAGGCGCGGCGCCTCCCGTGCCGGGGCGTCGTCCGGCGGGGCTATGGCGACCCTTGATAACGGGCGGCGCGTTGCGTCCCGCGGATGTCGGAGCCCCGACTCCCGCCCGGACAGCACATGGCCCACGGATGGCCCCGCCTCGACCTCGGGATCGTCCCGCGGTTCGATCCGAAGGCTTGGACGCTCCGGGTCGACGGGGCGGTCGAGAAGCCCGCGACGTTGACGTGGGCCCAGTTCACCGCGCTCCCGCCCGCGGCGGTGACCGCGGACTTCCACTGCGTGACGGGCTGGTCGAGGTTCGATAACCGCTGGGAGGGCGTGAGCTTCCGGACAATCGCAGACCTGGCCCGGCCGTTGCCCGCCGCGAGGCACGTCGTGCTCACCTGCGGGGACGCGGGGTACACGACGAACCTGCCCCTCGACATGCTGCTCGACGACGACGTGCTGTTCGCGTACCGCCACGACGGGAAGCCCCTGCCCCTGGAGCACGGGGGCCCGTTGCGCCTCGTCGTCCCGAAGCGCTACGCGTGGAAGAGCGCGAAGTGGGTCCGCCAGGTCACCTTCGTGGAGAAGGACGAGCCCGGGTACTGGGAGGTCCGCGGGTACAGCAACACCGCCGACCCGTGGACGGAGGACCGGTACTCGTTCTGAGGGAGCGGCCCGCCGAAAGGCCATATAGTGGCGCTCCCGTTCCGCGCCCATGGCCCGCGCGGGGCGCGATGGCGGGGAGCCGGACCGCCCCAAAACGTTCTTCCAGCACCTCGAGGAGGTACGGCAGCGGCTGAAGGTCGTCGTGTGGGCCTTCGTGGTCGCGTTCGTCATCTTCCTGATGTTCAGCTTCCAGTACGTCGTGGTCCTCGGCGTCCCGATGTGGCTGCCGCTCCCCACCCTGAACCTCCAGGAGAGCATCGCCCAGCAGTTCTTCGTCGCGGTCCGGTCCTGGCTCGTCCCGACCTACGTGAACCCCGTCGTCCTGACGCCCTGGGAGCCGGTCCTCGTCCAGTTCAAGGTCGCCCTTTTCCTCTCGATCGTGGCGACCTCCCCCATCACGACGTACGAGTTCTGGCGGTTCGTCGCCCCCGCCCTCAAGCCGAAGGAGCGCCGGCTTATCGTCCGCGTGTCCGTCCCGGTGGTCCTCCTCTTCCTGCTCGGAGTCACGATCGCGTTCTTGGTCGTCCTCCCGTTCACGTTCTCGTTCCTCTACGGGATCGCGATCGCGATGGGGGCCCAGCCCCTCCTCCAGCTCCAGGAGTTCGTCGACTTTATCCTCCTGTTCAGCCTCGCGTTCGGCGCGGCCTTCGAGCTCCCAGTGGTGATGTACGGCCTCTCTGTCTTGGGAATCGTCAGCCCGCAGTTCTGGAAGCGCCACTGGCGCTTCGCGGCGATTGCGATTTTCGTCTTCGGCGCGGCAATCACGCCAGACGGGAGCGGGGTCACGATGATGCTCGTGTCCATCCCGATGCTCGTGCTCTACGTGGCGGGGTACGCGGCGATTCGCATCCGCTTCCGGAACCGCGACCGGGAGACGGGTGCGGCGAAAAGCTCATAAGAGCCGCTCCGCATGGGACGCGACCGGAGGCGACCATGCCGTTGCCGGACTTCCTTCGGCTCGGGGCCCAGCTCCCCGGCGGGTTCGAGTGGATCATCCTTCTCATCGTCATCGCGGTCCTCCTGTTGTTCGGCCCCCAGAAGCTCCCCGAGCTCGCCCGAAGCATCGGGCGCGCGTGGGGCGAGTTCCGGCGGGGAAAGCTCGAGGTCGAGCGCCAGATCCAGCAGGAGTTCGCGACGGAACCTCGCACGTCGGGCGCCCGCCTCCGCGACGCCGCTTCGGAGCTCGGGATCAGCACGATGGGCAAGGCGGACGCCCAGCTAAAGCTCGAGATCGCCCGGCAGATCGACTCCGCAACCGACGACAAGGTGGCGTTCGTGGCGCGCCTTCTCGACGCGACGGAGACCGGGGCGACGCCCGCGCGCCTCCGCGAGCTGATTATCAAGTCCCTCGGGGTCTGAGCGGATCGCGAGGCCGGTGAGGAGCCGAACTCGCTAGGTTTAAGACCGCCCCTCCCTTTCCGCGCCATAGCCGGGAGAGACGGCCTTGGTGAGCCTGGATTACAGCTTCCGCCGCCTCGTGAACATCTTGGGCCCGGAGCGGGTCTCGCGCAGCCCGGTGGAACGGCTCATGATGAGCCACGACTTCTCGTCCCTCCCGAAGATCGCGAACCTCCAGTGGAAGACGCTCCCGGACTTCGTCGCGGTGCCGAGGACCACGGAGGAGGTCTCGCGGCTCGTCCAGTTCGCGTACGAGGCGGGCCTGCCGCTGGTTCCCCGGGGCGGGGGCAGCGGGGTCGTGGGCGGCTCGGTCCCGAACCGCGGCGGAATCCTGCTCGACCTGCGGCAGATGGACCGTATCGTGCGGCTCGATGCGGACCGCCGGACGCTGACCGTCCAGGCGGGCCGGACCTGGAAAGAGGCCGCCGCGTATGCGGCCTCGAAGGGCCTCTTCCTCCCGGCGGCGCCGCTGGGCGCCCCCGCCTCGACGATCGCGGGCTGGTACTCTACCGGCGGCGCGGGCATCGGCTCCGCGAAGTACGGGAGCGCGCGGGATCTCGTCCTCGACATGGAGGTCGTCCTCCCGAGCGGGGGGGTGATCCGGACCGCGGACGGCACCGCGGACCTCGCGACCTCGTACGCGAACCTGAACCCCGCGTTCTTCGGCGCGGAGGGCACGCTCGGCGTGATCACGGAGGCGACCCTCCAGCTCTCCCCGAAGCCCGAGGACCTCCGCCCCCTCGCGTACTCGTTCCGGGACCTGTGGGCCGCGCGCGAGGTCGTCCCCGCCCTCGAGGCCTCCGACCTGGAGCCGTACCACGTCGCGGTCTACGACCCGGTCCACCTCGCGTTCCTCAAGGCCGTCCGTGCGGGCTCGCCGGACCCGCAGGGCCTCGTGCAGGTCGTGTTCGAGGGCCCCAAGGACGAAGGCATCGCCTCGGAGAAGGAGCTCGACGGCGCGATGGCGGGCCTCGGCGGGAGGAAGCTCGGCGAGGCGGTCGCGAAGGCGATGTGGGACGGCCGGTTCGACCTCTACCCCGCGCGGCGCCTCGCGGGCGGCCTCGTGTTCACGGAGTCCGTCGTCCCGGCGAAGCGGTTCCCGGACGCCCTGATGCGGGCGGGCCGGCTGATGCGGCGCCTGAAGATGCAGGTCGCGGTGAACAGCTTCCTCGTGGACCGGAGCACGGTCGCGATCGTCCCGTACTTCCTGCTGGAGGAGGGGCGGATGTCCGCGCCGACCGCCCTCGGGTTCGTGAAGAAGTGGGGGGACGCGGCGTTCGGCCTCGGCGGACACCCGCAGGGGCTCGGCCTCCTCACCGCCTTCAACTTCCCGCGGATGCACAAAGGCGCGGTGGGGATGTACGGGACCCTGAAGGGCGTGTTCGACCCGCACCAGACGGTGAACCCGGGAAAGACGATCGAGGTCTGGACGCGGTACCCCGTGCCCCTCTTTGACCACATCCCGCCGGAGGTCATGGGCATCGGCCTCGACCTCGCGGCCGCGGTCCGCCGGCTCGCGCCGAGGTTGGCATACGTGTCCCTGGAAGGAGGCAAGCGCTGATGGGGCTCCTCGTGGACCGCGCGTTCCTCGACGCGGCGACGTCCGTCCCCGCCCTCCGCGAGGTGATCCGGGACGCCCTCATCGAGGCCCTCTTCACCCGCGACGACCGGGTCCTGCCGCCGGAGATCGTCGCGGTCCTCGCGCGCCGCCCCTCCGTCACGATGAAGCCGAAGACGGACGTCGAGCTCCAGAAGCTCGTCCGGATCGCGAACGGGCAGGAGAGCACGGTGAGCCTCGGCCTGGGCGCGGAGGACTGGCACTACGTGCGCCGGCAGCTCGCGGTCTCGAAGGACCAGGACATCGGGGTCACCGTGAAGCCCTCCGTCGTCACGACGCACCCGTGGATCGTGCCGCCCCAGGGCGGGATCGAGGTGGACCCGGTCGACCTCTCGGCCATCGCGGTGGACCCGAAGGGCCACCAGGCCCTCGCAGGCGTCGGCGCGCGGTGGAAGGCGCTGTTCGACGAGGCCGCCCGGGTGGGACGGCTGGTGCCGTTCTTCCCCCTGGTGCCTCTCGACTACGCGATCGGGGACGCGCTGTACGGGGACGCCGTGTTCCAGTCCTACCGCGGCCCGTTCCGCCGCCACCTCCTGGCGGTCCGCGCGATCGCGTCCCACGGCACCCGCGCGCGGATCGGCTTCGAGGAGGTCGCGAACCACGGGACCGGGTACGACCTGCTCGGGCTGCTCCAGAACTCGATGGCGGAGTTCGTCGTCCCCGCGGCCGTCTCCGTCTTGCTCGCCCCTCGCCCCCGGTCTCTGAGGAACCTCGTGTACCACTTCCCGGACGCCGCGAGGCTCGGGGAGGCGGTCGCGAGGCTCACCGCCTCCGGGCGGGCCCTCCTCTACGCCAACGTCTACGACGGGGGCGCATGGGCCCTCCTCCATCCGGGCGCCGCGGGCGGGGCCTTCATCCTCGAGGTCGGTCTGGGCGGCGCACCGACCGTGGTGCCGGTCCGCGAGAAGGCCGTGGACGCGCTCCTGGCGGGCTTCACCGCGAAGGGCGCGGACGTGCCCTCGCCGTACGACGCGGAGGCCCGCGCGTACGCGCGGACGGCGGAGCGGGTGGGCCGCCTCCTGTTCCCGGGCTACCTCACGTTCCCCGCGAAGGCCCTCGGCGACGTGGTCGCGAAGCTGGGGACCGTCGGGGAGGTCGCGGGGGCGAAGGCCTCCCTCTTCGGGGCCGTGCGGGCGACGGGGACGGTGTCCCTCGCCCCGGGCTTCGACGCGCCGAAGGAGCCCCCGAAGGTGTACTCGGTCTCCCGCCAGGTGTGGGAGCTCGCGCGGGCCACGCCGGGCGCCTCGTACCTCTCCCGCCTCGCGGAGCTGTGGTCCGAGGACCGGATGTACCGCGGCCGGATCGTCCTCCTGGAGCGGCTCAAGGAGGAGATCGACTCCGCGCGCGTCGTCGAGCCCACGGTCCCGCTCGCCGGGCCGTCGGGCCGCCTCTTCTAGGCGGGCGTCACATCTGGGGCGCGCCGCACAGCGGGCAGATCGCCTGGTTCGGCGCGAGCGGGCTCGCGCACGCGATGCAGCGGTCGACGCGCACTTTGATCGGGGCCATGGAGACGAAGATGCCGAGCGGGATGAAGACGACCGCCCAGAGGTAGTTCCCGGAGACGATCCCCTCGATCCCGATCGCGACGAGGAACACCCCCGCCACCTTCAGGCCGACGACGAGCCGCTGGATCTTCGGGAGGTTCTGAATCGTCTTGATCTCCTGGCGGAACGTGAGGCGCGCCTTCTTCACCTTCCGGGCGACGATCCGCTCCGTGGGGGCCTCGGGCGTCTACGCCACCTCCGGCTTCGGCGCGACGGCGGGCGGGGCCGCGGTCGGCGGCGCCTGGGCCGCGGGCCTCGCGGGAGCGGGCCGCGGCGGGGCGGGGGGCGGCGCGCCGGTCGGCACGAGCTTCGCGTCCCTCATCTCGAAGCCCGCCTTCGGGACCATGTCGATCGCGTCCACGGGGCACACAATCGCGCACTTCTCGCACCCCACGCAGTTGTCCACGATGATCAGGGCCTTCCGCGAGGTGTACGAGAGCCCGGGGAGCGCGAACTTGCGGTCGAACATGTCGATCGCCTCGAACGCGCAGTTGTCGAAGCAATGCGTGCACCCCATGCACACCTCCTCGTCGACGGTCGCGGTCGTCCCGCGGCCGCGGATGTACTGCTGGGTGCGGAACCGGAACTCCGTCTTGTACCGCTTCTGCGCGAGCTCGAGGTTCATCTGGCGGATGGACCGGTAGTACGCCGTGTGGGGGTCCGCCGGGGCCGGCGCGGGCGGGGCGGCGGCCGCCATCACCCGCCTCCCTTCTTGCCGGGCAGCGGCGGCTCCTTCCGCCGCTCGTCGACGTTCCCGCCCGTGGGCCACGGCCCGGGCAGCCGCTCCGCGAGGAAGTGCGTGATGTCCATCACGCGGTACTTGTACCGCTCCTCGCCCGGCCGCCACTTGTTCTCGTGGTGGAGGCACCCGAAGTGGGTGAGGCACTTCGGGCACGCCGTCAGGAGGTAGTCCGCCCCGGCCTCGCGGGCCTCGTCCATCCGGCTGTACGTGAGCCCCTTCGTTTTGTCGTTGCAGTACATCATCTGGGCCACGCCGCAGCACTGCGCGTCCGCCCGGAACGTCTTCAGCTCGACGAGGTCCGCGTTGTCGACGCGCCTGATCAGCTCCCGCGGCTCCTCGTAGACGGGGTCCACGGGCATCTGGCGGCAGGACCGGCACGGGTCCTGGTACGCGACCCGGATCCGCTTCGCGTCGCCGGTGGCCGGGACCCGGAGCCCGCGCTCGAACAGGATCTGGGTGATGTGCACGACCCGCACGCCGTCGAGCTTGTAGTCGAGGCGGAACGTGCGGTAGCCCTCCGCGCACGACGTGATCAGGGTCTTCACGCCGAGCATCTTGATGATCTTCGCGTTGTAGTCCCGCATCTTCCGGAACAGGTCGACCTTGCCTTGCCACAGCTGGTCGTGCCCGCAGCACTTCATGAAGCTCCGGTCCAGGATCATCGGCTCGATCCCGACCGCGCGGAGGAGCTTGATCGAGGAGTCGAAGATGATCCCGTGGTTCGTCTCCCCGTAGTTCGCGTGGGAGAACTGCATCTCCTGGTCGTAGTAGTCCACGCATCCCGGGTAGTACGCGTACTCGGACCGGTGCTCGACCTTGATCTCCGGCACCGTCGTGTCGTCCGCCTCGCTGTCGAGGAGGCGGAACAGGACCGGGTGCGGGACCGTCCGCCCGGGGCCGTACTCGGGGATCATTCCTCTCCGCCCCCGTCCACCGCGGGTTGCCCCATAACCTTTGCGCGTTCCTCGAGGATGTAGTCGCTGTACTTGATGTCGAGCGGGCACACCGCGCTGCACGCGTCGCACGCGAGGCACGTCCACATCGGCACGCCGTCGTGCTGCTTCTTGAACGAGTTGTACACGAGGTTCAGGCCGCCGATCGCGTCGTCCTCGACCTTCGTGACGGGGCACACGGTGTGGCACTTCCCGCACTGGTAGCACTCGTTCAGGAGGTACTCGTACGTGCTGTACGGCCGCCGCAGGGACATGTACGCCGTGATGAACGAGAAGATCGGGAGCGCGAAGACCGTGTGCATGTTCGGGACGAGGACCACCATCGTGCCGAAGGTCGAGGCGGGGTCGTAGTACCACAGGAGGAACCACAGCGCCAGGGTGAACAGGACCAGGGAGCCCCCGACCGCCATGATGGCCCGCAGGGCGTTCTTCTCGGGGAGCCACGTGACGGCGAAGGCGGGGACGAACGTGATCCCGGTGAGGAGGCCCAGGAACAGGGCGACGAGCCCGTACTGCGACCAGCCGCCGATCGTCGCGAGGATCAGGAGGGAGTGCGCGAGGGTGACGAGGAACGCCGCCATCAGGGGGACGACCCGCCACCAGTGCATCGGCGCGTACCCGAGCCGCCGCAGGCCGATGTAGGTCCCGGCGAACGCGAGGAAGGGCGGGACGAACATGAACGCCTTCAGCACGTCGTCGCTCCCGATCACGGGCCACTTCTCCAGGATCAGGTTGTTCACGGAGTACATCGACGCGAAGAACATCCACACGAAGAGGAACGACACGCCGACCGCGGACCGGAGGGGCGCCTTCGCGGGCCGGGTCTCCCGCCCCCGGTCGATGAACGGCAGCAGGACGAGGTAAATCAGGGGGACGTTCGTCAGGACGAAGCCCCAGAAGCCCGCCGTCACCCGCCACCCGGGGAGCCCGAGGACGCCGGGCATGTCGAACTCCGGGAGGATCTCCGCGAGCTTCAGGAGGCCGTACGAGAATAGGACGTACCAGTCCGGCACGATGAACGGGGTCTCCGCGGGGTTCCTCGGCTTCTCGAGGGACGGCACGATCGCCGCGGTGAGGAAGAACAGCATCGCGGTGAGCAGCAGGACGGTCACGAGGTCCCGGTACGTCTCGTGGGGGACGAGCGGGGAGCCCGGCTGGCGGTCTGTGCGGTCCGGCCCGTACTGGGTCGGGAACCCCGGCCGCTCCTCGAACACCTTGTCGCGGACCCGCTCGACCTCCATGGGGACTCCTCAGTGGGGCTCCGCCACTCCCTGGATCCACACGAGGGCCATGTGGACGAGCATCAGGCCGATGCTGATGAACGGCAGGATGAACACGTGCCACCAGTACATCCGGAGCACGTAGTTCGTCGCCGAGATGTCCGTCCCGCCGAAGAAGAGGATCGCCTGGAGGTCCCCGAGGTACGGGACGGACTTCGCCATGTTGATCCCGATCGTGGCGGCCCCGTCGCTCAGGTCGTTCGCGGGGAGCAGGTAGCCGGTGTACCCGAAGCCCAGCGTGAGGAACAGGAGGATCACGCCGATGATCCAGTTCAGCTCGCGCGGCTTCTTGTACGCGCCCGTGAAGTACACCCGGCACATGTGCAGGAACACGGCCGCAATCATGATGTGGGCGGCCCAGTGGTGGAGGCCGCGGATTACGAACCCGAACGGCACGGCGTTCATGATGTACAGGAGCGACTCGTAGGCGGCGTTCGTCGGCGCCCCCGTTGTCGTGTACGAGACCCGGCCATCCGGGACGTAGTAGAAGCCCAGGACGATCCCCGTGATCGTGAGAATCAGGAACGCGACGAACGAGATGCCGCCCAGGCAGTACAGCGGGTACCAGTACCAGATCGTCTTCAGCTCGTACTTCTCCGCGTGGCTCCTCGGGAGCTGGCGCTGGTCGGTCTCCACGATCTTGCGGGTCAGCTCCGCCCACGGGGCCGTGGGGAAGCGGTCCCGGACCCAGCCGAACAGCGTTCGGTTCGCCCGCCGCCCGATCCCGGCTATCTTGTCCCCCGCGCTCATGTCCCTCCCTCAGCGGCAGTACGCGGAGTACCACTCCGGGTGCCCGCCCTCGTCCGGGTCGTAGAGGCCCTCGAGGATCGTGCCCGTGAGCCGGGCGGGGATGCTGGGCAGGGCCCGCGTGGCGGGGCCGTGGACATACTGGGCCCCGATGTACGTGACGTTCGCGGGCGGCGGGTGGACGTTTTGGACGAACGTGACGGGGTCGTACTGAGAGTTGTGGCAGAGGCACCAGATCGGGTCCTGCGGGTCCGGCGCCCCCGTGGCGGGGTCCGTCGCCAGGAACGTGCGAGGCTCGGCGACGTAGTCGTGGAGGGTGTCCGGGATCCGCTGGACGTGCCAGGCCGGCTTGCAGCAGAAGTGGACGCACCGGCTGTAGAGCGCGATGAACGCGGCGGGCACGCCGCCCACGTCCGCGCGGACGATGTGCGGCTCGAACTCCGGCGGGGCCTTCACGAGGCTCGCGTCCACGCAGATGACCATGGCGGGGTACCCGGAGCCGGGGATCGCCTTGCCGGTGTCGTCAAACGTCTGCCGCCACAGGCAGGCCGCGCCCTGCCACAGCGCGAAGTCCGAGGTCTTCACGGGCTGGCCCGCGAGCGGGGCGAACCAGAGGGACGGGTTGTCCGGCCGCCCGTAGCGGAACTTGTCGTCCACGGTGCCTTTGAACTCGAACGGAGGCGGGAGGATCGACTTCGCGCTCGCGACCGCGGTCCCGACGAGCCCGATCGCCCCCATGGTGAGGGTCGTCTTCAGGAACCGCCGCCGACCGAGGTCCGCCGGCCGATCCTCGTCCGCCCAATCCTTCGCGTCGCCCGCCATCGCCCTCACCGGATGTCCCGCTTGTACACGACCTTCGGCCGGCGCTGCTTGTGGATCAGCTCGTCGGGGACGAACTCGCGCCGGTACACGTCGAAGAAGACCGTGAGGAGGAGGAACACGACGCCGAACCAGAACGCGACGACAGCCTGGTTCCACGCGAACGCGATCCCGAGGAACGAGAGGACGGTGAAGAACAGGGTGCCAATCGCGAGGCCCGCCATCGTGAGCAGGCCCCCGAGGGAGCGGCGCGGGGCGTCGGAGCGGATCAGCTCCGTCACGGGAGGCCCCTCCGCAAGTGTTGCCGCTGGTCCCTGAAGTGGGTGCTGCTGGACCTGATGATGTAGTACGTGATGCCGATCCAGACGAGCATCGCGGCGAGCCCGATCAGGCCGATCCAGTACGCCCTCAGGAAGATGCCCAGGTTCTCGCTCGGCGCGGTCGTGGTGCCGCCGACGACGATCGACCCGACCATCCCCATAGTCTCATGCGGGACGCAGAAGAACTTGATGCCGCCCCCCAGCGCCTCCGCCTGGAAGAGCTCTCCGTTGTAGTAGATCTCGTTCGTGGAGTTCACCGCGAACTCGACCTGCGCGCGATCGTTCAGGGCCGGGACTTGGATGTCGATCTTGAGTGTCCCGCCGGAGTCCCGGATGCTGAACGTGTGGGGGCCCGTCGTCCCGCTGTTCCAGACCGTGACGTTCAGGATGATCGGGACCTGGGGCAGCACGATTCTCGCGGGGGTGAACACGAACGTGGCGCCGGGCCCCGCCTCGACCGTGAGGATGAGCTTGGGCGTGTCGGCCGCCCGGGCGTTGGCGGGGAGGACGAGGGTGAGGGCCATGACCAGAGCTAGTGCGAAGAAGATGCTAACGGCCCTCATCCCGCGACCCTCTGGCACCGCTCGTTGCGGGCCAGTCATCGAAAGTCCGTGCGCTATTTATACGTTTGGAGATTGCCGCAGACTTGCGCGATTTCTCCGTCGCGTCGCGGGGTTTCCGCCCCCTCTGCGGCATCGGTCCCGGAATAAAATCGTGTGATTATTATATTAAACGTCTGCTGGAACTTTCGCTCCTGACTTCCCGCGGAAGACCGTGCGGGGCGTTCGCGTTCTCCGAAACCTTTTAAAAGACCCCGCGATGTCCCGCGAGTCGGTGCCGATGGGAAAGGAGGAAACCCTTCTCAAGTTGAAGGACACGGAGGCCCAGATCCGGGCCGCGAAGGAGGCCGCGGGGAAGGACCGGGAACGGGTCCTCCGGGAGGCCCGGCGCGAGGCCCTGGAGGTCCGGGACCGGCTGCGGGAGCGGGCGGAGGCCCGGTACCGCGAGATCCTGGCGGCGGCGGACGCCTCCGTGAAGAAGGAGCGGGACAAGACCCTCGCCGCGGGCCGCGAGGAGGCGGCGCGGATGGCGGCGAGGGGCCGTGCCAACGTGGACAAGGCAGTCGAGCTCGTCCTGGGTAAGTTCGAGGGCACCCGCCATGTTTAGGCCGGAGGCCATGTCGCGGGCCCTCCTCGTCGGGCCTCGGGACAAGCTCGCGCCGACAATCGAGGCGCTGCACGAGCTCAGGCTGCTCCATATCGTGGAGCACCACGAGGGTGAGGCGGGGTTCTCGATTGGGAAGCCCCTGCCGCACGCTGCCGAGCTCTCGGACAGCCTCGTGAAGCTGCGGTCGATCGCCGCGATCCTCGCCGTCGAGAAGAGCGCGGGGACGGAGCAAGAGCGGCTCCGGCTCCAGGAGCTCCGGGCCCGGGTGCTCGCCCTCGAGCTGAACATCTCCGAGGAGGACAGCACTCGGAAGAAGACGCAGGCTTTGCTCGCGGACCTGACCCGGCGGATCGAGGAGCTCCGCCCGTTCGCGGCGCTCGGCCTCCCCCTGGATGCCTACCGAGGGTACGAGAACGTCACCGTGCTCATCGGGCGCGTGGCGCGCGACGTCGTCGGGTTCGAGGAGGCCGTCCCCCGCGGCGAGCTATTCCAGGCGTCCGGCGTCGCCGCCGCCTTCGTCCCGACGCGGGACGCGGACTCCGCCTCCGGGTTCCTGGGCAAGTTTGGGTTCGCCCCCGTCGGCGTCCCCGCGGAGGGCGGGGATCCCAAGGCGCTCCTGGACGCGTCGGTCGCGGACGAGGAGAAGTGGCGGGCCCGCCTGAAGGACGTGGAGGGCCGCCTCGCGAAGCTACGCGAGCGCTACGCGGGGTTCGTCGTCGCGGCGGAGGAGGCCCTTGAGGTCGAGGTCGAGAAGGCCGAGGCGCCGCTCCGCTTCGCGGTGAGCGAGCACTCCTTCGTGATCGACGGCTGGGTCCCCGCTGCACTCCATTCGAAGCTCGCCTCCCGCCTCTCCGCGCTTGGCGTGTTCGTGGAGTCGTCGGAGCCGGAGGCGGGCCACGGCCACGGCGCGGAGCCACCGGTCCTCCTGAAGAACCCCCGCCCCGCGAAGCCCTTCGAGTTCCTGATCCACCTGTACTCGACCCCGAGCTACCACGAGCTCGACCCGACCGTGTTCATCCTCGTTGCATTCCCGTTCTTCTTCGGGTTCATGATCGGGGACGCGGGCTACGGCGCCCTGTTCGTGCTCATCGGGGTCCTCGCCTTCCGGAAGCTCCCGAAGACGTCGGACCTCCGGAACCTCCTGATCGTGATCGCGCTCGGCGGCTTCTGGGCGCTCATGTTCGGGCTCTTCCTGTACGGCGAGATGTTCGGGATGCCGTTCCATCTCGCCCCCCAGGCCCACCCGGAGGAGCTCGCCTGGGACAAGTTCGGGCTGAACTATCCCCTGGCCGCGCTCATCCACAAGGAGTTCGGGCTCGCGGACATGATGTACCTCTCGATCCTGTTCGCGTTCCTCCACCTCGGGACGAGCTTCATCATCGGGATCGTGAACAACGTCCGCCACAGCAAGAAGCACGCCCTCGCGAAGCTCGGGTGGTTCCTCTGCCTCTTCGGGCTCTTCACAATCCTCACCCGGACGCTCTCGTGGACCGGGACCGCGAACTGGGTCTACTCGAAGATCCTTTCCGGGATGCTCGACCCGGTCGGCGTCCTGCCGATTCTCGGCTACGGAATCCCGACCATCTCCCTGGGACTCGTGCTCGCGGCGTTCCTCGGGTTCGGAGAGTCGCCCGTCGCGCCCCTCGAGATCGGGGGCCTCGTCGCGAACATGATCTCGTACGCACGGCTCGCGGGGATCGGGATTGGCAAGGCCGCGATCGCGACGGCGTTCAACACCCTGATCCTGACGAACCTCGTGATCGAGCACGACGTGCTGTCCGCCGGCCTCGGGTTCGTCCTCCTCGTCTTCGCCCAGCTCCTCGTCTTCGCCCTCGGAGGGATTTCGGCGGGCATCCAGGGACTCCGGCTGAACTACGTAGAGTCCTTTACGAAGTTCTTTAAGGGAAACGGGATTCGTTTCGTTCCCTTTGGCACGCGAAAACCGCAGGAGGCATAGGGAAATGGCAATAGAACCGATTGCTGCGATCGCCGCAGCGCTAGCCATCACCGGGACTGGACTTGCGACCGCATGGGCCGAGAAAGTCGTCGGAGGGGCGACCGTCGGGGCCATGGCCGAGAAGCCCGAGCTGTTCACTCGGGGCCTCGTGCTGATGGTCCTGCCGGAGACCATCGTCCTGTTCGGCCTGATCATCGCGATCCAGCTCGTGGCCGCGGCGGTCACCTGATCGCAGAGCCGGTGGACATGGGGCTCGACGCCGTCATCGAGGAGATCCTCTCCCGGGGACGCGCGGAGGTCGAGGAGGCCCGGAAGGCCGCCCAGGCGGAGCGGGAGCGGCTCCTCGACGAGGCGCGGTCCGAGGGGACCCGTCTGATCGCCGAGCGGGAGCAAGGAGCCCGCGCCGCCGCGGAGCGGGTGCGGGTCCAGGAGCTCGCCCGCGCGGAGCTCGAGGCCCGGAAGATCGTCCTCGCCGCGCAGAAGGGGCTCCTCGACGAGGTCCACGCGAAGGTCCTCGAGCGCCTCGCGACGATGGGCGGGCGCGAGGCCCTCCTCCGGAAGCTCCTGGACGAGTCGGCGACGGAGTGGCGGGCGGGGGAGGTCTACGGCAACGCCCGGGACGCGGCGTTCGTCCGCTCCGTCGTCGGCGCGAAATTCGGCGGGACGATCGACTGCGCGGGCGGGATCGTCATCGAGAGCTCGGACGGGACGCGGAAGACGGACCTCCGGTTCGAATCGATCCTCGCGGACGTGTGGCGGGACTCGATCCGCCAGGTGGCGGAGGTGCTATGGCCTCCGTCATGAGGGAGCTCGTCCCGAAGGAGCTCTCGGAGCGGCTGCGCCGCGTCGCGCGCCGAATCCCGTACGAGAGCGGGAACTATCCCTACGTCACGGCCCGGGTGCGGGCGAAGAAGGCCGCCCTGCTCACGGAGGCGACGTACACCCGGATGCTCCAGATGGAGATCCCTGAAATCGTCCGGCTCCTGGGGGAGGGCGCCTACAAGGCGGAGGTCCTCGCCCTGGCCCCGCGCTTCTCGGGCGTCGACCTCGTCGAGCTCGCGACGAGCCGGAACATGGCCGCGATCTTCACGCAGATCCTCGTGTTCTCCGAGGGCGAGCTGCGCTCGATGATTGGCTGGTACCTCGATCGCTTCGACGTCCAGAACATCAAGACGATCGTCCGCGGCAGGCTCTTCGGCGCGAGCGCCGCCGAGATTCAGGACGACCTCGTCCCGGCGGGGAGCATGCGGGAGAGCTTCCTGCGCGAGCTGATCGAGCTGCCCTCCCTCGACGACGTGTTCGACCGCCTCGATGGCACGATCTACGCGAAGGCCCTGGAGGGGATCGCGTACCGGCCCTCCGAGGTGAAGAAGTGGAACCGGTGGGAGGACCTCGTGACCACCCTGTACTACCAGAGCCTCCTCGAGGTGATTCCGGAGCGGTCCGAGGGCACTCGGCTGATGCGGGAGTGGGTGCGGCGGGAGGTGGACATCGTGAACTTGAAGACCCTCCTCCGGCTGTGGGCCCAAAAGGCCACGCTCCCGTCCGACGCGTTCATCGAGGGCGGGCTCGAGCTGAAGACGAAGGCCCTCGTGGAGATGCTGACGATGGACGCGGCGGGCCTCGCCGCCCGCCTGCGGGAGTACCGGCTGACGGAGGAGCTCGCGGGCCGCCTGAAGGACCTGCAGGCCCTCGGCGTGGGCCAGCTCGTGCGGTCCGTCGAGAAGCTCCACCTCCTGGGCGCGGGCCGGCACGCCCACGTGAACCCGCTGTCCGTGCTCCCGATCCTCGACTACATCGTCCGGAAGGAGCGGGAGGTCCAGAACCTGCGGATCATCGCGCGGGGGAAGGAGAGCGGGCTCGGCTCCGACGTGATCCGGGACCTGCTGGTGGTGTGAGATGGAGCTCGCCGCGGTCGGCCGGGACGACTTCGTCCAGGGGTTCAAGCTCGCGGGCGTGCGCAAGACGTACGGCGTCTCGCGGGAGGGCCTGGAGGCGCAGGTCGCGAAGGTCCTCGAGGACCCGGCGGTCGGGATCCTCATCCTGAACTCGGAGGACATGGGGGCGCTGAGCCACGCGATGCGGCGGCGCCTCGAGACGACGCCCCGCCCCGTCGTGATCGCGGTCGGGAAGCGCGAGGAGGAGGACCTCCGCTCGAAGATCAAGCGGGCGATCGGGGTCGACCTGTACAAGTGATCCGGATTCCAGGGAGGCGAGCGACATGGCGATGAAGGCGATGGAGGCGGTCCAGGCGAAGGGGACGGGCGAGATCTTCCGCGTCGCGGGGCCCGTCGTCACCGCCACGGGGCTGCGCCCGCGGATGTACGACGTGGTGTTCGTCGGCGGGGAGCAGCTGATGGGCGAGGTGATCAAGATCGCCGGCGAGAAGACGGTCATCCAGGTGTACGAGGAAACGAGCGGCGTGCGGCCCGGCGAGCCCGTCGTGGACACGGGCGCCCCGCTCGTCGTCGAGCTCGGTCCGGGCCTCCTGGGGAGCATCTACGACGGCATCCAGCGGCCGCTGCCCGTCCTGCAGAAGGTGATGGGGGACTTCATCCTGCGCGGCGTGAAGTCGCCGGGGCTCTCGCGGGAGAAGTCGTGGAAGTTCGTGCCCCGCGTGAAGCCCGGCCAGTCGGTCGGCCCGGGGGACGTCGTGGGGACCGTTCAGGAGGCGAAGAACGTCGAGCACCGGATCCTGGTCCCGCCGAACTTCAAGGGCGGGAAGGTCGCGGACGTCCGCGAGGGCACGTTCCGGGTCGACGAGGTTGTCGCCCGCCTCGACAGCGGGGAGCAGGTCAAGCTCCACCAGACGTGGCCGGTCCGCCGGGCCCGCCCCGTGCGGGACCGGCTGATGCCGACGATCCCCCTGATCACCGGCCAGCGCGTGTTAGATTTCCTGTTCCCGATCGCGAAGGGCGGTACCGCCGCCATCCCCGGGGGCTTCGGAACGGGAAAGACGGTCACCGAACAACAGCTCTCGAAGTGGTGCGACGCCCAGGTCGTCATCTACATCGGATGCGGGGAACGCGGGAACGAGATGACGGAGGTGCTGTCCACGTTCCCGAAGCTCGAGGACCCGTACACGGGCGCCCCGCTGATGGAGCGGATGGCCTTGATCGCGAACACGAGCAACATGCCCGTCGCCGCGCGGGAGGCGAGCGTGTACACGGGGATGACGCTCGCGGAGTACTACCGGGACATGGGGTACAACGTCGCCCTCATGGCGGATTCCACGTCGCGGTGGGCGGAGGCGATGCGGGAGATATCGAGCCGGCTCGAGGAGATGCCGGGCGAGGAGGGCTTCCCCGCCTATCTCAGCGCCCGCCTCTCCGAGTTCTATGAGCGGGCGGGGAGGGCGAAGACCCTGAGCGGCCTCGAGGGCTCGGTGAGCGTCGTCGGCGCGGTGTCCCCGAGCGGCGGGGACTTCTC
>DATBXC010000008.1:0-2038 GCA_036514455.1 Thermoplasmata archaeon | reverse complement strand
GCCGAGACTGTGAACCACAAAAGGAGGTGACACATGGAGAAGGACCCGATCTGCGGGATGATGGTGGACCCGGGGATGACGAAGATCACGTCGACCTACGGCGGGAAGGCGTGGTACTTCTGCTCCGCGGGCTGCAAGCGGACGTTCGACAAGAACCCCCCGAAGTACGCGAAGTGAGGCGGCCCGCGGGGCCGCCCCGTCCCTATTTCCAGTACGGACACAACGTTCATGGCCCACGCGCTTGCGTGCGCCGAGCGTGGGGAGCCTCCGGGCCGTGTGGGCCCAGATGAAGTGGTCCCGCCCTCTCCTCTTCCTGTTCGGGCTCGACCTGTTCTGGGTCGTGTCGATCTTCCTCGCGCCCGCCACGATCGCGCCCGGGACGTTCTCGTTCACCGTGGGCCGCGCGAACGTCGTGGACCACTGGGACCTGTACTCGACGGACGCGTTCAACTGGTACGCGAAGGTCGTGTACGTCCTCGGGGACGCGGAGTGCCACCAGCTCTGGTACCGCTCCCTGTGGATCAACGGGAACCAGATGCCCGTGGACGCGCGGGACACGAGCCTGTACATCTACGGTCTCTTCGGGCTGTTCTGGGCGATGATGACGCCCGCCGCGATCACGACGAGCGCCGGGGTCGTGAACGCGTTCCCGCCGCGGGTCCGGCAGTGGGCCCGCCGCGCCGGCCCGGTCCCGTTCACCGCCTTGGTCGTGTCCGCCGGCCTGCTTCCCCTCGCGGTGGACGGGTTCACGCAGCTCTTCTCCGCCTACACGCACTACGAGAGCACGAACGCGACGCGGATCTTCACCGGTGCCCCCGCGGGCCTCGTCGTGGGGCTCCTCCTCGGCATGATGGTGAAGGCCCTGAAGCAGTTCCGGGTCGAGCACGACCGCGCGCGGACCCTCGCGTCGCGGAGCAGTGGGGCCGCCCCGCCGCGGGAGACGTCTGGCACAGGTTCATCTACCCGCTAGGCCGTTCGGGCGGCGGTGAACGCGCGCGCCCTCTGGGCGGGCATGACCTGGAGCCGCGGGCTCTTCGTCCTCTTCGCCCTCAACGCGGTCTGGATCGCCTCCCTCTTCCTCGCGCCCCTCACGATCGCCCCGGGCACGTTCGCGTTCACGGTCGGCGGCGCGAACACGGTGGACCACTGGAACCTGTACTCGAGCCCCGCCTTCAACTGGTACGCGAAGTTCATCTACACGATTGGCGACTCGCAGTGCCACCAGCTGTGGTTCCGGTCCCTGTGGATCAACGGGAACCAGATGCCGATCGACGCCCGCATGGCGAGCCTGTACATCTTCGCCGGGTTCGGCATGTTCTGGGCGATGATGACGCCGGCGTCGGTCAGCGTGAGCCGCGGGATCGCGAACGCGTTCCCCGGTTGGATCCGCCGATGGGCGGAGCGGGTGGGCGTCGTCCCGTTCGCCGCGCTGCTCCTCGTGATCGGCCTCCTGCCGGTCGCGCTGGACGGGTTCACGCAGCTCTTCTCCGCGTACACCCAATACGAGAGCACGAACGCGACGCGAATCCTCACCGGAGTCCCGGGCGGGCTCGTGACGGGCCTGCTCCTCGGGATGATGGTGAAGTCCCTCAAGCAGTTCAACCTCGAGTACGCGGCGGTGCGCGCGGCACGGAGTCCGGAGCGCCCGGACAAAGTGTAATAAGCCCGCCCCAATTGCGACCTCCGTGGCGAAGAAGAAACGGAAGGAGGAGCCCGAGGTTGAGGTCCCGGACTTCGACGAAGTCAAGTTCATGAGGGGGGAGATGCGGGCCCTCCGGGTCACGGTCCTCGTGGTCCTGTGGGCGATCCCCGCCGCCCTCGTGAGCTGGGTCCTCACCGTCCCGCCCCTCAGCGTCTCCGTGGTCGCGTTCTTCGCCGGGATCGGGATGCTGTTCCTCCTGAAGTGGGTCCTGCCGATCCTGCGGGTGGACATCTCCGAGTGGAAGCGGAAGGACTGGATGGGGCAGGGGTCCACGTTCTTCTTCACCTGGCTCGCGGTCTGGCTCCTCCTCCTGAACCCGCCGTTCACGGACCTCAC
>DATBXC010000007.1:0-5843 GCA_036514455.1 Thermoplasmata archaeon | reverse complement strand
CGTCCATGCGGGATTGACCTTGATCACGGGCACGCCCGCGAGGGCGGCCTTGTACTCGATCTGACGGTGGAGCTCGCCGCGGGGCCATGACGAGAGGCGGCGGTTCATGCGGCGGGAGCGACCGCCAGCGCCGTGCAGCGTAAGGTTCTCTAGGACGATAGCGGCCCTTTGCTCCTTGGCCGAGGCCACCAACGACTTCGACACCCGGTGGAGACGCTGGCGAACCCGATGCCCCTCCCGCACGCCCTCCCGCCCGAGGAGCCGACGCGCGACGCGTCGATCGTGGGCCTTCTTCCTGGCGAGCTTCCGGCGTCGGCGGAAGTGGGTCTCCTGGACCCGGCGGACGCCATCCAAGGGAATCGTGACCAGCGAAGCACTTTCACCCGCCGCAACGACACCGTCGAGGGAATCCTCATTCGTGTCAACGGCGATCGCGGCCTCGCACTCAAGGGGCCGGGGCGCCTCCTTCCGCACGACGAGGATAATTTTCCCTGGGATAACGGTGAGGGAACCGAGGCTCCAGGACGGATCGCTCAGGATCGACCGGTGCCAGTCGGACAGGGGCAGATTCATTTGTACGCCCTCTGTGCCGCGGATTGGGATGCGGAGGCGACCCGTCTCCCGGTCGAGCCAGTAGGACTGGTTCTCCGCCTTGAGCATGGGCTTGCGCACGAACGGGACCGAGGACCTTCGGCCTTTCCTCGTGCGACGCCGGTGGGCCTTAAGCGCGCCAAGCGCCACTTCGAAGGCTGAAGGTATGTACTGCTTGTATACTCCGTGGTCGCGGCTTATTTCCGCGTAGGTTGCACGAGCTAGGCGGGTGCGAGACCGGATATCTCGAATCGCTGACGCTCGTATCGACTTGTTAACCATGAGGCGAAACTCGCAGAGCAGCCAGGTCAGTCTGGCGTCATTCCACGGCACGTGGAACACGAGCGCTCGGTGGACACGCACTCTCGGGACAGGGGACACACTCTCGTAGTGGTTTCTGGGGGAGGTCAGTGAAAGTGACCGGGAGGCTCGCGTTCCTTGGGTCCGAACAATGTACCATAAAAACCTTTATACGCAGACCCGAATTGCGTCCAACCGCCGATTTCTCGGCGGTTTCCCGGCATACCCGGAGGGCCATCCATGCCTATGGAGTCCATCGTTAGGGAGGTCATCACGCGCGCGGGCGAGGAGCCCAGGGTCCCCGAGGCCCCCACCTCGGGCATGGGCGGCTTCGCCGCGGACGACGCGGAGCTCGAGAGGATCCTCGCGAGCCTGCGCACGAACATCAAGATCGTCGGCGTGGGCGGGGGCGGGACGAACACGATCGACCGCCTCGTCGAGGCGGGCATCGTCGGCGCGGAGCTGTTCGCGGCGAACACGGACGCGCAGCACCTCCTCACGATCCGCGCGCCACACAAAATCCTCCTGGGCCGCCGCACGACGCGGGGCCTCGGGGCGGGCGCCCTGCCCCAGGTGGGCGAGGAGGCCGCGCGGGAGGCGGAAGAGGAGCTCCGGGCCGCCCTCCAGGGCGCGGACATGGTCTTCATCACGTGCGGGCTCGGCGGCGGGACCGGCACGGGAGGCGCGCCGTTCATCGCCCAGATGTCGAAGGAGCTCGGGGCCCTCACGATCGCGATCTGCACGTTCCCGTTCCGGGCGGAGGGCGCGATCCGCGCGGAGAACGCGGAGTACGGCCTCGAGAAGCTCCGGAACTTCGCGGACACGGTGATCGTGATCCCGAACGACAAGCTCATCGAGCTCGTCCCGCGGCTTGCGCTGAACGCGGCGTTCAGGGTCGCGGACGACGTCCTGATGCGGGCGATCAAGGGGATCACCGAGGTGATCACGAAGCCCGGCCTCGTGAACCTCGACTTCAACGACATCAAGACGATCATGAAGGGCGGCGGCGTGGCGATGATCGGCCTCGGCGAGAGCGAGAGCGACCGGCGCTCCGAGGAGGCGATCGAGGAGGCGATCAACTCGCCCCTCATCGACGTGGACATCGCGGGTGCGACGGGCGCCCTGATCAACGTCACGGGCGGCACGGACATGACCGTGAGCGAGGCCGAGAAGGTCGCGGAGATCGTCCAGGCCCGGATCTCCCCGAACGCGCGGATCATCTGGGGCGCGACGATCGACCCCTCCCTTCAGCACAAGATCCGGGTCATGCTGATCCTGACGGGCGTGAAGTCGAAGCAGATCTACGGCCCCGAGATCCTCCAGAGGCGCGAGGCGGGCGTCGACGTGGTGCGGTGAGCGGGGCGATGTCGGGGATCGTGGAGAAGACCTGGGAGACGCAGCGGCGGTTCGAGGAGCGCGCGAAGCGCCTCGGGAAGGGCCGCTACGGCCGCGTCCTCAAGATGGCGCGGAAGCCGACATCGCAGGAGTACAGCCGGGTCGTGATGATCACGGGCCTCGGGCTCGCCCTGATCGGGTTCCTCGGGTTCTTCATCTACTGGTTCATGAAGTACGGCGTGGCGTACTTCGAGAGCCTGTTCCGGTAGGCGGAGGCGGACGCGCGTGTTTGACGACCAGGTGAAGGCGCCCGAGCCGAAGTCCCAGGAGCCGGAGCGGCCCCCGGAGCGGGTGTTCGGCGTGAAGCTCGAGTTCAAGGCCCCGTTCGAGGACCGGATCTTCCTCACCGCGGGCCAGTCGAAGGAGTACGAGTTCCAGGTCGAGAACACGGGGACGGAGGACGACGAGATCAAGGTCTCCGTCGAGACGAGCTACGCCTCCGAGACCCCCGATCCGCCGGAGTGGACGATCCAGCTCACCGGGATCGAGGAGAAGGCCTGGGACGTCACGTTCACGAAGATCACGGAGAAGCCGATCCTACTGATCGGCGGGGGGATCCGGGACGAGTGCCGGCTCCGGATCGTGTGCCCGAAGGGCGCGCGGTACGGGGACAAGCTCACCCTAATCCTGCGGGCGACCTCCAAGGGGGACCCCGCGGTCTCGGACGACAAGAAGATCGTCGCGACCTCCCGCCAGGCGATGATCGCCGTGAAGACGAGCATCGGCCACGAGCGGACCGTCGCGGACGCGGTGTTCGCGCGCGCGAAGGCCCGGGAGCTCGGGATCCTGGCGGTCCTCGTCCCCACGAACCTCCGGGGCTACATGCTCGTGGAGTCGATGAACCCGGATCGCCTCGAGGAGGTCGTCCGCGGCATCCGCCGCGCGCGGGGCATCGTGGACCCCAGGGACCCGCGCGGGGAGAAGGCGATCCGCTTCGAGGACATCGAGATGTACCTGGCCCCGAAGCCCGTCGTCAGCGGGATGATGGAGGGCGACATCGTGGAGCTGATGGCGGGGCCGTTCAAGGGCGAGAAGGCCCGCGTGATGAAGATCGACGAGACGAAGGAGGAGGTCACCGTCGAGCTGTTCGAGGCGATGGTCCGGATCCCCGTGACCGTCCCCGGGACGAGCGTCCGCGTCCTGCAGAAGGAGGAGGAGAAGTAGATGCCCGAGACCCTCGACGTGCTCGTGGACGGCGGGAAGGCGACCGCCGGCCCGCCCCTCGGCCCCGCCCTGGGCCCGATGGGCGTGAACATCATGGAGATCGTGAAGGCGATCAACGACCGGACGAAGTCCTTCGAGGGGATGAAGGTCCCCGTGAAGCTCACGATCGACCCGAAGACGAAGGCGTACTCGATCGAGATCGGGACCCCGCCGACCTCCGCGCTGATCCTGAAGGAGCTCGGCGCGGTAAAGGGGAGCGGGGAGGCGGGGAAGACCCGTATCGGGAACCTGACGATCGCGCAAGCCGTGAGGATCGCGAACATGAAAGCGGACACGATGCAGGGGAAGGACCTGAGGTCCCGCGTGCTCGAGGTCGTCGGCACGTGCGTGTCGATGGGGGTCACGGTCGACGGGAAGGGCCCGAAGGACGTGACCGCGGAGATCCGCGCGGGGAAGCACGACAAGGCCCTCGCGAAGGCGTGACCACCGCCGCATCCCTGGCTCAAGGCGAGCCCGAACCGTGTGCCGATTCCCGCAGGGACCTCGTCATCCCTTCGGGAACGCCCGCGCGGCGGGCCGGCGCAGCGGGGCGGGGCCACGGGCCATCGCCTCCAGCTGGAGGCGGACGTAGTCCGCGTCCCCGATCCACAGTCCCTGGATCCTCTCCGGGACGAACGTCCCGCGTCGGTAGAACGCGTTCACGATGAACAGCTCCTTGTCGCTCGGGAACACGAACGTGTGCGCGAGACGCGTGTCGGGGAGGTGGGAGGCGGGGAACTTCAGCTGGACCCGGACCGGGTCGCGGGCGAGCTCGCCGAGCCGCGCGACCTCCGGGGCGTTCGCCGCGTTCATGATGACGCGGGACCTCGGGCGGGCCCGGTGGAGGATCCCGAACAGGGGGCGGAGGACCTCGAGGTCCTGGGGCAGCGGCGACACGACGAGGATCTCCCCCGCCGCGGAGAGGACGACCTCGCGGAGCTTGTTCATCACGCCCTCCAGGCCCTTGTACAGGAACAGGTCCGTGTCCGTCGCGCGGGCCTTCGTCTCGTACTCGTCGACGAGCGCCCCCGCCCGCTCCGCCGCGGCGCCGAGCTCCTGCTCCCGCCCCTGGCGGGCCTGCTCCGCGACGACCCGCGGGTTCCGGGCCCGGTACCGGTTCGGGCGCTCCCGGGACACCTCGATCCAGCCCTTCGCTTGCAGGCTGTGGAGGACCCGGTACACGGCGGGGTATTGGACGCCGAGGAGGCCCGCCACGTGCGCGGCCGTCGACACGCCGTTCCGGACGAGCTCGAGGTACGCCTTCGCCTCCTTCCCCGTCAGGCCCAGCGTCTCGAGGGCGGCGAGCGCGTCCTCCTCCCGCATCGGGCGCACGAAGGGCCACCGCGCGATAAACGTTGCGGGATTTATCATCCCGCCGCTGATAACGAGCCGCGGACCCCGAAAACGGGAGAGGGCGAAGGGCGGCGAGTGGGCGGTTGCGCCCCCCGCACCGGCCGCGAGGCCGGACTTCACGGCGCTCACCACGGCGTACCCGTGGGTGTCCGGCGGGATGTGCGCGAGCGCCACGGCCCCGACCGCCGCACCATTGGCGGAACCGCGCAACCCTCATATAGGACCTGTCGCTTCGTCGGCCCCTCTCTGTAGGAGGCGCAGTGCGCCGAGAGCACTACAGGGGGTGTCCCGTACGGCGGAGAAGAAGTCGATCGACACGGTCCGGAAGGCCCTGGAGTCGGCCCCCGAGAGGAAGTTCAAGGAGTCCGTGGAGGTCGCGATCAACCTGCGGGACGTCGACCTGTCCGTCCCGAAGAACCGGATCGACGACGAGGTCGTCCTCCCGAAGGGCCGCGGCAAGCGGATCCGCGTGTGCGTCTTCGGCTCCGGGGAGATGGCGGTGAAGGCGCGGAACGCCGCGGACCTGATCATCCAGCCCCAGGAGATCGAGTCGTACGCGGGCGACAAGAAGAAGGCGAAGGACCTCGCGGGCTCGTACGATTTCTTCATCGCGGAGGCCCCGCTGATGCCCGTGATCGGGAAGCGGCTCGGGATCGTCCTCGGGCCCCGCGGGAAGATGCCGCGGCCGATCCCGCCCGGCGCGGACCCCACGGGCCTCATCAACGCGATGCGGAGCACGGTGAAGGTCCGCTCGCGCGACAAGCGCACGTTCCACGCCGCGATCGGGACCCGGGACATGCCCCCCGAGGACCTCGCGGAGAACCTGGACTTCCTGATGCGCCGGGTCCTCGGGAAGCTCGAGCGCGGGCGGTTCAACGTGCAGTCGGCCTTCGTGAAGACCACGATGGGGCCGGCGGTGAGGTACCTGTGAGGGATCCCATGGCCCACATCGCACCCTACAAGGCGGAGGCGGTGAAGTCCCTCGTGCGGGAGTTCGAGGG
>DATBXC010000006.1:0-38360 GCA_036514455.1 Thermoplasmata archaeon | reverse complement strand
CGAACGGGATCGGGAAGACGACCGTCCTCTCGGTCCTCAGCGGGGAACTGTGCCCGAACCTCGGCCACTATCGCCGCACACGGCCATATTGGAATGAGGTCTTGGAGAAATACAAGGGCACGGAGCTCCACGACTACCTCGAGCCCCTCGTCGCGAAGGAAGTGCGGACGGCACTGAAGCCGCAATACGTGGACAAGCTCCCGAAGGTCGCGAAGGGGACCGTCGGGGACCTGCTGAAGAAGGTCGACGACCAGGGCCAGCTCGACGACCTCGCACCCCGCCTCTACCTCGATTCCGTCCTCCACCGGGACATCGGGCACCTGAGCGGCGGGGAGCTCCAGCGCACCGCGATTGCCGCGACGATGCTCAAGGACGCGGACGTGTACTTCTTCGACGAGCCGTCCTCGTATCTGGACATCTACCAGCGTCTTGAGGTCGCGAAGGTGATTCAGACCCTGTCCAAGGAGAAGTTCGTCGTCGTCGTGGAGCACGACCTCGCCGTGCTGGACTTCCTCGCGGACACCGTGTACCTCCTCTACGGCTCGGAGGGCGCGTACGGCGTCGTGGCCCAGCCCCGCCCCGTGCGGACCGCGATCAACGTGTACCTCGGAGGCTACCTAAAGGAGGAGAACATCCGGTTCCGGCCCCGCGAGGTGACGTTCGAGGCCCGCCCCCCGAGGCGGGACTGGAAGGCGGCGACGCTCGTGCGGTACGACCGCCTCGAGAAGCGGTACGACGACTTCCACCTGGTCGTCGACGGCGGGGAGCTGAAGAAGGGCGAGGTCGTCGGCGTCGTGGGCCCGAACGCGACGGGCAAGACGACGTTCGTGCGGATGCTCGCGGGCGAGGAGCCCCCGACGGGCGGGATGATCGAGGGGAAGTGGGCGGTCTCGTACAAGCCGCAGTACATCGAGTCCTCGTACGAGGGGACCGTGCGGGAGCTGTTCGCGTCCACGGTCGGGGACCGCGCGGAGGGCGGGTGGTTCGAGACGGAGATCGCGCAGCCCCTCCAGATCCGCGGGATGATCGAGCGGCCCGTGAACGAGCTCAGCGGCGGGGAGCTCCAGCGGATCGCGGTGGCCCTCGCCCTCACGCGGGACGCCGACGTCTACCTGATCGACGAGCCCTCCGCGTACCTGGACTCGAACCAGCGGATGGCGACCGCGAAGACGATCCGGCGGGTGATGGAGAACCAGGGCAAGACCGGGCTGATCGTGGACCACGACGTGTACTTCATCGACATGGTCTCCGACTCGATCATGGTGTTCAGCGGGGAGCCGGGGCAGGAGGGCCACGGCGAGGGCCCGTTCCCGATGCGGGAGGGGATGAACCGCTTCCTGAAACTCGTCGAGATCACGTTCCGGCGGGACGCGGACACGAACCGGCCGCGGATCAACAAGCTGGACTCCCGCCTGGACCGGGAGCAGAAGACGGCGGGCGAGTACTACTACGCCTTGGCCTGACCCGCCCTGCGCCTCGCCCGCCACTTCCTCCAGTACATGTACCCGACGACCGACGCGAGGGTCGCGATGACGACGTACACGTCCACGTTCTCTGTCGTCTCCGCGAACACCCGCCATCCCTGGAGGAGGTAGAAGCCCGCTACGACGAGGACCGTGTTCCACATCGCCGCGCCCCCCGTCGAGGCGACGACGAAGTTCCGGAACCGCATCCTCGCGATCCCCGCGGGGAACGAGATGAACGACCGCGTGCCGGGGACCGCGTGGCCGATCAGGATGCCGAGGTCCCCCCACTTCGCGAACCACGCCTCCGCCCACGCGAGGTCCGAGGCGTCGAGCGCGATGTACCGCCCGTACCGCTCGACGAGCGGTCGCCCCACGCGGGCCCCGATGTGGTAGGCGACCGCGTTGCCCACCGCCGCGCCCGCGGTGCCGACAGCAATCACGAGGGCGAAGTTCAGCGTCCCCTGGGCCGCGAGGAACCCCGCGAAGGGCATGATGAACTCGCTCGGGATCGGCGTGAGGATCCCCTCGACGACCATGAGCGCGAAGATCATCGGGTAGCCGCCCGTCGCGATCACGGAGGCGATCCAGTCCGTGAGCCCGAGGAAGAGGGAGGGCACGCGGGCGCCACCGCCCAGAACCGGATTAACCCTCGGTCGACGTTATCATGCGCCCGACCCGCTCCGCGACAAGCTCGCCCTCTTGCGCGACGAGCTCCCCGCGCACGAACGTCGCGAGGGGGAACGTCCCCTCCATCCCCTCGAAGGGCGTCCACCCACACTTGTACCGGCACCGCCTCGCGGTCACGGGCTCGATCCGGCGTGGGTCCACGACGACGAGGTCCGCATCCCGGCCCACCGCGATCTCGCCCTTGTTCGCCCGCAGGAGCGCCGCGGGGTTCCCGGAGAACATCGCGACGAACAGCTCGAGCGGGAGGACCTGCCGCCGGACATACCGGATGAGCAGCGGGAGCGTGGTCGCGACACCCGGCACGCCCGCGGGCGCGTCCTCGAACCGCTCCGACTTCTCCTCGAGCGTGTGCGGCGCGTGGTCGCTCGCGAGCAGGTCGATCCCGCCGTCGAGGAGCGTGCGCCACAGCGCCTCCCGCTCCCCGGGCGGGCGGACGGGCGGGTTCACCTTCGCCTTCGCGCCGAGCCCCGAGCCCGTGTCCAGGAGGAGGTGGTGCGGCGTGACCTCGGCCGTCGCGCCCGGCGGCCGGGCCCTCGCGGCGTCGGCGGTCGTGACGTGGGCCACGTGGACCCTCGCGTCCCCCCGGAGGCGGGCGAGCCGCTCGATCGCGGAGCGCTCGGACTCCGGCGGGCGGGCGAGGTGGTGGCCCTCCAGCCCCTTCGCGGGCCCGGGCCGGAAGAGGCGGGGGTCCTCGCAGTGCGCGCTCAGGTACCGCCCCGAGCGGCCCACCGCGAGCAGGATCGCCGCCAGCGTCGCGTCGTCGGGGACCGGCGGGGCGTTCGTGCTCTCCGCGAGGTACGCCTTGAACGCGGTCGCCTCCCGCATCGACTCCGCCGCCGCGGCGGTGGCGGGCCCGCCGTACAGGCCGAAGTCCACGTTCGCGCTCCGGGCCGCAATCCGCAACTTCTCCTGGAGGGCCTCCCGCGTCGACGCGGGGGGTTTCGTGTTCGGCATGTCGACGACGGTCGTGACCCCGCCCATCGCCGCGCTCTCCGTGCCCGAGGCGAAGTCGTCCTTGTGCGTCATCCCGGGCTCCCGGAGGTGGACGTGGACATCGATCCCTCCCGGGAGGACGAGCGCGTCCGAGAACCGGTACAGAGGCTCGCCGCGGAGCTCCTTGCGGATCGCGACGATCTTGCCGTCCTCCACGCCCACGGCCGCGGGCTCGAGCCGGCCCTGCAGGTACACGCGGCCCTCAACGACGAGCATGCTCTGCCGCAAGGTTCCGTCGCACGACGGCGCCCCGGGGCTCCACCTCCGTGAAGATCTCGGACTGGAACTTGGAGATCCGGGTCGAGTCGTCGAGCCAGGCGTCCGGGAGGAGTCCGGCCTTCATGCACGCCTCCGAGAGGAACTCCTCCGCGCCCCAGCCCCACTCCACGGGGACCTGTGGGAGCAGGAGCCCGCGCGCGGGTCCCCGCGCGACGATCAGGCCGTCCACGCCGAGCGCGATCGCCTTCGGGTACTCCTTCGGCTTCCGGACCTCGATCGGCTCCGGGCGGGTGAGGAGGGACACCTCGACGATCACGCGGTCCACCTCGTCCCGACCCAGGGGCGAGAACCGCGGGTCCTCGCACGCGCCCTCGGAGGCCTTCACGAGGGCCTTGATCAGCGGGAAGAACGGGGACGGGTAGCCGATGCACCCGCGGAGGAGCGCCTCCGGGTGCGTGTTGATCGTCACGAACGCGCCCGCCTTCTCGTTGAAGTGCGCGGGCACGGTGAACGACCGGAGGGGCCGGCGCAGGACGTACGCCTCGATCGCGTCGCGGGCGACCCGGACCGCGAGCTCGCCCTCCGCGTCGCTGTACGCCATCGGGTGTCCGCATCCGGGGGGACTTTCTTAAACGTTCGCGGGGCCGCGCGCGGGGCCCGTCGACCCGCACAAAAGCTATTTATCGCGTCGGCCCCCTTTCTCGTCCGGAGAAGGGATGAGGGCCCGCGTTCCCGTCATGGAGATCATGTCCCGGTCCCCGGTCACCGTCGCCCCGGACGACACCGTGGACCGCGCGGCGGGCATGATGCGGACGCGGGACATCGGGAGCCTGATCGTCGTCGAGGACGGCCGCCCCGCGGGGATCGTCACGGAGCGGGACATCGTCACGAAGGTGGCCGCCGCGAACCTCGTGCCGCAGACCGTGAAGGTCCGGGACATCATGAGCGCCCCCGTCGTCGCGATCCACCCGCACGAGGAGGTCGCGGAGGCCGCGCGGGTGATGTCGGACCGGAAGATCCGCCGGCTCGCGGTCGTGGAGGGCGGGAAGCTCGTCGGCGTGATCACGGAGAACGACATCATCAAGATCTGGCCCCACCTGATCGAGGTCACGCGGGAGTACGCCCGCCTCGGGCTCGACGAGGAGGTCCGGGGAATCGAGGGCCACTGCGAGGCGTGCGGCGTGTACTCCACGGCCCTCGTCCTGGACCGGAAGCTCCTCGTGTGCCCGGAATGCCGGGGCGCGTGAAGCCTCCCGGTCCCGAGAACCGCCCGGAAACTTTTATAGTGCCCGTTCGGGTTCTGCTCCAAGTGGCGCGTTTCGTTCGGATTTCTCAAAACGAGTTCACGTCCGTGCGGAAGCTCTACGAGAGCGTGATGTCGTACGCGTGTCACGGCCTCTTCTTCCGGGAGGGCTCCGCCCTCGCGGACGAGATCGCGAAGGAGGTCGAGGAAGAGGAGGACCTGCTCCCCGCGGCCCGGAAGGTGCTGATCTCGCGGGGGTGGGTCGAGGACGTCACGTTCGGGGAGCGGGAGGCCCGCGTCCGCGGCTCTGTCGAGTCGGCCCCCGGGGCGGAGTCCGAGACGTGCCACCGGCTCCGCGGGATCCTCTCCCGTCTGTACGAGCTTTCGACGAAGAGCCGCGCCCGGTTCGCCGAGGTGGAGTGCGCGAGCACGGGCGCCAAGGAGTGCGTATTCTCCCAGGAGGAGAGCTGATGTCGTTGGACCGGATGCTTCGTGAGCTGCGTGATTCCTGCGGCTCCCACGCCGCGGCGGTGGTGAGCCGGGACGGCCTCGTGATCGCGGGGGACATGCCGGAGAACGTCTCCCGAGAGACGTTCGCGATCATGTGCGCGACGATCCTCGGGGCGGGGATGACCGCCGCCACGGAGCTCCGGATCTCCCCGCCGAACCACGTCGTGCTCGCGACGAAGGAGTCCCGGATCCACATCTTCGAGGCGGGCCCCCGCGCCCTCCTCGTCCTGGTGACGCCGCCGGACCGCACGGAGGCGGACATCCGGAAGGCCCTCGAGCCGATCGTCGGCGAGATCCGGCGGGAGATCGGGTAGACGCGGCCCGTGCTCCTTTTTGGCATACCGCTAAGTAGCACACAGACCGTTCTACCAATCGACCTAAATACGATGGGGCCACTATCTGGCAGGGGACAGGGCAGGCGATGAGGGCCGCACGGCTCGCCCTATTCGGGATTCTGTTCGCAGCCACCGTCCTCGCCCTCGCCGCCGCCGTGCGCGCCACGGGCAACGACTCCCCCGGCATGGACGCGGGCATGGACCCGCAGACCGTCCTCCTCGTCGACATCCGCTCGGACTTCACGGTGATGGAGGCGGGCACGACCCTGCCGATGCGGGCCGTCGTCGTGGACCAGCACGGGATCCCCGTCCCTGGGGCATGGGTCTCCCTCGCGGTCTCGGGCGCGACGGCGACGCCCGCCGCGGGGCCGACGGACGCGGATGGCGTGTTCCGGTTCCTCCTGACCGCCGACGACGTCGCGGTGGCCACGGAATCCGTCGTGGGCGCGGTCGTCACGTACCCGCGCGCGGCGGACGGCGCGGACCTCTTCCGCGTCACCGTGGCGCCGGTGGGCACGCAGGTCCAGGTCCTCCCGCCCCGCGAGGCGGTGTCCGTGGGCCTCGGCGCGGTCGTCGCCGCGGCGGTCCTGGGCACGGAGATCGGCCGGTACGGCGCGTTCAAGGCCCTCGTGTTCCCGTTGTACTCCCGCCTCAAGAAGGAGGAGGTCCTCGACCACTTCGTCCGCGGCCAGATCTACGGGTACATCGTGTCCCACCCCGGGCAGCACTACAACCTGCTCCGCCAGGACCTGAGGGTGACGAACGGGACCCTCTCCCACCACCTCCGCACCCTCGAGATGATGGGCTTCATCAAGTCCGCGCGGGACGGCGTCTTCAAGCGATTCTACCCGGTCGAGGTCTCGATCCCCCAGGCAAGGGGCGTGAAGTTGAGCGACCTCCAGTCGAGCATCCTCGACCTGGTCCGGGGCGGCGGCGGGCCCACCCAGGCGGAGATCGCGGCCCGCCTGGACGTGACCCAGCAGACCGTCTCGTACAACCTCCGCACCCTGAGCCGGGAGGGCGCGATCCGGTTGGAGAAGGACGGCCGGAACATCCGGTACTACCCGCCCGCGGCGTGACCCCGGGGCGGGCGTCGGGTCTGACTTTATGCCATCCGGGCGCTATCGTCAGGACCGGAAGGTTTCGTCCGTGCGCGCCCGCGTCCTCCCCATCGGCATCCTCGTCGTCGCGGTCGCGGCGGTCGTGCTCGCGTCGGCGCCCGCGGAGGCCGCCCCCGTGCGGACGATCACGTATCCGTTCATCGCGGGGTCCTTCGTGATCCCGATGGACGCGCAGCAGGGCGACCTCCTCCACGCGTTCGGCCTCGTCCACGCGATCCTGCGCAAGGGGGTGCCCGTGTACCGGGTCCTCACCCCGCCGGCGGTCCTCCTGAAGACGGACGTGTTCGCCCCGCCGGCTTCGTACGAGGGCGGGCCGATCCTCGTCTGGGGGACGTACGGCGGGGAGTTCGCCGACGCGGCCGCGGCGTACCCCACGGTCACGTACCTCCGGCTCTCCGAGGTCCACATCCTGGACCGCGTTCTGCCGATCCGGGAGGCGACGGACGTCCTGATCCTGAAGGGCGGGTTCAACTGGGGCCGGACGGAGGTCCTCCTGGACCAGCTCGGGATCCCGTACGAGCTCCGGACGACCGCGGACGTCGCCGCGGATCCCGGGACTCTCTTCCGCTACGCGCTCGTCGTGGACGACTGCGACGGGTGGGCGGGCGCGGACCCGGGCGACGCCGTCGTGGACGCGTTCCGCGCCTTCGCGGACGCGGGGGGCCACGTGATCTTCACGGACATCGGCCTGAAGGACATGGAGGTCCTGTTCCCGGGCCACGTCGGCCTGTACTACGGGACGCGGGGCACGTTCCCCGCGACCGTCCACACGTTCGGGGACGCACCGTCCCAGTACGCGGGACCGACGACGATCGACGTGTACACGGAGATCGACGGGATCGTGATGGGGCGGCCCGTGGCGGCCGGAGTGAACGTGCTCGTGGACCTGGACGACTACCCCGCGGGCTACCAGAGGACGGACTACCGCGTGCTCGCCGCGTACTTCACGGTCGGGAACGGGACCGTCGAGGGCTTCGCGTACCACCCCTACGAGCAGACCGGGGGCTCCCACACGTTCTCCTCCGTGCTGTACGGGAACACGTTCGTCTCTGCAGTCCCGTTCGTGCCGCCCCCGCCGCCGCCCGAGCCGCAGGCCCTCGGGCTCCCCGCGACGCCGCCGGCGCCTCCCGTCCCGCCCCCGCCGCCGCCCCCGCCGAGCCTCGCGGTCGTGAACTACGCGTACGCGTCGTACCTCTTCGCGGGGTTCACCGGCCTCGGCATCACGGACGTCGTGCGGACCCGGCTGCGGCTCCGGTCCCGCCAGAAGGTCGCCGTGAGGGTGTGAGGATGCGGCCCGCCCTCGCGCTCCTGGCGCTGTCTGTGCTCCTCGCCGCCGTCGTGGGCCTCGCGGCCCGCCCCGCCGCGGCGTGGCCCACGCCCGTGTTCGAGGACCACATCGCCCTGTCCGTCGGCCCCGCGGACCCGACGGAGGAGGACGCGGTCACGGTCTCGATCCACACGCGGAACGCGAGCCTGTTCATCAAGGGCGCGATCCTGTACCTGCAGGAGACGACCCCGGACAACGTGACCCGTGGGCCGTACCCGTACCCGATGGCCTCGCCGGACTCCCTGAACTGGACGTACACGATCGCCGCCCGCCCGAACGGGACCCTCGTCCGCGTCTACGTCGTGGCGTGGGACTACGACAACGCGCAGCTCACGAGCGCGTGGCACGAGTACCGGGTCCGGGGCCCGCCCTCCCTCGGGTGGCAGTTCCCCGGGTTCGAGGAGAACGTCGAGGTCTCCCGGTTCCCGCCGATCCCGCAGCCCCACGACGAGGTCACGGTCTCGATCCGCAGCAAGGTGCCGAACGTGGGGGTCCGGGGGGCGAACCTCTACATCCGGTACATCTACCAGACGGAGCCCCCGAAGGTGGGCGGGTTCGCGATGGCGTACGCGAACGGGACCCACCTCGCCGCGACGATCCCCGGCTTCCCGCCGGGCACGGAGGTCGTGTACTGGATCGTCGCGTGGGACCGCGACGTCGCGACGCGGTCGTCCCCGTTCTACTCGTACAACCTCTCCGTGGACAAGTACACCCGCCACGAGAACATCGAGTTCCCGCAGGTGGAGACGGTCGCGGGCATCTCCGTGGGCCTCGCCCTCCTCGTGCCCGTCGCGGTGTACTACGCGGACCTCCGCCGGAGGCGCCGGGGGGTGCCGTGACGTCCCTCGAGACCGCGGTCCGCGCGGAGCGGGCCCGCGCGCCGGCGTCGATCGCGCAGCGGGTGCGGGCCCTGAAGGTGCCGACCCTCCGGGAGCTCTGGGGGAGGGAGCGGGCCCGTCCCGTCCTCGTGAAGGCGGGCGCGTTCACCGCCCTCTCCGCGGTCGGGCTCGCGTGGGTCCCGTTCTACCCGTGGTGGGCGGTCCTGTTCTTCGCGGCCGTCCTCGGGGCCCTCGGCCTCCGGTTCCCCCTGTTCGCCCTGATCGGGCTCGGCGTCCTCGTGTCCGCCGCGGCCGCGTACCAGATGGCGGAGTTCGGGTTGTTCTTCCTCGTCTTCACCCTGATCGTGTCCGCGGTCTCGCTCTTCGACTGGCGATTCGGGTACCTCGTGTTCGGGTCCGTGTTCCTGTCGCTCCTCGGGGCGCCGTTCCTCCCGCCGATCGTCGCGGCGGTCCTCTTCTCGCGGTTCCTGGCGGTCGCGGCGATGGCGGCGTCCGCGACGTTCCTCACCTTCCTCGTGACGTGCGGGAACGTGACCGTGGCGGGGTTCTTCGTGGGCCCCCCGCACGGGACGAGCTTCCTCGTGTTCTCCGCGGCCCCGACTCCCGGGTGGACGCCGGGGGACGTCGGGGGCGCGCTCGCGTCGATCGGCACCGCGAACCCGGACGTCCTGTCGGGCCTGCTCGCGTCGAACTACGGGGCCTCGCTGGTCCCGCTCCTCGAGGCCGTCCTGTGGTGCGGGGTCGTGTTCGTCGTCGCGGAGCTCGCGCGGCGGAAGGAGTCCCTCGACAACTGGATCGCGACCACGCTGCTCGCGGGCGGGCTCCTCGCGGCGGGCTTCGTCGCCTCGAGCGCGGCCCTCGGGGTCCCGATCCCGTGGGAGTCCGCGCCCCTCCTGGCGGGCGCGTTCGGGCTGATCGCGGGCGCGACGGCGGGCGGCTTCCTCGCGAAGGACGCGTTCAAGGAGTACTTCCTGGGCCAGATCCCGACGACGGTCGGCCGCCGGCTCGCGGACCTGCCCGAGGCCCGGTCCACGCGCTTCGCAGGGGTGGGCGGGCTCTCGGACGTGAAGGCGGACCTGAAGGAGTCCATCGTCGTGCCCCTCCAGCGGCCGGAGGTCGCGGAGGCCTACCGGATCTCCCCGCCCCGCGGGATCCTCCTGTTCGGCCCGCCCGGGTGCGGCAAGACGCTCCTGATGTCCGCCCTCGCGGGCGAGCTGAACATCGAGATGTTCACGGTGAAGTGCTCGGACGTGATGTCGAAGTGGTACGGGGAGAGCGAGCAGCGGATCGAGGAGCTCTTCCGGACCGCGAAGGAGCGGCGGCCCGCGATCCTGTTCTTCGACGACGTCGACGCAATCGCGAAGTCCCGGGACCTGTACGCGGGCGACGACGTGACGCCGCGGCTGCTCGGGATGATCCTGAGCGAGCTCGACGGCCTCGACAAGAGCCCGGGCCTGATCATGGTCGGGACCACGAACAAGCCCGAGCTCCTGGACGCCGCCCTCCTGCGGCCCGGCCGGTTCGACAAGATCATCTACGTGCCGCCGCCGTCGAGGGACGAGCGGCTCGAGATCCTCCGGGTCCACCTGGCGGGCCGCCCTGCGGCGGAGGGCGTGGACCTCGAGGAGGTCGCGGCCCGCACGGAGCGGTTCTCCGGCGCGGACCTCGCGAACCTCGTGAAGGAGGCCGCGGTGCTCGCGATGAAGCGGTCCCTCGCGAAGGGCGGACAGGAGCCGATCACGACCCGGGACTTCCATGTGGTCCTCCCGAGGATGAAGCCGAGCATCTCCCTCGCGCACGCGGAGGAGTACGGGCGCCTCCGGCTCATCTACGAGCGGCAGATGCACCGCCTGGAGCGGGAGGTCGAGGCGGTCGGGTGGGCGGACGTCCGCGGCCTCGAGGCCCTGAAGGCCTCCCTGCGGTCGTACGTCGACCTCGTGTTCACGAAGGGCGGGGCGATGGCGGACTTCCGGCTGAAGCCCTCGAAAGGCGTCCTCCTGTTCGGCCCGCCCGGGTGCGGCAAGACCCACCTGATGAAGGCGGCTGCGAGCGAGCTCGGGATCCCGATCCAGGCGATCGAGGGCCCGACCCTCCTATCCACCGGGGGCGACGGCGGGACGACGATCAAGGAGATCTTCTACATCGCGCGGGAGAACGCGCCGTCCGTCGTGCTGTTCGACGACATCGACCTGATCGCCTCGACCCACGACCGGAGCCCGGAGGCCCGGAACCTCCTGTCGCAGCTCCTCGCGCAGGTGGACTCCGTCGGGGAATCGGAGCGCGTCCTCGTCGTCGCGACGACGAGCAAGCCCCACGTCCTCGACCCCGCGATCCTCCGGCCCGGGCGGTTCGACAAGATGTTCTACGTCCCGCCGCCGGACGCGGACGCCCGCCTCGCCCTCGTCGAGTCCGCGTTCCAGGGCGTGCGGACCGAGGGGCTCGACCGGGAGGCCCTCGCGCGGCTGTGCCGCGAGGCGGAGGGCTTCTCGAGCGCGGACGTGATGGCCGCGGTGGACGAGGCGAAGCTCCTGGCGATCCGCCAGTCCGCGGCGGGGGTCGGGGCCGCCCACCTCGCGTCCGCGTTCTCCCGCGTGCGGCCCTCCGTCACGCCGGAGTCCCTCGCCTGGTCGAAGGAGTTCATCCGCGCCCACAACGTGCGGCTCCCTGCGGAATCCCCGGAGGCGGGCCCGTGAGCCCCTTCGACCTGTTCCTCCTGGGCGTCGTGGCGGTCATCGGCGTCGTCGCGGTCCTCGCGATCCGGTTCCCGCGGGGGCGCGCGGAGTGGCCCCTGGACGCACGGCAGACCGCGTGGCTCCTCGTCGGCGGACTGACCGCGGTGCTCCTGTTCGCGCTCCTCGTCGTCGCGACGCGGGACGTCGTGTGGCCGGGCATCGTCACGACCGCGTCCGCAGCGGTCGCCCTAGGCCTCGCCGTCCTCGCCGGGATCGCCCTCTTCCTGCCGCGGGGCCTGCGCGCGCGACCGTGACCGCCGCCACAGGACGGCGAGGAGGCCCGCCGCGAGGATCGCGGCCGACGTGCCCCAGATCGGCACGAGGTCGACCTGCCGCGGCGCCCGCTCCAGGTCGAACGTGAAGAGGTGCGTGTCCGCGAGGGGGTTCCCCGCCACGTCCGTGGCGGTGTCGAGGACCTCGACGTAGACCGTCGCGCCGTACCGGGGGTCCCGGATCCGGAAGCTCAGGGTCGAGGCGTCCTCCCACACGAAGTCCTCCGCCGCGAAGCCCACGACGACGATCGCGGCCTCCGTGGTTGTCCGGTTCATCGCCTCCGTGAAGAAGATCGTGATCCGGGAGCCCAGGCGGACCCCGACGGCGTCGTTCTCGGGGACGGTCGAGAGGACCCAAGGCGCCGTCCGGTCCGCCAGGCGGAAGACCTCCGCGTGGGACCGGGACATGTCCACCGTCCGCGGGCTGTCCTGGAAGGTCCGGCCCGGGCTCGTGACGGACGCGGTGACCGCGGAGGGCGTGAAGAAGAGGGACTGGCCTGCGAGGCCGAGCACCCCGTACGCCGCCACGAACCACCGGGTCCACCCGTCGGGGCCCGTGGCCCGGTCGCCGACGGAGACGCCGTCCTGCGCCACCCGGACGCGGGCCCCGGGGAGCGGGCCGCCCGTCTCCGTCTCGGCGCGGACGTCCAGGAAGTTCCGCACGGTCAGGCTCGAGCGCTCGTCCGTGATGTTCACCCGGTCGGTCCGGACCGTCGTGTTCAGGGCGGCCACCTGGGAGATGTCCTCCAGGTAGAAGTCCCGCGTCGCGTTCGCGAGCGTCGCGTTCGCGACGAGGACAGAGCTGTTCGAGGCCCACACGAGCACCTCGTTGTTCCGGAGGCGGGGCTCCCGGAACGTCACGTTCACGCAGTCGTAGCACGTGAGGAGGCCCTGCTGGCTCGCGTTGCCCGTGTACCCCGCGCGGTGGCCCGAGTCGAGGTCCAGGGGGGCGACCACGGCGTCCCGGGCGCGGTACCGGTACATCGTCTCGAGGGGCACGCCGTTCACCGTGTTCCCGCGGGACCGCGCGAGGGTCTCCTTCGCGCTGTACGGGATGTCGACGCCCACCCCGTTGTCCCGGATCGTGTTGTCGATGAGCGTGGCCGCGGAGTCGAACAGGAGGATCCCCGAGCCCCCGAGGTCCGGCAGGCCGTTCCCCTCGATCGTGTTGTTCACGAGGACCGGGTCCGCGGAGACGACGAGCACGCCCCGCCATCCGTTCCGGATCGTGTTGTTCTCGATCCGCGGGGAGCCGCCGAGGTACACGAAGATCCCGAAGTAGTTGTCCTGCAGGAAGTTGTCCCGGATGAGCGGGTCCGCCTCCTGGGTGATGATGCCGGTCCGCTGGTTCAGCAGCTGGGTCTGGATGAAGTTGCCCTCGATCACGGGGGCCGCGTCCGGGCCGATGACCTGGATTGCCCGGAGCCCGCTCTCGAGGATCGTGTTGTTCGCGATGCGCGGCGAGGATTGACGGATGTCGAGGGCCGTCGAGCCCCAGATCAGGGTCGTGTGCTCGATCACGGAGGCCGAGGAACCCTGGAGGATGATGGAGACCCAGTCGTTGCGGTCCGGGAACGAGTCGTTCGACGTGAACAGGACGTTGAGCCCCTGGCGTCCGACCGAGACGAGCGTGCCGAGGACGAGGATCGAGTGGGAGGCGGGTGGCGCCGTGTCGAACCGGACCTGGACGCCGGATTCTACTGTGAGGGTGACGCCGCCGGGGACGGTGACGTCGCTCGTCACCAGGTAGGGGCTGCCCGTGAGGCTCCAGGTCGTGTTCCCCGGGAGGACGCCGGAGACCGGCGTCAGCGCCGTCGCGGTCCGGGTGAACGGCGTCGGTGTCCAGACGAGCAGGAGAAGGACGAGGAGGACGAGCCCCGCGCGACGCACGTCCCGCGGATAGCGCGGGGTCGCTATTTCTCGATTGTAGTACGGCCGTGCGTGCGGCGCCCGGGGGGCGCTCCCGATCCCCACCCATACGCTTTTATATCCTACAACGCCGCGTACAAATCACCTTTTATAACATCCGCAAGCTTCACGGTGTCACACGTCCGGCGATGTCGACTGCGTCGCGGGCGGGACACGCCGTAGTACCCTTTTCGGGGCGTGAGGAAGGAGGAAGAGAATGAGGAAGCCATTCCGAGTGGCAATTGCGCTAGCGGTCGTAGCCCTCGTCGGAATCATGCTGGCCGTGCCGTTTTACACGCCGGTGGCCAGTGCGTCCGGCGACACGAGGCAGGGGGCGGGGATCTTCACCGTCGGCGGGCAGGACCAGATGAAGACGCGGAACTGGTTGCCGGCCATCGCGAACGACGTGTGGACATCGGACGTCCTCGGCCGGGTCTACGACACGGTGGGCCAGACGCACCCGGTGACGGACGCGCTCGTGCCGTACATCATCAAGGGTGTGGACGACAACGGCGACGGGACGTTCCAGCGGTCCGAGAAGGGCGACTTCCTGAAGGCGCCCTGCCCGGCGCCGTGCGCGGACCCGGTCGAGTGGCGCCGGAACATCACGGCGTACTACGACTTCAACGGTGTGGTTTACCACGACGGCACTCCCGCGACGATCGGGGACGTGATGTTCAATTACATCCTGCAGTCCCTCAATGCGCGGTACAACACGGACCTGCGGGTGTTGTGGGACGACCCGAACTCGGCTGCGTTTCCGGCGAACCGCCACTTGAACATCCAGTACCTGGGTTGTGCCGCCGCAATCGACTGGGAAGGCTCCTCGGCTCTGCCCGGGGATCAGAACAAGCGGTGCGGCCTGCGGTTCTATCTGCAGGACGACTTCGCCTTCTTCTACCGGTACACCCTGGCGGGCTTGACGCTGTTTCCGCGGCATCTCTTCGAGCAGACGGGTGGCGGGAGCCACCCGGTGACCGCGACGTGCCCGGATCCCGACTGGGGGAACGCGATCTACCCTGACACTTGGTCGGTCGCTTCCCTGCGGCTCCAGGGCGTCCCGACAGACGAGACGGCGATCTCACCGTTCAACTACCCCTGCGCCGAGGCGTGGCAGATGACGGACGCGGACGTGATCGGCACGGGCCCGTTCAAGTTCGGGACCTGGGCGTTCGGTCAGTTCACGCGGGTCGACAAGAACCCGAACTTCTTCTGGGGCGTGGACAACTCCAAGCAGCCCGGGGATCCCGGGTACATCCTCGACCCGGACCTGCCGAAGTACATGCACCAGCCGTACATCGACGCAATCCTGTACAAGATCTACCGGACGACCCAGCTTGGTGTGCTCGCGCTCCGGTCGGGTGAGATCGACTACTACCACTGGAGCGTGCCGCCGGAGTTCGTGCCGGAGCTGCTCAACGACCCGAACGTGCGGGTCTGGTCGAACGCGGAGCCCGGGTTCTTCTACCTGTCGTACAACATGCGGCGCCAGCCGTTCGGGTACACGACGTACCCACCGGGTGACTCGAGGGTCGATGACACCGGCATCCAGCTCCGCAAGGCGATCGCGCACCTGATTGACAAGCCCACAATCGTACGGACGCTCCTTCAGAACTACGGCGTCATCGCGGACGGCGTCGTGGCCCCTTCGACCACGTTCTGGTACAACGCGACCCTGCCGAAGTACCCGTACAACCCGGCCCAGGCGGCCCTGATTCTCGACCAGCAGGGCTGGACGGACCCTTCGGGCCCATGCCAGACAGACGGGACAGGCTGCCGGAGCCTGCCCGTGATCGGGACCCGGCTGATTGAGATCATGACGCCGCAGGCGGACTACGACCCGATTCGCGCCTCTGCGGGCGCGATGATCGCCGCCGCGGCCCGCTCCGTGGGCCTGAACATCAACTCGAAGGCGACCGCGTTCGGTGCGATTGTCCAGGCGATCGACGCCCGGGACTTTGACATGTTCATCCTAGGGTGGCGCATCGGGAATCCGGACCCGGACTACATGTTCAGCTTCTTCCACAGCTCGAACGCTGCGGCGGGGCAGAACTACCCGGGCTTCTACGACACGCTGTTCGACACCGTGATGTCCGCGAGCCGGAAGGAGCTCGATGAGGCCGTGCGCCAGCAGGAAATCAAGTGGGCCCAGGGCATCCTGTCGGACCGGCTTCCGTACGACGTCCTGTACTACCGCACGGTCATCGATGCCCAGCGCGAGGACCGCTTCGTGAACTTCAGCGTGTCTGCGGGTACAATCTGGAACTACTGGTCCCTGATCGGCATCAAGCAGCCGACGACAAAGTTCATCCGGGCCGTGGTTTCGGTGCCCTCCGCGATCGTCGAGGGAGGTTCGACTGCGGTCACCGTGACGGTCCGGGACCAGGCCGGCGTCGCGGTCCAGGGCGCCACGGTCACGCTGACCGTAACCGCGGGTAGCGGGACCTTCACGGGTGGCCCTTGCACGGGCACGAACGCCTGCACGGGCCCAACGGGCTCGGGGGGAACGTTGACGGTCACGTACAACGCGCCCGCGACGGTGCCCGGGAACCCGAACGTCGAAATCAAGGTGACCGCGCGGTCCACGGACCCGGAGGTACCGGTCGACTCGAGACAGAAGGTCGTCACGATCTTCGCAACAGGTGTCCAGTTCCTGTCGATCACCTCCATCCTGACGACGGGTGACCTCGTCCCGGAGGGCGAGAGCCTCGTGTTCGGCCTGGATGTACGGGACCAGGACGGGAACCTCGCGAACACCGCGTCGGTGGGCCTGACTCTGGACAACCCGGCGGCCCAGGTGACCCCGGCCACCGGGTCGGCGTCCTCGATGCGGTCGAACATCGTCTTCCGGGCGCCCTCGGCAATCACCACAAGCCCGGCGACGTTCACCGTGACGGCGACGGCGACCCTGACGGGGTACCAGGACGCGTCGACGGACATCGACTTCACCGTCGTAAAGATCACGAATACGGTGACGTGTCCGGACGGATCCGTTGTGCCGGCGGGCACTCCGTGCCCGACCCGGCCAATCCCGTCCTTGGGCGTCCTGCCGATTCTGGCCGTGATTGGGATTGCAGCGGTCGTGTACAGCGTGATGCGACACCGAAAGAAGGGGGCATAGCCCCCTTCCCCTTTCCTTTTGTATAGTCGAATCCTTTAGGGGAGAGGGACCCGGGTCGCGGGGGCGGAGCACGGATGAGGCTCAGGACGTACCTAGTGCGGCGGGCGATTCACACCGTCATCACGTTGCTCGTCGTCCTCGTCCTCCTGTTCGTCATCTTCCGCCTGATGCCCGGGGACCCGACCCGGTTCTTCATCGCTCCGGGGCAGCCGCCGCAGGTCCGCGACGAAATCTGCGTGAACTTCGGCCTGTGCAAGTGGGTGCCCGAGGCAGGGAACGGGTACGAGGGCCAGATGCAGGCGGGGCAGGTCGGCCCGTACAACATCACGGCGCGGGTGTACGACACGCTCGGGAACCCCGGGCAGTTCGTCTTCGTGTACAACAAAATTCCGGACCGGAATGAGCAACGCAGGAGCTCCCCGCCCCTGTATGTCCTCGACGTCACGTTCGCCGCGCCTGGGGAGGCCCCGCAGCCCAACCTCCCGTACGCCGAGGCGGGGGCCACAATCTCGATCCGAGCTCGGCTGGAGCTTGTCCAGCCAGGGAGCGCGACGACGAGCCTGACGGTCCGGAAGCCCGACCTCAATTGGACGCCGCCGACGCCCGGGACACCGGAGGGGAACGTCTCCCGGTGGGACATCGCCGCGACCTTCAATGGGACCTACTGGGGCGTTCTCAGCGCCACGCACAGCCTCGGGCCGTCCGTGAACTTCACCCTCGGTTTCGCCATGAACAACCGCGTCCCCGGCTTCCAGCTCGTCGACAACAAGTTCTACGGGTACGCGCCTCTGTTCCCGACAAACATCGCAATCATAGGCGTGAACGTCACTTCCTCCGCGGCCCCAATCTCGAACGTGACCGCGCGGGTGGAGTCCCAGGGCGGGCGGTTCATCCAGGACCCCGTGCGGCTCCGCCATCCCTTCCGGGCAGAACGCCGGAGCCTCGCAGAGCAGTTCCCGATTTACTTCATGCAAATGCTAACCGGGAACTTCGGTGACTCCTTTTACACCCGCATCCCCGTGAAGGACGAAATCGCAATTCGGATTGGACCGACACTCCTCCTGTTCGGGTCCTCGGTCGTAATATCGTATCTATTAGGGATCCTGCTCGGGGCCGTCCTCGCGTGGCGGCGCGGAAGCAGGATGGAGCTCTCCGCGATTATCGTGAGCCTGTTCTTCTACTCGATGCCCGTCTTCTGGTTCGGACTCGTCCTCCTCTGGTTCTTCTCGTACAGTCTGAAGGCGTTCCCGTTGCAGGGGATCGGTGGCTTCGACCCCTCCACGGGCCAGCCTCTGACGGGGTTCTCGATGGTCGCCGACGTGCTGTGGCACATGGCCCTCCCACTCGGGAACCTCGTCATCCTAGGCCTCGCCGGCCACGTCCTTCTGATGCGGAACAGCATGCTCGAGGTGATGGGGGAGGACTACATTCTCACCGCGAAGGCGAAGGGCCTGCGCGAGCGGACCGTGATGTACAAGCACGCCGCCCGGAATGCCCTCCTCCCTGTCGTGACGGCCCTCGCGATTTCGATTGGCGGGGTGATCAGCGGCGGCGTGTTGACCGAGACGATATTCTCCTGGCCGGGAATGGGCTTCTTCCTCGTGCAACGGACGCTCCAGCAGGACTACCCCTCCGTCCAGGCGGCGTTCTTCATCCTCGCGGTGATCACGATTCTGGCGAACACGGTCGCGGACGTGTTGTACGCGTACCTGGACCCGCGCGTGAGGCTGTAGGATGTTCAGCCGGAAGCGAATCCGCGACAAGTACGTGAGTTGGCGGAAGCTCTTCCTCCAGAACTGGTCCCTGTTCAAGGCGAGCAGAATCGGACTCGTCGGCCTCGGGATTATGATCGCGTTCATCATCATTGCCTTTCTGGCTCCGTTCATGGGCCTGCGGGACCCCTTGTACTGGCTCGCCCCCGAGACGGACACAATCGCGGTGAAGGAGTGGTGGAGCTTCGAGGTCCGGCCGGACAATCCGTATCTGTGGGGGCAGAATGGCACATCGGATCACGCGGTCGGATTCAGTACGTTCGTCTACCAGTCGGGAGGTGATCCGCGAGCAGGTCGGATCTACGTGGCGGAGGCGGACAAGATTTTCGCCCTCGACCCCAGCAACTACGGCCTCCCGGTCTGGGGATGCGTCGCATTCCAGGCGGACTCCCGGGTCACCACCGACCCCGTCGTCCTGAACTACGGGGACTTTCGCGGGATCCCCCTCGCGGACCAGTACCTGCTGTTCGGCACGGAAGCAGGGACGGTGTACGCTGGGCCCGATAACACGGCGGATTGTCCGGTCCCTCTCACGAGGAATCTGGGCGCGCCGATTACTGGGATTGCCGCCCTTACCGTCGATCTCCTTCCCGGGAACACAACTCGGGATGCCTTCGTAGTCGGCACCGCGGACGGTCGGCTTCTCGCGTACACGGTTCACGACGTGAACGGGACGTTTTACCAAGAGCTGTGGAACACGACATTGAGCGTGGGATACCCCGTCCTCCTCGCGGGTTCCGTGGTCCGTACGAACGCCGGGGCGCCGACCTCGTCGCCCGCGTTCTACTACTCGGGTGTCAACGAGTCCCGCCTCGGCGAGGCGGTCTACGCAGGGACCGGTGACGGGAGGGTCTGGGGCATTTGGATGTCGAACGGGACGGTCCGTCCGGGCTGGCCGGCCATCCTTGCCGACGGCGCCCCGTTGTCAAGCCCGCCGGTTGTCCAGCCTGGCGCGGAGCTTACACCGAGCGTGCCCACGCTAGTGTACGTGGCAACGAAGGAAAAGCCGCAGTCCCAGGGCGGCACGAACGTGACGAAGGCGTACGTCCTCTATGCGGACAACGGTCGCCCGCTCGACACGTGGCGGGATGCTGCGGGCGCGGCTTCGGACGGTGGCCTCCCGATCACGTACAGGGGGTTCGCCACCGGCGTCCCGAACTCCCCCGTCGTGTACGGGGCGACAATCTATCTGACGACGCGGGACGGCTGGCTCTACGCACTGAACCGGGATCCCGTGCGCGGTCTCAGCAACGAGATCAAGACGCCCGCCGCGGGCGTCCTCTGGGCCTTCCGGGACGATTCGTACCGCCACGACGCGAGTCACCAGACTGTGTTCACCGCGTCGCCGTACTTCTTCAACGACCTCACCCTGCTGATAGCCACCGGGTCCTACAACAACGGCACGGCGCAGCCTTGGGACGACCTCGGCCTGATTTACGTGTTCAACGGCGCGACGGGGTCCCTGACGTGGAAGAAGTCGTTCCCGCACGGACTCTACGGGATGGCGCCCGCGTGGAAGGACCGGGTGAACACGCTCCCGGCGGTCTGGTTCGCGACGTACCGCGGCGACGTGTACTCGTACAGCATCGCGGGCCAGTTCCTCGCCCCGCTCCCGCCGAACTGGGCCTCCTCGAGGCCCTACACGAGCGGGAATTATTACATCCTCGGCACGGACGCCCGGGGGCGGGACATCTTCAGCCAGCTCATCTGGGGGAGCCGGATCGCCCTCCTCGTCGGGTTCGCGTCCGCGTTCTTCACGATCTCCATCGGCGTGATCATCGGGCTCGTCGCGGGCTTCCTCGGCGGCCGGGTCGAATCCGTGCTCATGCGGTTCACAGACGTGATCCTCGTGATCCCCGGCCTGCCCCTCGTGATCATCCTGGCGGCGGTCCTCGGGGCGGGCATCGGGAACATCATCCTCGTGATCTCGATCGTCGGCTGGCCGGGGGTGGCCCGCGTGATTCGCGCGGAGGTGCTCTCCCTCAAGGAGCGGCCGTTCATCGACTCCGCGCGGGTGACCGGCGCCAGCAACGTCCGGATCATGTTCCGCCACATCGCGCCGAACGTGGCCCCGCTCGCGTTCCTGTACATGACGTTCTCCGTGAGCGGCGCGATCCTGACGGAGGCGGCCCTGAGCTTCATCGGGCTCGGGGACGTGAGCACAATCAGCTGGGGGATCATGCTCCAGGACGTCTCCCAGTCCAAGGCCCTCGAGGCGTGGTGGTGGCTCCTCCCGCCGGGCATGGCGATCACCCTCATCTCGCTCTCCTTCTTCCTGGTGGGGCGGGCGTTCGACGAAATCGTGAACCCGAGGTTGAGGAAGCGTTGATCGACGGGAACGGCGGGACGCTGCTCGACGTTGACCATCTCCGGGTGTACTTCCGGATCATGAAGGGGACCGTGAAGGCGGTCGACGGGGTCTCCTTCCAGCTCCACCGCGGGGAGACGATGGGCCTCGTCGGGGAGAGCGGGTGCGGGAAGACGACGACCGCGTATGCGATCACGCGCCTGCTCCCGAACAACGGGGAGATTGTGGGCGGGGCGGTCCGGTTCAACAACATGGTCGTCGCCCGGGCCCACGTCGCGACGGAGGTCGCGGAGGCCCTGAAGCGGCCCACGTGGTACGAGGAGATCCAGGCGATTCTGGCGAAGCAGCAGGCGGAGCTCCTGGGCACCTCCGCCACGGGGACCCCTGCCCAGATCCTCGAGAGCCAGGAGGCCCTGGCCCACGAGGCGGGACTCCTCGAGGGGGTCCGCGGGATCCTCGGGAGCATGCCGCCGTCCGATGACCTGAAGGACGCGCTCCAGGAGGCCGTGGACGCGGACCTGAAGGGATGGAGCGCCTCCCGCCGCCGCCGTCGGATGGAGCGGGAGATCGAGTCCCAGATGAGCACGATCCGCTGGTCCCAGGTCTCGATGATTTTCCAGAGCGCGATGAACGCGTTCAACCCGGTGTACCGGGTCGGGGACCAAATCGCGGAGGCGCTGTACCGACACTTCCCGGACATGTCGAAGGACCAGGCGCGGGAGCGCGTGCTCCAGCTGTTCGACCTGGTCGGGCTGGACCGGAGCCGGATCGACGGCTACCCGCACGAGTTCAGCGGCGGGATGCGGCAGCGGTCCATGATCGCGATGGCCCTCGCGTGCAACCCGCAGCTCCTGATCGCGGACGAGCCCACGACGGCCCTGGACGTGATCATGCAGGACCGGATCCTCGCGGAGATCCGGGACCTCCAGCGGGAGCTGAACATCGCGATGATGATCATCACCCACGACATCTCCGTCGTCGCGGAGGTCGCGGAGAAGATCGGGATCATGTACGGCGGGCACCTGTTCGAGAACGGGAACATCCAGGACATCTTCGAGCGGCCCGCGAACCCGTACACGATCGGCCTGATGTCCGCGTTCCCGAGCATCAAGGGGGACCGGAGGCGCCTCCGCGCGATCCCGGGGAGCCCGCCGGACCTGAGCGACCCGCCCCCCGGGTGCCGCTTCCACCCGCGGTGCCGGTTCGCGCAGGAGGTGTGCCGGGTGGAGGAACCGCCCATCGTCCAGGTCGCGGCGGACCACTGGTCGAAGTGCCACTTCGCGAAGGAGATATACGAGGGCACGCTGAGGGAGAGCTGAGGATGCAGGTGGAGACGGCCGCGTCGCCGGAGGCCACGGGGGACGTCGTGTACCGCGTGGAGAACCTGTTCAAGCTGTTCCCGATCAAGGCGGGCTTCCTCGGGTCCCTGTTCGGGCCGGAGCAGTACGTCCACGCGGTGGACGGCGTGAGCTTCGACATCAAGGGAGGGGAGATCCTCGGCGTCGTCGGGGAGAGCGGGTGCGGGAAGACGACGACGGGCCGGATTCTCGTGCGGCTCGAGACCCCGACGTCCGGCCACATGTTCTTCCGGGGGACGGACATCGCGACGATGCGGGGCTCGGAGCTGAGGGAGTTCCGGCGCAAGGTCCAGATGATCTTCCAGGACCCGTACGAGTCCCTGAACCCGCGGTTCACTGTGTTCGCGACGGTCGCGGAGCCGCTCCTCGTGCACGGCGTCGGGGAGACGTACGACGAGCGGGAGGAGATGGTCGCGCGCGCCCTGGAGAACGCGGAGCTGAAGCCCGCGGAGGAGTACATGTACCGGTTCCCGCACGAGCTCAGCGGCGGGCAGCGGCAGCGGGTCGCGATCGCGCGGGCCCTCGTGCTGCGGCCGGAGTTCGTCGTCGCGGACGAGCCCGTGTCCATGCTCGACGTGTCGATCCGCGCGGGGATCATGAACCTCATGCTGAACCTTCGGGAGCAGTACGAGATCCCGTTCATGTTCATCTCCCACGACGTCTCCGTGACGCGGTACATGTCCCACCGGATTGCGGTGATGTACTTGGGGAACATCGTGGAGCTCGCGAGCTCCGAGGAGGTGATCAAGAACCCGATGCACCCGTACACGGAGGCCCTCCTGAGCGCGGTGCCCGTGCCGGACCCGAAGGCGAAGCACGGCCGGGTCGAGATCAAGGGCGAGCTCCCGAGCCCAATCAACGTGCCGAGCGGGTGCACGTTCCACCCGCGGTGCCTGTACCGGCGGGAGATCTGCAAGGAGGTGAGGCCGGTCCTTCGGGAGGTGCAGCCCGACCACTGGGTCCAGTGCCACTTCGCGGGGGAGATCAAGACCCGGAAGCCGGACGACATCCCGATCGAGGAGGGCACGTGCGAGGTGTGCCACGAGTACGTGACCCCGGAGATGCCGTCGAACACGTGCAACTGCCCCCGGATCTACCACGCGGAGCACGCGGCGCAGCTCGGCGCGTGCCCGATCTGCAAGAAGCGGTTCTGAGGGGGTCTTGCGTGAACCGGGTCGCGCTGCTCATCGCCCTCGGGTACCTCGGCCTCGGCCTCGTGGCCGGGGGGATCTACGTGTCGAGCGTCGCGAAGTTCGTGGGCTACTCGGAGACGATCTTCCGCTTCGAGGGGCCGGGCCAGGTGCGGGTCGAGTCCGCGAACTTCACGCAGGACCCGGGGACCGAGAACTGGACGATCCGGATTACGTGGCGGTTCGTGAACAACGGGCGCCTTCCGATCATCCTCCAGAGCTTCCTGTTCGAGCTGTACGTGGACAACCGGTCCGACCCGACCCCGTGGTACGTAGGCGGGAAGCAGGCGCTCGAGTTCCACCGGACGGGCTCGTTCTTCCTGGACCGGACGATTGCGCCCACGATCGATCCCGGCGGGTACTACGAGTGGCCGTGGGGCGTGAACGCGACGGGCCCAGACACATCGAAGATCGTGCGCGACCCGGGCACGGGGAAGGTGTGGATCGTGCTCACGGACCTCCGGATCGTGTTCTTCGTGGCCGACGTCGAGAGCCGCCAGGAGTTCTTCCCGTCGGACCTCTACCTGGGGGTGTGAGGCCGTGGTCGCGCTGACCGAGAGGGTCCGGGACGCGGGGATGTTCCTGGCGTGGTCGTTCCTCGGGGCGCTAATCGTCGCCGCGTTCTTCATCGCCGCGTTCTTCGGGGACTTCGGGCCGATCCGGTTCACGGACCCGGGGATCGCGATCCTCTTCATGCCCCTCTTCACCGCGTTCATCCTAGGCATGCTCCTCACGCGGTACGAGCTGATCGTGGCCGTTATCTCGGCCCTGTTCACGACAATCCTCGCGGTCGTCCTCATCGTGCTGTTCCTGGTCGCACCCCTGATGGCGGGCGTCGTCACGGAGGGCGCCTCGCTCCAGCAGTTCGTGCTGCAGCGGGTCGCGTTGTCCGCGGTCCTCCTGTTCCCTCTCGTCCTCCTGGGGTGCGTCGTGGGGCGGGCGATCGGGGAGAAGATCCTTCCGCCGGAGGAGACCCGGAAGCGCCGCGAGGAGCTCGCCGTGGAGACCCGGGCGTGGCACGAGCAGCTCGCGAAGACGGGGGCGAAGCCGCCCGCGGACGAGGCGAGGAAGCCGTAGAGTGGGCCGGGACGGAGTCGAACCGTCGACCCCGATCTTGTAAGGATCGGATCATAGGCCGCTAGACCACCGGCCCGCGGCCGCAAGCGGGCGGGCCCGGATAAAGGTGCGCGGGCTACTGGCGGTAGTCCTCGGAGCGGAAGCCCGCGTCGACCCGCAGGTCCCGGAGCTTCCCGAGGTACGTGCCGTCGAGGAGGTGGAGGCCCGCCTCGTCCACCCGGAGGAGGGCGGGGTCGAACAGCGGGCCGAGGAAGTTCACCCGCAGGTCGTTCACCGGGACCCCGCCGCACAGCTCGTTCAGGGCGGGCACGACGACCGCCTCGCGCGGGAGCCTCGGGTACCGCGGGTGGCGCCGGCGGAACGGGATCCGCATCCAGCACGGATGGACCGCGCGGACGCCGTTCGCGTCCCGGAACAGGACCGCGGGGTGGTTGTGGCCCATGACGAGGGCCTTCGAGGCCATCACCTTGCGGTACGGCCACGCGTGTCCGTGGCAGAACCCCACGTCCCCGAGCACGAAGCCCTGGGCCGCCCGGAAGTGGACCGCGCGCGGCACGGCGTGGCGGAGGAGGCCGTCGTGGTTCCCCTGCGCGACGTGGATCGCGTCGAAGACCCCGAGGAGCCGTCGGAAGAAGTGGTACGCGTCCCGCCGCTCCCGGCTCGCCATCTTCGGGACGACGTGCTTCACGTCCCCCAGGATCACGAGGGTCCTCGCGCCGTGCTCCGCGGCGAGGGCCTCGATCTCGTCCGCCATCGGCTCCGCCTGGGCCGGGAGGTGGACGCCCGCCTCGCGGAGCTGCTCCTCGAGGCCGATGTGGAGGTCCGCGACCGCGAGGACCGTGCCGTCGACGAGGAGGGCGGCGTGGTCCGGGATCGGCCGGAGGTCCATCGCGGGGTCAGAGGCCATGGCGGGGATTAACCCTTGCCGCCCGGCGGGGACGGCTCCTCGCGGGCGTACCTCTAAGCAGAGGTATGAACCTCCGTCCGCGGGTCCGCTCGTCGAACTGCCCTTCACGGGACGAAGTCCTTCAGGACCCGCGGGATCTTCTCGATCAGGTCCGAGGTCATCATCCCGTACGACTTCTCCTCGAACGCGAGGTTCCCCGCGTACCCGTTCGCGAACGCCGCCATCCGGGCGGCGACGAACGGCGGCACCCGTTTCGCGAGGAGGCCGCCGCAGATTCCCGCCAGCGCGTCCCCCGTCCCGCCCACCGTCATCCCGACGTTGTGGACCCTGTTCAGGCGGTGGCCTGTCCCGTCCGCGATCACGTCCGGCGCGCCCTTCATGAGGACCGTGAACCCGCTCGCCCTCGCGAACGCCTTCGCGGCCTCGATCTTCCCCCCCAGGTCCGTCGGCAGGCTCGTCCCCGACAGGACCTCGAACTCCTTGTGGTGCGGGGTCACGACGCCGCGCTTCCCCGCGAGGCACCCGCGGTCCTCGGAGACCGCGGTGAGGGCGTCCGCATCCAGGACCATCGGCAGGCTCAGGGAGCGGATCAGCTGGCGGACCGCGTCCTTCGTGGCGTCGCTCGCGCCGAGGCCCGGCCCGATCACGGCCGCGTCCATGCCGGAGGCGATCTCTAGGACGATCGGGAGGTCCGCCTTCAGGAAGCGGGAGCCCGCGAGCGGGTGGACGATGAGGTTCGGGGAGAAGGACGCGACGGGTCCGAACGCGATCGACGGGGTCGCGACGTGGACGATGTCCACGCCGATCCGGTACGCGGCGAGGCCCACGAACGCGGGGGCGCCTGTGAACGGCCCGCCGCCCACGACGAGGAGCCTCCCGTTCTGGCCCTTGTGGGAGTCCGGCCTCGGGACCGGGTAGAACAGGAACTCCCCGGGGCCCACGTGCTCCAGGGCCTCCCGCGGCATCCCGATGTCGACGACCCGCACCCGCCCCGCGTTCGCCTCCGTCATCCCCTCCTTGACGTCGAGGAGGGCCGCGGTGACGGTCGCCTTCACCGCGGGCGTCGCCTCGAAGCCGCTCGGAACGTCCACGCTCAGGATCGGCGCGCCGCTCGCGTTCATCTCCCGAATCAGGGTCGCGTACGGATCCCGGACCTCGCCGTGCAGGCCCGTGCCGAGGAGCGCGTCGATGATGAGGTCCGCCTCCCGGAACAGCGATTCGCTCCCCTCGGCCCGCTCGACGACGCGGACCTCCTTCGGCAGCCGCTCGAGGTTCGCGCGGGCCTCCTTCGTCGCGAAGTCCTTCGCGGTCTTCGCGAGGACCACGGTGACCCGGGCCTCGTCCTTCAGGTGGCGGGCCGCGACGAGGCCGTCCCCGCCGTTGTTCCCGGTCCCGCAGGCGATCACGACCCCTTTGCCCGCCATGCCGAACTCCCTGCGGGCGACCTCCGCGACCCCCCGCCCCGCGTTCTCCATGAGCTCGAGGATCGGGACGCCGAAGAACTCCGCGTTCCGGTCGACCACTCGCTGCTCCGCGGCGGTCATCACGCGGCCGCCATCCGGGCGGCGTTATTCAAAGTTACCGGGCGCGTCTTGATATCGTCCCGCTTCTTCCCCCGCCCCGTGGCGGAACCGAGGCCCCGCGTCCCGCGGCTCCTGTGGGCCTCCCTCGGGCTCGTGCCCGTCAGCGTGGCCGCGTGGGCCCTCCGCCTCGATGCCCTCGCCTTGTTCGGGCTCGCCGCGGTCGCGATCATCCCGCTCGCGTTCCTCATGGGAGTCGCGACGGAGGAGCTCGGGAAGCACGCGGGCCCCGGCCTCGGCGGGCTCCTGAACGCGACGTTCGGGAACGCGACGGAGCTGATCATCGCGCTCGCCGCCCTGTCGAGCGGGCTCGTCGCCGTCGTGCAGGCGTCGATCACGGGTTCGATCATCGGGAACATCCTCCTGGTGCTCGGGCTGAGCATGTTCACGGGGGGGATCCGGAGGCCGAAGCAGACGTTCAACCGCGCCGCGGCGGGCCTCCAGGTCACGATGCTCACCCTCGCGGTGATCGGCCTCGTGATGCCGGAGCTGTACAACATCTTCGTCTTCGGGACCGCGCCGCCCTCCCCCGCGGTGCCCGTGGAGGACATGAGCGTGCTGATCTCCGGGATCCTCCTGATCGCGTACCTCACGGGCCTCGTGTTCTCCCTCCACACGCACAAGGACGTGTTCAACCCGGTGACCGCGGAGGCGGACCCCCCGCACTGGAGCGTCCGGAGGGGCCTCGCCGTCCTCCTCGGCGCGACCGCGCTCGTCGGCCTCGAGAGCGAGGTCCTCGTCCACGCGCTCGACGGGGCGATCGCCCAGGTGGGCCTGAACCAGCTGTTCGTGGGCGTCGTGATCGTCGCGATCATCGGAAACGCGGCGGAGCACGGGGCCGCGGTGATGATGGCGTGGAAGGACAAGATGGACCTGAGCGTCGGGATCTGCACGAGCTCGAGCACGCAGATCGCCCTGTTCGTGGGGCCGATCCTGGTGTTCGCATCCCTGTTCCTCGGGCCGACGCGCTTCACGCTCGGGTTCGAGCCCTTCGAGCTCGTGTCGATCGCCCTCTCCGTCGCGATCCTGAGCCTCGTCGCCTCGGACGGGGAGAGCAACTGGTACGAGGGCGCGCTCCTCGTGATGGTGTACGCGATCATCGCGGTCGGCTTCTTCTTCCACCCGTGAGGCGGGCGGATGACGTCGCGGACGTGGCGATACGGGCTGACCGCGAACGTCGTCGTGCTCGGGATCGTCTCCCTGTTCACGGACTTCAGCAGCGAGATGATCCTCCCGATCCTGCCGTTCTTCCTCACGCAGGTCCTGTCCGCGAACGCGCTCATCGTCGGGCTCATCGAGGGCACGGGGGACGCCGTCGTGGCGTTCATGAAGGTCCTCTCGGGCCGGTGGTCCGACGTCGCAGGGAGCCGGAAGGGGTTCGTGGAGGCGGGCTACGGGCTCTCGACGGTGATGAAGATCCTCTTCCCCTTCGCGTCCGTCTGGCCCGCGTTCTTCGGGATGCGGGTCGTCGAGCGCCTGGGGAAGGGCGTCCGGGACGCCCCGCGGGACGCGCTCCTGTCGGAGTCCACGCCGCCGGAGACTCGGGGGAAGGCGTTCGGATTCCACCGGAGCATGGACACGGCGGGGGCGATCGTCGGACCCGTCGTGACCCTCGTCCTCCTCGCGACGCTCCTCCCCGCCTGGGGGGAGGCAGGCGCGTACCGGCTCATCATCCTCGTCGCAGCGCTGCCGGCGGCCCTCTCGTTCACGTGCGTCTCCCTTGTCCGCGAGCCGCGGCGCGTCGCCGCACCCCAGCCCCGCCTCCGGGTGACCCTCGGAGGGGTCCCCGGGGCCCTCAAGCTGTTCATCCTGACCGCGAGCGTGTTCTCCTTCGCGGACTTCTCCGTCGCGTTCCTGCTGCTGCGGGTGACGGACGTCGGCGAGACGGCGGTCGTGGCGATCCTCCTGTACGTCCTGTTCAACGTCGTGTACGCGGCCCACGCCTTCCCGGCGGGCATCCTCTCGGACCGCGTCGGGAGGAAGCCCGTGATCCTCGTCGGATACGCGGCCTTCGTCGTCATGGCGGTGCTCCTCGCGGCGACCCCGCACCTCGTCGCCCTCGTCCTGGGCTTCGGTCTGTACGGGCTGAGCTACGGGATGGCGGAGGGGACCCAGCGGGCCCTCGTCGCGGACCTCGCCCCGCCGGAGTCGAGGGCGACCGTGCTCGGGGCGTACCACGCGAGCGTGGGGATTGTGAAGCTCGCGTCGGGCCTCGTGGCGGGCCTCCTCTGGGTCGCGGTCGCGCCCGCCGCCACGTTCTGGTTCGGGGCCGTGTTCGCGTGCGCCGCGGCGGGGATGCTCCTCGCCTGGAGGGCGCCCGTCAGGTCCTGAGCGTGCGCCCGAGCCTCCGCTCGACGTCCGCGACCTTCGAGGCGATCCGGCCCGCCGCACCCTTCCGGTCGTCGATCTTGATCAGGGTCGACACGCGCTCGCAGTCCGCGAGGACCGCCTCGTGGCACCGCTTGATGAGGTCAAGGACCTCGGAGAGTCCACCCTCGACGGTCGTCCCCATGGGGCCCAGGCGGTACGGGAGCCCGCTGCGGTCCACGAGGTCGAGGCACCGGGCGACCCACTCCCCGACGCTCGCCCCCTTCCCGATCGGCGTCACGCTGAACTCCGCGAGCATGGGCCCGACAGCGCGCGAGGAGCTATTTACGGTTCCGCGCGGTGCCCCCGCCGTGGCCGTGGACTACTCGGACCTCGCCGCGACGTACGACCGCACGCGGTCCCGGCCCGGGGAGTTCGAGGCGTTCTGGTGGCCCGCCATCGCGCGCCTCACCGGCGTCCGGCCGGGAGCCCGGATCCTCGACGTCGGCTGCGGGACGGGCCGGCTGACGGTCCCGCTCTCCGAATCGCATATGCCGGTCGGGGTCGACTCCTCTGCCGAGATGCTGTCGGTCGCCCGCGGCAAGGGGGGGCGGGCCGCGTTCGTCCGCGGGGACGCGTGCGCCCTCCCGTTCCGCGACGGGAGCTTCGACCTCGCGCTCGCGGTGATGGTCCTCCAGCTCGTGCGGGACGTGCCCGCGGCGGTCGCGGAGCTCGCCCGCGTGGCCCGGACCGCATTGATCGCGACGATCGACATGCAGACCCGCGCGAGGCACGCGATCGACGAGGCGTTCCCGTCCCTCCAGCGGATCGACGAGGCCCGCTTCCCGCGGATCGCGGACCTGGAGGGAGCGTGCCGTCAGGCGGGCTACCGCCGCGTCACGACGGAGGTCCGGCGGAGGCATATTGAATCGATGCCCCACGAATTCATCGAGCGGGTGCGGGCGAGGTACGTGTCCACCCTGTCGATCCTCCCGCCGGGGGAGTTTGAGCGCGGGCTCGCGTGGCTCGAGGCGGAGCTCCCGAAGCGGGGCCCGCGCTACGCGTACGAGCACGCGGTCACGTTCGTAGCCGCTTCAGGGTGAAGTCGACCGTCACGCGGCACCTGCGGCAGAACGCGGAGGTCTTCCGGTCCACCTCCTCCACGGAGTCCGAGAAGGACATCACGCACTCCGGGTTCTCGCAGTTGTCGCAGCCGAGCGTGTGGCCGAGCTCGTGGACGGCCTCCTTCGCGACCCGCTCCCGGAACCGCTTCGGGTCCGGGGAGGCGAGCCGGGCGACGGACAGGAGGGCGGGGCGGTCGTATGTCCGCGCGACCCCGAAGACGAAGTTGTACGGCTCCCGGTAGACGTCCGCCGCGGTCACGGCGAGGGCGCGGTGCCCCGGGTCGCCCGCCACGGCGTCGAGGAACGGGTCCGCACGGAACTTCCCCTTGGCCGCGTCGAACCACTCCCGCCGCAACGGGGCGGACTCCCGGACCTCCGCGGCGCCGAGGGGCGCCAGGTCCCCGACGAGGTCCTCCAGGAGCCCCGAGGGCACGTCTCCGAACGGCCGGATCGAGATCCTCAACCCTTCACGACCCCGAGGGGCACCATGCGGGCGACGATCCTCGTGAGCCCCGCGCCCTCCGCGACGCGGACGACGTGTTCGACGTCCTTGTACGCGCCGGGGGCCTCCTCGACGATCCCCGCCTTCGAGGCGGCGTGGAGGTAGATGCCCTTGTCCGCGAGGGCCTTCACGACCTCGTTTGCCCGGTACATCCGCTCCGCGGCCTTGCGGGACATCTGCCGCCCCGCCCCGTGGCACGAGGAGCCGAAGGACCGCTCCATGGCGGTCGGGAGTCCGACGAGGACGAACGAGCATGTGCCCATGTCCCCCGGGATCAGGACAGGCTGGCCCACGGACTTGTACGCGGCGGGCGTCTCGGGGTGGCCCGGCGGGAACGCGCGGGTCGCGCCCTTCCGATGGATCGCGACCTTCACCCGCTTCCCGTCGATTGTGTGCTCCTCGATCTTCACGATGTTGTGGCACACGTCGTACACGATCCGCATCCCGAGGTCGTCCGCGCTCCGCCCGAGGACCTTCTCGAACGCCTTCCGCGTTCCGTGGGTGATGAGCTGGCGGTTGTTCCAGGCGAAGTTCGCAGCGCAGGACATTGCCCGCCAGTAGTCCTGGCCCTCCTGAGAATGGATGGGGACGCACGCGAGCTGGAGGTCCGGGAGCGTGATGTTGTACCTCTTGATCGCCCTCTCCGAGGTGGCGATGTAGTCCGTCGCGATCTGGTGGCCGAAACCGCGGGAGCCCGTGTGGATCATCACGCACACCTGGCCGACCGCGGCGAGGCCGAGGGCCTTCGCGGCCTCCTCGTCGTAGATTCGGTCGACCTTCTGGATCTCGAGGAAGTGGTTCCCCGCCCCGAGGCTCCCGACCTGGTCCTTCCCGCGGACGATAGCCCGCTCGCTGACCTTCGAGAAGTCCGCGTCCGGGAGGCAACCGGTGGCCTCGATGTGCTCCGGATCCCCGGGCCACGCGTAACCCTTGTCCACGGCCCAGGCTACCCCGCGCTCCGTGACCTCCTTCAGGTCCGCCTTCGACACCTTCAGGAGCCCGCCCTCGCCGACGCCGCTCGGGACGTTGTGGAAGCACGTGTCGACGAGTTCCTTGAGCTTGGGCCGGACGTCTTTCTCCGTGAGGTCCGTGCGGACCAAGCGGACGCCGCAGTTGACGTCGTACCCGCAAGCTCCGGGGGACAACACGCCCTCGTCGTAGTCGAATGCGGCGACCCCGCCGATGGGCATCCCGTATCCCCAGTGGATGTCCGGCATCGCCATCGAGCGGCCGACGATGCCCGGCATCGTCGCGACGTTCGCGACCTGCTCCGGTGCGAAGTCCTTCTTCACCTGCTCCATCATCTTCGCGTCCGCGAAGATCAGGCCGTCCGTCCGCATCGCGGGCTTGTACGACCTCGGGATCAGATACCGGAACTCGTCGAGCTTCTCGGTCGGGCCCTGCCACTGCTCCGCCATCGGGAATCAGGAGACCATGTGGGCGGTCGATATAAGCGTTTTCGGCGCTCAGTACTCGCCGAGGGTCCCGTCGGACCGCGCCTTCCGCTCGATGCGGTGGTAGACCCAGTATCCCAGGAGCGGGGAGACGATTCCGAACACGACCACGATGAGCCACTCGACCTCCCACGACGCGAGCTCCGGGACGGGCGAACCCAGGAGGGTCGAGCGGAACAGGTCCACGCAGTAGCTCACGGGGAGCCACTTGCTGACGTAGTCGATGATGGCGGGCGAGACCTTGCGCAGCGCGTCGAACGGGAAGAACATCGCGGAGAAGATCATGAAGAAGAACTGGAGTCCGTTCACGAGCAGCTGGGCGCTCTCCTTGAGCTTGATCGTGACGCCCGCGAAGATGAACCCGATCCCGAGGAAGCCCGTCGTCGTGAGGAGGAGCGCGAGGAGCCCCTGCGCGATGTTGTGCGCGGGGAGGCCGCCGACGGAGACGCTCACGAGCGCGAGGCCCCCGAGGCACATCGCGAGCGTCCAGGAGAGGACCGCGAAGATGCGGGAGAGGAGGTTCGAGAACTTGTTCGCGGGGGAGAGGTACAAGGACTCCAGGGTGCCGCGCACCTGCTCCTCCCGAATCGAGAACCCGATCTCCCAGAGGGTGAAGGAGAGGATCATGTTCGCCACGAAGCCGTACGCCATCGCCCCGCCGAAGTTCTGGATCTTCGTCTGGTCCCCGCCCGCGAACGCGACCGTGCTGAAGATGAACAGCAGGATGATCAGAAAGATCTGCGCGAAGAGCGCCGCGAACGCAACCGGGTAGCGGCTGTACTCCACGACGACCTTCTTCGACATCGTGTAGAACGTCTCGAGCCGCTGCCGCATGTCGAGGCGGGCCAGGCCGAAGCCACGGTGCGCGACGGAGGCGCTCAGAACTGGCCGACCCCCTGATCCCGCTTGATCCGCCGCTCCACGACCCCGAAGAACGCGTACCCGAGGAAGGGGACCGTCCACGCGGCGGCGAGCATGAGCCCGAGGACGACGTACCACGGGCCGTAGATCGAGGAGATGTCCAGGAGCGTCGACCGAATCGCGTCGTTCATCAGGGTCGGCGGGAACGCCATCGCGGTCCACCGAAGCAGGGCGGGGAACACGGTGACCGGGAAGTAGATCCCCATCGCGAACGCGAGGACCCACTGGAGGAGCTGGATCACGGAGTTCGCCTCCTTGATCCGCATCACGAGGGCCCCGAAGAAGAACGAGATCCCCCAGAGGGCGGGGATCCCGAGGACGAGGAAGCCGATCGCTGCGGCGAACGGCGGCCGGAGCGGGTTCACGGAGAACGCGAAGGACCCGATGACCATCGCCGTGACGAAGGCGATCAGGGACCGGACGAGGGTGTACGAGGTGACGCCGGCGAGGACGTACAGCCGCTTCGCGGGCGCGAGGTACAGGGCCTCCAGGGTGCCCGTCTCCTGCTCCCGGCGGACCCAGTATCCGATGAGCCAGAGCATCAGGGAGACGACCATGAACGTGTTCGACCCCATCAGCATGTACAGGCGGAAGTCCGCCGAGCACCTCGCCGCGTCCGTGGAGGGGCACGTCGTCCCCGTGTATGCGAAGAAGTTCGTCGCGGCGGTCTGTTCGTCCCCGGCGACGGCGGTCCCGAGGAGGATCGGGAGGCCCGCGAAGATCACCGGGAGGAACGACTCCAGCAGGATCGCGCCCTTGTAGCGGCTGATGATCTTGAGGCGGGCGACGAAGACGGTCCAGACGACGCCGAGGCTCGCCCGCGGTCCGGGCCGCCCGAGGCCGAACCCCCTCGAGGCGGTCTCACCCGCCACGCCCGCGGGCCCCCTTCTCTCCGACGACGCGCGTGTCGACGCTCAGCGTGCGGCCGGTCTTCGCGATGAACACGTCCTCGAGGGTGACCTCTTTCGGCTTGATGAACTGGATCGTCGCCCCGTTCCCCGTGACGGCCTCGATGATCTTCGGGAGCATCGCGCGCGCGTCCCGGCACGCGACGTCGAGCTTCGTGAGGCCGGAGTCCATGGAGACCGCGGACACGGACTCGATGCCCGGGACCGCCCGCATCCTCGCGACGGCCCCCTCGGGGAAGATCCCCTCGAGCTGGACGACGTCCTCCGTCTCGAGGGAGCGCCGGAGCTCGTCCGTCGTCCCGAGGGCGATGATCTCGCCGTGGTCGATGATCGCGACGCGGTCGCACAGCTCCTCCGCCTCGTGCATCAGGTGCGTCGTGTACAGGATCGTCTTGCCCGCCTCGTTCATGTCCTTCACGATTTTGCGGAGCTCGCGGGCCGTCGGGACGTCCATCGTCACCGTGGGCTCGTCGAGGAACAGGATCGGCGCGTCGTTGACCAGGGCCTTCGCGAACGCGACGATCATCCGCTGGCCCGAGCTGTACGTCTCGACCGTGCGGTCGACGAAGTCGCCGAGCCGAAGGAGGTCGATGAGGAAGTCGATCCGCTTCAGGCGGTCCGCCTTCGGGACGTGGTACAGCGCGCCGAAGTAGTCCAGGTTCTCCCGCCCGGTGAGCTTCCAGTACAGGCCGCGGTCCCCCATGAGCATGCAGCCGATGGACGCCCGGACCTGGTCCTCCTGGCTCGTGATGTTGTACCCGTTCACCCACGCGGTGCCGCCCGTGGGGAGGAGGAGGGTCGTGAGGCACTTGATCAGGGTCGTCTTGCCCGCCCCGTTCGGGCCGAGGAGGCCGAACACCTCGCCGTCCGCCACCTCCAGGTTCACGCCCTTGAGCGCGTGGATCTCCTTCTTGCGCTTCGGCTCCCCCTTCTTCCGCTCCTTCGAGATGAACGTCTTCGAGAGGCCCTCGACCTTGATGATGGGTGCCGCCATGGGACCGGCGTTCCGAAAGGTCGCGGCTATTTAAGCTGATTGAGCCGGAGTGACCAGCGCGGGCCGCCCGCCATAGGTTCATGCGCGGCCCCCGCCATCCCGCGCCTCGATGGCGAGGGCGCGGCGGGCCGCGGACCGGGTCGAGGTCCTGGAGCGGGAGGTCGGACGGCTCGCGAAGGCCGTGCGGGCCCTCGAGGCCCGGCTCGCGGTGGAGCGGGCGCGGGCCGCCCGGCTCGAGAAGGCGATGGCCGCGCGGGAGCGGAGGGAGCGGATCGCGATGGACGCCATGGGCCTCACGCCGCGCGCGAGACCGGGGGACCGCGGCCGGATCGGGGAGGTCGAGAAGACCGTCGTCCACCTCCAGGAGTACCTCCTGCGGACGAGCGAGCGGATCGACCACATCCTCACCGCGTTGAAAGAGCACCGGGAGTTCCTGCTGCAGCTCGACAAGCGGGTGCTCCACCAGGGGACGCGGGACCGGATCCGGCTCGAGCTGGACATCATGAAGAACACGCTCTCGATCCTCGCGCTGGCGGGCGTCGAGGTGGACGACGCGCTCCTCCGGGAGATCGACAAGCTGAAGGCGTCCGCGTCGAAGGCGGGCGAGGACGTCGACGGGCTCCGGAAGACGAAGGAGGCCCTCGACAAGCGGTTCGAGGAGGAGCTGAAACGGTTCGACCTCGAGGCGATCTGGGCGCGGCGGCGGGAAATCCCGGGCTACCGGTGATCACCAGGCGTCCGCGATCCAGAACCGGCGGGGCGGGAAGGCGGCCCGGGCGGACCGGAGCGCGTCCGCCGTCCTCGGCGCCACGCGGGCCCGGCCCCCTCGAAGCTCCTCGTCGAAGTCCCGGGTGCCGAGGAGGAGCCCGAGGAGGACGCCCGCGGTCATGGAGACCGTCGCCGTAGCAGGGCCCCGCCCGATGGCGGTGTCGCCGTCGATCCGGAGTCGGAGGCCCCGCGCCCGCCGCCGGTGGAGGACGCGGATCGCGTCCCTCATCAGGGCCCTCGCGTCGACGACCCCCGCCATGAAGACGCTATTGGGCGGCCGTTCGGGTCCGAACGCGGCGCGGACGATGGGGAGCGCAGGAGAGCCCGCCATCTCGAAGGCGGCGATGGACAGGGGGCGTGAGCGTTCGAGTCCTCGCAGGAGTCCCTCCAGGAGCCGCGGGCCCACCTCCGCGCCGTCGTATTCGGGCCGCCACACGATTTCGTGGACCGAGGTCACGCCTTCATCGAGGGCTCCCATTGCGTATCCGACGATCCGTCGTCGGTCCTCCGCGACGAGGGCGGGCCCCCGGGACCTCCGGTCGCGCCATCGGTGCCGCCAGTATGCGTCGCTCCTCTCCATGAGCCCCGCGCTCGCACGGGCGCGGGCGTCGTAGACCTCGCGGACCCGGGGCCGGTCCTTCTCGCGCAGCCTCCGAATCCTCATTCGCGCCACTCCAGCGTCAGGATCCGCCTCCATACGCGGACGTCGTCCCGGTCTCCGGTCACACGGAGCCTCCCCCGGCGCACGGAGCGATCGAAGGCGAACCGGTCCCCGAAGGCGTGGAAGATCTCGCTCGCGTCGCCCCGCATGACGACGCCGGGCCGCCCGCGCCTCCCCGGAAGGACGCGGAACCCCTTCCCGTCCACGGCGATCGTGGCGCTCCAGCCGGGGGTCGCGAGGAGGACCCGTGTCCTCCAGGTCCGGAAGATCTCCCGCCCGAACGGGGTCTGTCGAAGCCACCGGCTCCGCCAGGCGAAGCGCCTTGCGATCCACGGCACGGGCTTCCGGATGTCGTAGAAGATGCGCCAGTCCGAGGTCTCCGTGTAGCCGAATCGCTCGTAGATTCGGATCGCGGGGAGGTGGTGGCCCGTGAACAGGGTCGTGTTCGAGACGCCCCGGGCCTGGATCCGGCGGAACGCCTCCCGCATGAGGAGGGTCGCGAGGCCCCGCCGCCGGTACTCCCACCGGGTCGCCACGCCCGCGATCCCGCCGGTCCAGAGCGGGACGCCATCCACCAGGAGTCGGCGGTACTGGATGTCGACCGTCGACGCGACGACGCCGTCGACGACCGCGACGAGGAGGTCCCTCGGGAAGTCCCGCCGTCGCAGGGAAGCCCGCACCTCGCGCGCGGTCCTCGGCCCGAACGCGTGGCGGTACACGAGGGCGAGGCCGGCCGCGTCCCGCTCCGTCGCGGTCCGGACGACGACGCGCGCCTTCGCCATCTCACTTCTCCGCGGTCCCGATGATCGCCTCCCGCACGAGGCGGGCCGCGAGGAGGGCGGTCTGCCCGTGGTCCCAGGCGGGGCTCACCTCGTTGATGTCCATGCCGACCAGGCGGGGGCCGATCGTGTTCACGACCGCCTTCACCTGGAGGGGCGTGAGGCCGAAGGGCTCCGGGTTCCCGACCGCGGGCGCGAAGGCGGGGTCGATCACGTCCGTGTCGATCGTGAGGTGGATCCGCTCCCGCCCGACCGCGTGGAGCGCGCGGTCGATCGCCCGCTCGATCCCCCGCTGGTGGATCTCGTACGCGCTGATGAACGAGAGGCCGAGGCGCTCGCGGTCCTCCTTCTCCTCCGCGCTGAAGCTCCGGACGCCCGCGTACAGGGTGCGGTCGAAGCCGACGTGCTCGCCGATCCGCCGCTGGGAGCAGGCGTGGGACCACTTGTTGTCCAAGTACGCGTCCCGGAAGTCGAGGTGCGCGTCCAGGCCGATCACCCCGACGTCCTTCGGGAAGCCGCGGACGACCGCGGGCGCGATGCTGTGCTCCCCGCCGAGCGCGACCGGGATCTTCCCCGCCTTCACGATCCGTGCGGAGGTCTCGGAGACGGCCTTCACCATGTCCTCTGCGGGCCCGAAGTCCCCGAGGTCCCCTAGGTCGTGGAACCGGACGTCCAGGATGTCCCGCCCATGGTCCATCATGTACGTCTCGAAGTTGTACGACGCCTCGCGGATCGCGTCGGGGGCCCAGCGGGACCCGCCCCGGAACGAGCACGTCCGGTCGTAGGGGACGCCGAAGAGGACGACGCGGGCGTCGTCGTAAGAGGCGACCGCGTCCGCGAAGCGGCGGGGGGGCATCGGAGGGCACGAACCCTCTCGGGCCTTAAAACCCTCCGCCCGCGGCGGGCGGCGTCCGCCCCGCGTGGCGCGCGTCGTACCTCTGAGTGGAGGTATGCACCGCCGGGGTCGCGCCGCCCTC
>DATBXC010000005.1:0-6417 GCA_036514455.1 Thermoplasmata archaeon | reverse complement strand
CGGCGGGCCGCGAGCCGGCTGCACCGGATTGTGACCGGGTACGCGACGAGGGCCGCGAGGACCGCGGACGCGACGAGGACGAGGAGCAGGCCCGGCGGCGCCGAGACCGGCTCCCACGGCGGGACGGAGCCCGCGCTCAGCGCGCGGATCGCGACCGCGGCGCCGCTGCGGGCCCGGTCGATGATGAATAGGACCGCCACCGTGAAGACGGAGGTGGCGGTGCTCACGGACCCGAGGGCGAGCATGAACTCCTTCTGGGCGTCCGGGTGGGACTCGTCCCCGCGGCCCCGGGAGAGGAGCTGCGCGAGCGCGGTGGCGGCGCCGGAGCTCAGGCCCGGCAGCCACGAGACCAGGGCGCCCGCCACGGAACCCGAAAGGACCCCGCGGGCGAGGGGACGGCGGGCGAGGCCCGCCTTCGCGCCGAGGTCCTGGGGCGGGACGACCGCGCGGCTCCGCGAGGAAAGGGCGAGCGTGCCGAACCCGAAGAGCCCCGTGAACAGCGGGAAGAGCACGAGGGTCCCGAAGTCGTCCGAGAGCGGTCCGAGAGGGAACCAGTTCCAGCCCGTGAGCCAGGGCGTGTCGAGCAGGGCGAAGCCCAGGGCGCCGGAGGCCAGGAACAGAAGACCGGCGACCGCCCGCTGGCGGGCCCTCGAGGCGACGACGCGCTCCCGCCCCGCGCGGCCCCGGACCCGGCGCTCCTTCTCCGAGAGGATGAGCAAGACCTCGATCCCGATGAGGACGAAGGCGATCCCGCCCTTCGCGCGCTCGTACGCGTCCACTGGGGAGCCGAGGAAGAGCCGCAGGGGGACGAGGAGGAGGACCGATAGCCCGACGCCGAAAAGGGCCCCCGCCGCCGCGAGGCGGACGGCGAGGTGGCCCTCGCCCGCGAGGAGCATCCGGTGCCCCGGCAGCACGCCGAGGGCGGTCTTCTCGTCCGGCGCGCCGAGGTAGACGGAGGGGACGAAGTCGAGGAAACTGTGGCCCATCACGGTCCCCATCACGAAGCTGGAGAGGACCGCGACCGTCTCGTCCGGGCCCGCCGCGGGGAAGACCGCGACGACGAGGGCCTCGAAGGCGGGCCGGGAGGCCAGCAGGAGAACGGCGACGTTGTTCACGTGGAGACCGGGCGCGAGCCCGGTGCCGACCCCCGCGGCGAGGCCGAGCAAGGTGAACAGCGCGATCGCCAGCCCGAGGGAGACGGGGTCCATGGACGAGGCATCCGACGATGCCCGTCGTGTCCCTGGCGGCTACATGTAGCGTACCCCGGCGCCAGAACCGCGAAATAGGCATTCCGCGATGGAGACGCGAGGGATGCCGTGGTCCCGCAACCGCCTCCGCAACCGGGTTCCGCGCCGCTCCCGCCGCCGCCATATCCGTACGGGGCGTACCCTCCGTACTATCCGGTGCCCTATCCACCACCGTCGCCACGGAGAGGACGCGGTCTGCAGGTGGTGGTGGGTGCAATCGTGGTGGCCGCCGTCGTCGTCACCGCGGCCGTCGGCCTGCTCCTCCGCGTCAACGACGCCATCGTCCCTCCCGGCACAGGCGGGCCCCTGCGGATCGGCACCGTCCTGTCGATCACGGGCGGGCTCGCCGCCTTCGGCGGGAAGAACCGTCAGGGCGTGATCATGGCGGTCGAGGAGATCAACGCCGCGGGAGGCGTCCTCGGCCAACCCATCCAGCTCTTCCACCAGAACGATGACACGAAGCCCGAGACCGCCCGCTCCGCGGCCGCGACCCTCGTGTCCCAGAACCACGTGGACGCGATCGTCGGGGCGACCGGCTCCGGACAGTGCGCGACCGTCATCGAGGTCGCGAAGGCGAACGGCGTCTTCGAGATCTCCGGCTCCTGCACGTCGCCGCGGTTCTCGAACGCGACCCTGACGGGCGGCTGGTGGGCGCGGACCGCGCCCTCGGACGCGCTCCAGGGCGTCGTCGCGGCCTCGTACGCCGAGACCAACCTCACCCGCGCGCGCGCCGCGGTGATTGGGATCAACAACGCGTACGGAGTGGGGCTCGCGCAGGTATTCTACGACAACTTCATCCGCTTCGGCGGGACGATGGTCGCTCAGCCGAGAATCGTAACGGAGGTGCAGAGCGGCGCGACGTCCTACACGGCGGACCTGCAGGCGATCCTGAACGTGAACCCGGCACCCCAGCTCCTCTACGTCGTGGCGTACCCGCCCGACGCCGTGCTGATGATGAAGAACTTCGAGGCCGGAAAGGGCTCGAACCCGGGATGGGCGAACGTCCGGCTCCTGTTCTCGGAGGGCGTCTTCGACCAGGCGAACTTCCTCGACATCCTTCGGAACCCGCCGAACAACTTCGACATCTCGGCCTACGAGGGGACGGCGCCGAGCGCGTACGGGGGTGTGACGGGCCCGAACTACGCGGGTTGGGCCGCAGATTATAACACGCGCTGGGGCGCCTCCGCGGGCCTCTTCGACGACAACAACTACGACGGGGCGTACCTCGTCGCCCTCGCCGCCCAGGCCGCGGGCAGCGCCTCGGGCGCGGCGATCAAGTCGAAGATTCAAGACGTCGCGACCCCGCCGGGGACGAAGATCTATCCCGGCGAGTGGACGAAGGCCCTGACGGAAATCGCGGCGGGCCGAGGCATCGACTACGAGGGCGCATCCGGGGCCGTGAACATCGACAACCTCGGGGACCCGTTCAGCGGATACATCGTCTGGGGCGTGAACGCGACCGGCCAGGCGATCAACACGCAGGTCTTCCCGGAGTCCCTGGTGCAGACCCTGCTCCCCGCCCCGCCGATGCCCGCACCGGGCACCCGGTCCGTGACGTTCCCGTGGAGCCCGGAAGCGGCCACCGTAGACGACCGCTGAGGAGCTATCCGCCCAGATAGAGGCGCCCCACGTCCGGGTCGTTCAGGAGCGCCTCCCCCTTTCCCTCGAAGCGGTTCCGCCCCATCTCCAGGACGTACCCGCGGTGGGCCATCGCGAGCGCCTTCCTCGCGTTCTGCTCGACGAGGAGGATCGCCGTCCCGCGCTCGTTGATCTCGCGGATCTTGTCGAAGATCAGGGAGACGAGCTTCGGGGCGAGACCCGCCGAGGGCTCGTCGATCAGGAGCATCGCCGGGTCCAGGACGAGGGCCTTCCCGAGGGCGACCATCTGCTGCTCCCCTCCGCTCAGTGCCCCCGCCCGCTGCCTCAGCTTCGGCTCCAGGTTCGGGAACAGTCCCGTGATGTGGTCCACGCGCTGCCGGAACTCCTCCTCGCTGATCCGCAATCCCGTCACCGGACGGGGGGTCCCACCGACCGGGTCCGGGGCCTTCGGCCCGACCGACCCGCCCGGGAGGAACGGTAGGTACCGCCGCACGAGCGCTCCCCCCATGTGGAGCCATCCGGGCCGGCGGGTGATCGCGCCGATCTCCAGGTTCTCGAGCACGGTCATGCTCGGGAAGATGTTGCGGTTCTGGGGGACGTACGCCAGTCCCGCGGGCACGAGGTCCTCTGGGTTGCGCCCGGCGATCTCCACGTCCCGGAACCGGATGCTCCCCCGACTCGGCTTCAGGATCCCGATGATGGCTTTGATCAGGGTGGACTTCCCCGCTCCGTTCGGGCCGATTACGGCGACGATCTCCCGGTCGTCGACCCGTGCGTTCACGCCATGGAGGATCTCCGTCTCGCCGTATCCCGCGAACAGGTCCTGGACCTGGAGGATCACGTCAGGCCCCCAGGTACGACTCGATCACCCTCGGGTTCGCCTGGATCGCCTGCGGGAGGCCCTCCGTCAGGGTCCGGCCCTGATGCATCACGATGATCCACTCGCACCGCTTCATCACGACGTCCATGTCGTGCTCCACCAGGAAGAACGTGAGCCCCTTGTCGCGGAGCCCCTCGATCACCGCGAGGATCTTCTTCGCGAGAGTCGGGTTCACGCCCGCGACCGGCTCGTCGAGGAGGACCATCTTCGGCTCCGCCATCATCGCCCGCGCGAGCTCGAGGAGCTTTTTCTGCCCGCCAGAGAGGTTCTTCGCGTACTCGTCCCGGAGCTGCCGGAGGCCGACCCACTCGAGCACGGACTCCGCCTTGGCGATCACGCCCTCCTCCTGCTTGCGGATCAGGCGGGGCCGGAGGACGAGGTCCCGCAGCCGCTCTCCCGCGATGGGAGGGGCCGCGACCATGAGGTTCTCGAGGACCGTGAGGTTCCGGAGCTCCCGGGGGATCTGGAACGTCTTCACGAGTCCCCGTCGGACGATGCGGTGGGGCGGGAGGCCGTCGACGCGCTGCCCGTCGAAGACCACTTCGCCCGCGTCCGGGGCGTACAGCCCTGCGACCACGTTGAACAGCGTGGACTTGCCCGCCCCGTTCGGGCCGATCAGGCCGGTGATCGTCCTCGGCCTGACCACGAGCGTGCAGCCGTCGACCGCCCGGATGCCCCCGAAGCTCTTCGCCACGTCGCGGACCTCGAGGATGTTTTCCGCCATGGGGTCACCCCGCCTTCCGCGGGACGTACCGCTCCTCCGGGATGATCCCCTCCGGCAGGAACAGGACGAACAGAATCAGGAGGACCCCGATCACAATCAGGTTGACGAAGTCGATCCGCAGCGCGAGGGCGTCCGGGACGTACGCCTTCAGCTGCTGGGTGGCCCAGGTGAACAGCCAGAACAGGTATCCGCCCAGGATCACGCCGCGGTTGTTCCCGCTCCCCCCAAGGATCACGATGACGTACGCGTTGAACGTCGCGAACGGCGCGAACTGGTCCGGGAGGATGACCCTCTGGAACGAGGCGAGCAGGACGCCCGCGAGGCCCATGAACGCGCATCCGATCCCGAACGCGCCGAGCTTCAGGACGAACGTGTCCTTCCCCAAGGCCATCGCGGCCTCCTCGTCCTCCCGCACCGCGCGCAGGGCGCGCCCCCACGGGGAACGGCCGAGGTACTCGACGACGAATAGGACGCCGAGCATCACGCCCAGGCCGACAAGGACGAAGACGCCGTCCGAGGCCCATCCGATCGTCTCGGGGACAAGGCCGGCGAACGGCCGGGGGATCGGGGACAGGTTCTGGTCCCCGCCCGTGAAGTGGCGCTCGTTCTTGAGGACGAGCCGGACGATCTCCGCGAGCGCGAGCGTCACGATGGCCAGGTAGTCCGCCCGCAAGCGGAGCGTGGGGAGCGCGATGAGGACCCCGAGGATCCCGGAGACGGCCATCGCGACCACCGCCGAGAGGACGAGGTCCAGAGGGACCACGAGGCCCCAGTGTCCCGGGTACGTGGAGCTCTCCGGCACCCGGCCCGTCGCGAGCATGCCGAACGTGTACGCGCCGACGCCGACGAACGCGGCAACCCCCGCGTTGAACAGCCCGGTCTTTCCAAACTGGAGGTTCAGGCCGAGCGCGAGGACGACGAAGATCGTCGCGGGCACGACGTAGCTCGCGAGCTGCAGGACGAGGGACTCAAGGGCCAGGTCGCACCACCCCCCGCCTCGGGAAGAGGCCGCGAAGACCCGGCGTGCGCCCCCCCATCCGGGCCCGGGTGGAGCCGATGATCCCTTCTGGCTTGAGCAGGAGCACCAGGATCATGACGAGGAACGCGCCCGCGGGCTCGTATGCGGAGCCGCCCTCGAGCACCTTCGCCTGCTGAAGCGCGGTGAAGACCACGTTCGAGAGCTTCTGGACGAGCCCGATGATGAGCCCGCCGAGCATGGCGCCGTACGGCGAACCGATCCCGCCCACGATCACCGCGGAGAACACGAACAGGAGCACGAAGAACCCGAGCAGGGGGTAGACGTTCACGATGATCGCGAGCAGGACCCCCGCGACCGCCGCCAGGCCCCCCGACAGGGCCCAGGTCCAGAGGATCACGTTGCGGGTGCTGATGCCGGACGTCCGGGCGAGGTCGAGGTCGTCCGCGCAGGCCCGCATCGCCTTGCCCAGCGTCGTGTACTTGAGGAGGACGTGCAGGAACACGATCAGGACCACGGAGACTGCGAGGGTGACCCCGCCCTTCACCCAGTTGAAGGAGAGCCCGGTGTCCCCGATCTCGAAATCGGGGGGGATGGAGACGTTCAGGTATCGGACGTCCCCCAGGAAGATGACCGCGATCACGTTCTGCAGGAGGAGGGCCACGCCCACGGAGGCGATCAGGGCGGGGACGGGGCCCCGGCGCTCGAGGCGGCGGAAGATGCCGAGCTCGAGGAACATGCCGAGGAGCGCGACGACGAGGATCGCGGCGACGAACCCCCACAGGATGTTCGCCCCCAGAAGGACGTTGACGCTGTACGCGGCGTACGCGCCGACGGTCATCATGTCCCCGTGGGCGAAGTTCGCGAACTTCTTGATCCCGTACGTGAGGGAGAGGCCTGACGCGCCCAGGACGTAGATGCTCCCGACGACGATGCCCTGGATCGCGAACTGGAGGGCGATCCCGCCGAACGCCGCGCCCATCGCGGCGAT
>DATBXC010000004.1:0-6394 GCA_036514455.1 Thermoplasmata archaeon | reverse complement strand
ACGGCGGGAGCCGCCGCTCCGCGAGACCGTGGGACTGATCCGGTCCAAGGGTGGGACGGCAGGCTACGCGACCGCGGACGTGCGCGACTTCGCGGCGGTCGAGAAGGCGGTGGACGCCGCGGAGATGGAGATCGGCCCCGTGGACACGCTCGTGAACAACGCGGCGGGGAACTTCCTCGCCCGCACGGAGAGGCTCTCGCTCAATGGCTGGAAGGCGGTCGTCGGAATCGTCCTGGACGGCACGTTCCACTGCACGCTCGCCCTAGGGCGGCGGTGGATCGCGGGGAAGCGGCCGGGCACCGTGTTGAACATCGTGACGACGTACGCCTCGTCCGGCGCGGGGTCCGCGTTCGTCGTCCCGAGCGCATGCGCGAAGGCGGGCGTGCTCGCGATGACCCGCTCCTTGGCGGTGGAGTGGGCGCGCCACCGGATCCGGCTGAACGCGATCGCCCCCGGCCCATTCCCGACGGAGGGCGCCTGGTCCCGCCTGATGACGGAGGCGTTCGATGAGAAGGCCCTCGCCCGCCACCCGATGCACCGGTTCGGGAAGCCCCAGGAGCTCGCGGACCTCGCCGTTTACCTGATCAGCCCCCAGTCGGAGTACGTGAACGGGGAGTGCGTCGTGATCGACGGCGGGCAGTGGCTCCGCGGGGCGGGGGAGTTCAACGACCTCGTGGACCTCCCGGACAGCGCCTGGGAGGCGATGGAGGCGGCGAGGAAGAAATCGTAGCGCGGGAGCCCTCAGGCCTCGAGGCGCTCCACGCGCCCGGTCGCCTCCGCCCAGCGCACGAGGCGGAGGAACGCCTGGGTCTCCGCGCCCGTGAGGGTGATCACGTCCCCGCCGCGGTAGGCCGTCCCGGTCTCCCAGTCCTTGACCACGCGGTGCACGCGGTAGCGCGGCTTCTCCTTCGTCGCCATGAACTCCGCCATCTTCGCCGCGGCCCACGAATCCTTGAACGTCCCCTGGAACACCGCCAGGCGCTGGTGGGCGATCACCGCGATCTTGTTGCACACGTCGTTCAGGAAACTGCGGTTGTGGCTGACGACGAGCAGAAGCCCCGGGTACCCCTTGAGGGCCGCGGCCACAATTTCCTGGCTCTCGATGTCGAGATGGTTCGTCGGCTCGTCGAGAACGAGGAGGTCGTACTCCTGCGCGATGAACTTCGCGAGGGAGAGGCGCGCGCGCTCCCCGCCACTGAGGTCCCCGACGCGGCCGTACACCGAGTCCCCGCGGAACCAGAAGCGGCCGAGGAGGCCGCGGGCCCACCCCTCGGGCGGGGGCGGGTGCCGGATGCTCCGGATCTCCTCTAGGAGCGTGCGGGAGAAGTCCAGCTCCTCCGCCTCCTGGGCGAAGTAGCCCACGTTCAGGCTCCGCCCGCGGTGCACGGAGCCCGCGTCCGGCTCCTGGCGCCCGATGAGGATCTCCAGGAGGGTCGTCTTCCCCGCGCCGTTCGGGCCGACGAGCCCGATCTTGTCCCCTTTCCCCAGCTCGAGGTCGACCTCCGCGAACAGCAGGCGGCCGCCGTGGGACTTCGCCACGCCCTCCACCCGCACGATTCCGTGCCCGGAGCCGCCCGTCTTGAACGCGAGGCGGAACGCCCGGGCCTCGCTCGGCGGTGGCTCGGGCGTCTCCCGCCGCATCTTCTCGACCCGGAGCTTCCGGGAGAGCACCTGCTCGTACACCTTGCGGGCCTTGAACTCCTCGATGATCGCGAGCTGGCGCTTCATCTCCTTCCGGTGGCGGGCGCGCTGCGCCTCCCGGGCGCGTTGGAGCGCGTCCCGCTGCACGCGGTAGTCCGTGTAGCCGCCCGTGTATTCGAGGATCCGGAACCGGTCCAGCTCGAGGACCTTCTCCGCGATCGCGTCGAGGAGGACCTTGTCGTGGCTCGCGAGGAGGACCGCGGCGTCGATCCCCAGGAGGAACTCCTCGATTGTCTCGATCGTGTCGATGTCCATGTGGTTCGTCGGCTCGTCCAGGAGGAGGACGTCCTTCTCCTTCGCGTTCGCGAGGGCACGCGCGGTGAGGACCTTGGACTTCTCCCCGCCGGAGAGCGAGTCGAACGTCTGGTCGAGCAGCTCCTCGCCCACGCCGAGGTCGTTCAGGATCGGGTCGTTCGCGATCATGCTCTGGCTGCGGGCCGCGCCGAGGTCCACGTGGAGGGCCTCGTAGCGGGCCATGCGGGCGGACGCGTCGGGGGCGTCCCAGGCGTCCGGGCGGGCCATCCACGCCTCCAGGTCCGCGAGTTCCGCCTCGATCCGCCGCGCCTCCGGGCTGGGGGCGGTCAAGACGTCGCGCACGGGCGTCGTGGGCGGGACGTTCGGGACCTGCGGCAGGTACCCGTACCGGAGCCCGGGCTTGAGCACGAGGTCGCCCAGGTCCGGTGTCGTCTCCCCCGCGAGGAGCCGGAACAGCGTGGACTTCCCGGAGCCGTTCGGGCCGACGAGGGCGACCTTCTCCCCGGCGTGGAGGAGGAAGTCCGCGTGCTCGAGGACGAGCGTGGAACCCCACGATTTCCGGAGGTCCCGCCCCGCGATGATCGGCTCCATGTCGCCGGGGCCCATTTCCGCGGTCCGGATTAGGCTTCGCCTTCGCGGGCAGCGTGCCACCCCGCGGTACGGGAGGCCGCGCACGGGGCGGGTGGGACGACCTCAGGACGCCGCCTCGCGCAACCTCGCGACGACGAACGCCTTGTCGAGCACCGCGAGGAACGGGGCGGCCCTCGGGCCCTTCTCCTTCCCCAGGAGGACGAGGTAGAGGTCCCGGAAGAACCGCGGGGTGTCGACGGGCAGCTTCCCGCCCCTCGTGAGCGCGACCATCGACTCCTTGATCGCGTCCTCCCGCCACTCCGCCACCTGGGCCGCGTCCGCGAAGACCCGCAGGGACTCGCGGTCCTTCTCGTCCAGCTGGGACCGCACGACCGGGTCCAGCCGCTCGAGGAGGACGACCTTGTTCTCCGGCGCGTGCCGCTCGACCCAGAGCCCGCCCTGCTCGATCCGCCGCCGGACGCGGTCCACCTCCCAGTCCGTGAGCTTGCGGGTGAGGATCCCGGTGTCCTTCAGCCGCTTGAGGCACCATTCGACCCGGTTCGCGGCGGGGGAGATCTGATGGAGGAACGCCGCGTGGCGGTAGCTCAGCTGGAACGGGAGCGCCTTCGGTAGGGGTCCAAGCTGGGCGAGCTCGTAGCTCCGGGCCTGGGTGTCCTCGTCCGCGGTCCGCTCGCCCGCGAAGTACGCGCGCTCCGCGGCGTCGTGCGCGTCGTGGTACAGGTCGACCTTCCCCAGGTCCAGGACGATCCGGCGGGTGATCGGGTTCACGAGGTAGATGTACCGGAGGACCTCCGCGTCCCCGACCGCGAGCCAGTCCCCGGGCCAGAACCCCTTGAAGTCGGAGGAGTCCATGTCCCCGAGGTCCACCCCCTTCTCCGCGTACGCGACCCACTCGTACGCGATCCCGTAGGGCGGCTCGATGCCGAGCAAGGTGCGGGCGAACTCCTTGCACGAGTCCCGCGACCCGCCGGGCGTCGCGTGGTCCTTGCCGAACGGCTCGACGTCGACCTTGAGGACCTTCCACAGGGCGGGCCACTCGAGCCGCCAGTTCAGCTTGCCCCGCTCGATCGGGCTCTCGCCGCGCCCGCCGCAGTCGCACTCGTACGCCACGGAGGTGCGGTCGTTCACCCGAATCGCGCGGGCCTTGCCCACCCGGTTGCACCGGAGGCACAGCGGCTCGAACGGGATCCATCCCGGCGGGTACGGCTGGCGGGCGCGGTACTTGTTCACCGCCGCCCGGACCTCCTCGCCCCGACTCCCGAGGTCCTCCACGATCGCCTTCATCTCCGGCCACGTGTACACCTCCGAGGTGCGGACGACCCGCACGCCGCGGGCGAAGTCGTCGAGGTGGTCGCCGAAGTCCTCCCAGTAGTGGTCCACCCAGCCCGCGTGGCAGCCGTATGGGTCCGGGACGTCGATGAGCCGCCACGACGCGTACTTCGCGCCGCTCCCGTCCTTGAACTCCGCGACCTGGCGGGGGCTCGCCTTCCACTGGTCCTGGGTGTAGAGGACGAGCACGTGCTGGGTCGGGTGGCCCTCCTCCTGCAGTCCGCGGGCGATCGTGTTCCCGAGGACGACCTCACCTCGGAGACGGCCGACGTGCTGGAGGCCCGAGACGGAGAGGCCCGAGGACACGACGAGGTCCCCGCGGCCCTTCGCGAATTCGCCGACCTTGTCCAGGAGTTCGTCCGCCCAGTGCATCGATGGAGGCCTTCCCGAGCGGATAAGGGGGCGGGCCAAAAAGGTTTGGCGGCTCAGACGGGTCCAAACCCTCGGCGGCGCGGCTTCGACCTCCCCTGGCTTCCCCACTCACGCAGTGGAGATGGGACTGATCCCTGCTAGTTCGTCTTGGCTGCGATCAGGGCCCCCAAGATTGCCCCAGCAATCGGGGCGTTCGAGTTGCGGCTCAGCATCCCCCCGACAATTGCACCGAACATTGCGCCGTTGATGATTGCGACGGTCCGCTCGGTGGTGGTAATTCGGGCGCAAAACTGATTCCAACAGATCTCGACCTCGCCCGGATGTTGGTGTGGAACAGGCTTCAGCACATCACCCCCTCCCCCCTCGGGGAACTTGAGTCCATAACATTTCATCCTAACTTCTATGGCGGACCATGTTCGCCAACATTTGCTTCGTCTCCGGGTCGGCTTCGAATGCATCAAGCCAAAGGACGACGGCGTGGAAAATGTCCTTCCAACTAAGGTCGAGATCCTCCTTCAACTTGGACAACCTCTCCCAGTCGTTCTGATACATCTCGACCAGGACGCGACGGCTCGGGACCCGACTGACCGAGAAAAGCTGTCGAATTGCATCAAGGGCTAGCTGCGTGGAGTCAGTCGTCATGGTCACTCTCCAGAATCGATTTCAGGAGCAGAAGCCCAAGGGCGATTCCACCGAGGACGACGATTCCCTTAAGCACTTCTCCGGCGGGGTCGTTCTCGTTATCGCGCGATGATACTCGTTTTGATGATACAGATTTCGACGTGGTGACAGGATAGCAACTACGATATATAAGGTTGACTCATTCCGGATGGGGTGTGCGGACACTTGGAAATGGGGAAGAGCCCGGCCCTCTCAGAGCAGGCTGAGGGAATGCGGCCGGCGCGAGAATCGCCTTGGGCGATTCTTTGGACCCCCGCGTCCAGGCGTCCACAACGGTTTGGCGGCTCAGTACACGTGCGGCGCCGCCTTCCGCCACCGCCGTTCCGCGAGGACGAGGAGCGGGGCCGCGAGGATCGCCAGGAACCCCCACGAGGGCGCGACCGTCACCGCGGACCCGAACAGGGCGTACAGGACCCCGCACACCGCGCCGGTGAAGATCACCGGGACCCACGTCAGGACGAGCATCTTGCGCGGACGCAGGAGCGCGACCGTGATCAGGAGGCTGAACCAGAGCAGGTACGGGAGCAGGACCCCGCCGCCGAGCGCCGTGCGGTCCGCGATCTCGTACACGCCCCACGCGGTCCGCCCCGGCACGCCGACCCACGCGACGGCCCCGCCCACGGTCGAGAGGAGCGCGGCGGCCAGGGGGACGAGCCGGTCGCGGTACGCGACGCCCAGGAGCCCGAGGAGGTACGCGGTCATCGTGGCCGTCACTACCATGAGGGCGGGGCCCGTTAGGCCTGCGGCGTCCGCCTCGAGAACGGCCGTCGCCGTCGTGTACGTGCCGCCCTCGACGACGGACACGTAGAAGCTCACGCGCCCGGGCCACGGCGGGCCGGCGGTCGCGCGGTATTCCGTCCCGACCGGGTCCATCCGCACGCCCTGCCACGCCTCCGCCGCGGTCGAGCCCCGCCACAGGAGACGGACCTCGGACGCAGACGTCGACGCCGCGGTCACGTGGACCCCGAGGAGGTCGCTCGTCACCCCGAGGACGGCGGGGTCCGGGAGCGCGGGCCCGCTCCGGAACGCCCAGTCCAGGAACCGCACCACGGTCCGGTTCCAGCCCTCGTACAGGGCGTGGCCGTGGTTCGGGACGAGCCCGAGCCACTTCCGGGCGGGGATCGCGTTGTACGTGTCGACCATGTCCCCGATCGGGAAGAACTCGTCGTTCGTGCCGGCGAGGTACAGGGTCGGGACGTCAATCTCGGAGGCGTACGCGAGCGGGTCGTAGTGCCGCAGGAACGCGACCGCGCGCGGGTCCGTCGGGCCCAGGTCCTTCGGCACGAGGGCGTGGACGGCGCTCGGGGCCTGGAACGCGTCCTCTACGTTCCCGCCCGCGATGATCGGGACCGCGGCCCGCACGCGCGGGTCCTTCGCGGCGAGGTACAGGGACATGACCCCGCCCTGGCTTGCGCCGAGCACGCCGAGGCGGGCGTCGTCCACGTACGGTCGGGACTCGAGGACG
>DATBXC010000003.1:0-3559 GCA_036514455.1 Thermoplasmata archaeon | reverse complement strand
TACTTCTCCCACCGGGACCTGAACTGGGTCCTCGACGAGCACGAGAAGGGCCGGCCGTTCAGCCTGTACACGGGCCGCGGGCCGTCGAGCGCGATGCACCTCGGCCACATGATCCCGTTCTACTTCACCGCGTGGCTCCAGAGGCACTTCAAGGCGAAGGTGTGGATCGAGATCACGGACGACGAGAAGTTCCTCTTCCGGGACTTCGAGACCCTCGCGGAGGCGACCCGCGTCGGGTACGACAACGTGCTCGACATCATCGCGGCGGGGTTCGACCCGAAGCTCACGCGGATCTTCTTCGACACGGAGTACATCCACCGCCTCTACCCGCTCGCGGTCCAGGTCGCGAAGCGGATCACGTTCTCCACCGCGAAGGCGGTGTTCGGGTTCGACGCGTCGAACAACATCGGGCAGATCTTCTACACCGCCCTCCAGACCGTCCCGTGCTTCCTGGAGTCGATCGAGCAGGGGCGCAACGTGCCGTGCCTGATTCCGTGCGGGATCGACCAGGACCCGCACTTCCGGATCACCCGGGACCTCGCAGAGTCCCTCGGGTACTACAAGCCCGCCCTGGTCCACAACAAGATGATGCCCGGTCTGAAGGGCCTGGACTCGAAGATGTCCTCGTCTCAGCCGGACACGGCGATTTTCATGACGGACACGCCGGAGCAGGCGGAGGCGAAGCTGCGGAATGCGTTCACGGGCGGGCGGGCGACGGTCGAGGAGCAGAGGCGCTTGGGGGCGGACCCCGACGTCTGCTCCGTGTTCGCGTACTACACGTACCTCTTCGCCCCGGAGGACACGTACTGGAAGCGCGTCGAGGCGGAGTGCCGGGGCGGGCAGCGGATGTGCGGGGACTGCAAGCTCGAGCTCGCGGGCCACGTCGGCAAGTTCCTCGAGGAACACCAGAGGCGGCGGGAGAAGGCGAAGGGTCAGCTCGAGACGTTCATCGTGCGGGACTGACGGTCTCCGACGCCATGGCGGGCGAGTTTGGCGAGCGGCCGAGTTGGTCTTATTCAAGACCAACAGACGGTGTCGGCGGAGGTCGACCGCGCGGCCCCATCAGCTCAGGATCCGCGTGACCTTGAACCCGCCGTCGAACACGAGGGCGTGGTAGTCCGTGTTGTGGTTCCGGCCCCGCATCTTCACGACCCGGAGCTGCCGCTGGACGCCGAAGTCCCCGCGCTTCGCGAGCTTCAGGTGGACGATCCCGTCCGAGAGGTAGTCCTCCCGGTGGTCCGCCGCGGACCGGTAATCCCCGCCCTCCGGGTCCGGCGGCATCTCCGAGATCACGAGGCACGTCGCCTCGAGCCCGCGGAGCCACTGGAAGAGGTCGAACACCTCCCGTCGGTGCCGCTCGAACTTCGCGAGGATCTCGAGCGCGTTCAGCGAGTCGATCACGAGGAACTCGTACGGGAAGCTCGCCTTCAGGGTCTGCGTGTACATCTTGAACAGGTCCAGCCACGCGGGCCCGCGGGCTTCCTCCATCCGAGCGCGGAGCGCGCTCAGGTCCAGGACGCTCAGGTTCCCCGCCGTCCCGTCCGGGTCCATCTCGAGCCCCCGCGTGTGGTCGAGCAGGCTCTCCCGGCTCTGCTCGAGGGAGACGTACAGCCCCTTCCGGCCCCGCCTCGCGTTCCCGTGGAGGATCGCGTACGCGAGGGACGACTTCATCGTGCCGGGCGCGCCCGCGACGAGCACGACGCTCGCCCTCGGCAGCCCGCCCACGAGGACGATGTCCAGGCCGTCCACGTACGTCGAGTCAAACGGCACGGCCCGCCTCCTCCGTCATCCCGGACAGCATCGCGCGGAGCCGGTGGGCCCGCGCCTCGAGGTCCGCCCGGCCGGACGCGACGTCGATCGCCGCCTCGAGGGACCGGACGATCGCCTCCGCGGACGCCGCGAGCCGCCGCACGTCCTCGGGCCCGAGGTCCGCCGGGGTCTTCCCGAGCCGCCGCACCTCCGCCTCGAACAGGTGCTCCCCGGTCCGCCCGAGGACCTGGACGAACGCCCCGCGGACCCGGTCCCCGTACCGCACCCGGTTCATCTGGTTCGCCGCGAAGTGGAGCATCTCGTCGAGCTCCTTTCCGTGCCAGTAGTCCGCGGCCCGCACGACGAGCTCCTCCCCTCCCGCCCGGCGGACCTCGGAGGCCCACGGACCCGCCGCCGCCTCCGGCAGCGTGCGCCGGACGAAGCGGTCCAGGTCCAGGGACGCGTGGTCGAGCGCCTTCCGCCATCCCAGGACCATCGGCTCGTCCCCGGGCGCGCGGGCGAGGACCGCCATCGCGGTCCCCAGGAACGTCTCCACCGCGGGCACGTCCTCGTACGTCAGGTCCTCAAGCCGCCGGTGCTCGCGGGCCGCGAAGCTCTGGAGCAGGTGGGCGGCGCCCGCGCCGAACCGCGCCTCGAGGATCGCCCGGATCTCCGCCGCGGGGTCCGGGAGCCGGACCGACGCCGCGCCGGGGATCGCGAGGAGGTCCCTCCGCTCCTCCGGCGTGAGCAGGGCGAGGGACGCGACGACCGTGCCCGCGGTGCCCGCCGCGGCCCGCCGCAGGGCCTGGAGCGCGTCCCGGGCCGCGGGGAGCCCGGCCAGGGTGACGAGGTACGCGAGGTCCCGGAGGAACACGATCCCGGCGGGGTGGCGGGCGAGGAACTCCGAGGCGGTCGCCAGGACGACGGACCCAGGCCAGCGCACGGGCGCTAGGGCGGCGACCGCGAGCGAGCCGTGCCCCGCGACCGGTGCCGCGGAGCCCCGGACGAGCTTGAGCCCCGGCCGCCCCCCCGCCACGGCGGCCGCGAAGTAGTGCGCGGAGGCCTTCGGCCGGGCCTCGTCGACGAGCAGGAGGCGGCCCTGCGGGAAGTGCGGGTCCCACGCCGCCCCGCGGGGCACCCGCCGCATCGGGGCGGGGTTCGCGAGGGTGAGGGCCGCGGCGAACAGGATCGCCGCGAGGGGCGTGCCGGGGTTCGATCCCGCCGCCTCCGCCAGGCCGGTGGCCTCGAGCTCGAAGCCGTACACGGGGCCCGTGAGGACGAGCACGAGTGCGCCCGCGAGGAGCAGGAAGAGCTCGGACCGGCGGGCGACGGAGCGGCTCCAGGCGGCGACCGCCTCCCCGAGCGGGAGCGCGAGGCAGAGGACGAGGTACCAGTTCAGAGGCGCGGTCCCGTACGCCCGCGCGAGGTCGTAGCCCGCGGGCGGCGCGAACGCCGCGAGCACGGGGGCGGGCGCGAGGATCAGGAGGACCGCGGGGTACCGGCGGAGCAGGGCCTCCCCGTGGACCGCGACGAGGATGAAGAGGGCGGCGAGCGGGTGGGACAGGACGAACGTCCAGAGGGCGACGGGCGCCCACTCGGCCCCGAGGCCCGCGTACTCCCGGCCCAGGAACGCGGCGGACATCACGACGAAGGAGAGGAGGAGGGCGACGAGGGTGAGCTTCGCGAGGGTCCGGCGGATCCGGAGCAGGGCGTACGCGAGGAGCCACGCGTCCACCGCGATCCCCGCGGCGAGCACGGCCAGGTACAGACTCATCCCGCGCCTCCCGGGAGGGGCTCGAGGCGGGCGACG
>DATBXC010000002.1:0-4318 GCA_036514455.1 Thermoplasmata archaeon | reverse complement strand
AAGACCTGCCCCGCGTGTGGCGCCCGGCGCCGAGACAGGGTGGGCAAGGACTTCGTGTGCCTCGTGTGCGACTGGGAGATGGACCGGCAGCACAACGCGGCGCTGAACATCCTGAAGACCGCCTTGGCCTCCCATGAGGCCCTGGCAAGGGCTGTACGGTTCCAGCCCGGTGCCCTCCGCCATGATGTCGTGAGTCCCCTCTACGACCTCCCAGGGCTCCTGGGAGGCGCACGGGAGGAGCCGAGCGGAGTGGAGTCGCAAACGGGGACGATTTCATCACCCCACGTGTGACAGAACCGCGGTCTCGCTCCATCGGGCGTGCCGGTCTGTATCCGCAGCGAAGCGTTTTAGCGAGGGGGCGCCATCCGCGCGCGTGGGCCTCCCCGGCGCGCTCGCCCGCGTCGTCCGCCTCCTCGCGCCACTGCTCGTCTGGGTCGGGGCGGGGATCGCCGGGCTCCTCACGATCGCGACCGTGACCGTGGACCGGATCGGCGGGCAACCAATCGACCTCGCGGTCGCGCTCGGCGCCGCGGCGACCCTCGCGTTCGCGGTCGCGCTGCCCCTCGTGATGCGGTGGCCCCGCTTCAAGGGGCTGCGGCGGTGGATCGCCGTGTGCCTCCTCGCGACCCTCCTCGTGTTCGTGACCCGCCCGGAGGGCATCATCGGCGGGAGCGTCGCCCTCGTCGGCGGCGCGATCGGGGTCCTGCGGCACCTCTAGGGCGGGAACCTTTATCGCTCCGGTGGGGAATCGCCCCCGCAGGTGGGTCCGTGGAGCGGGAGAAGATCGGCGAGGTGTTCCACTACTTCTCGAAGCTCGGCGTCGCCGCGATTCGCCTCACGGAAGGCGACCTGAAGGTCGGGGACACGATCCAGGTGCAGGGCCCCACGACGAACCTCACGCAGGTCGTCGACTCGATGCAGATCGAGCAGCAGTCCGTGGAGGCCGCGACCCGGGGGCAGAGCGTCGGGCTCAAGGTGAAGGAGAAGGTCCGCGAGAGGGACCTCGTCTACCGGATGACGGCCTGATCCCCGCCTAGATCGAGAACGCGAGGAACACGGCGGCGACGGTCCCCGCCGCGGCGATGCCGTACACGACGGGCTCGAGCACCTTCTTGACCTTGACCGCGCCGAGGTCGTACAGGATGTACTTCAGCCGGTGCATCCCGTGGAACAGGCACCCGCCGATGACGACGACGAGGAAGATCCGCGACAGCCAGAACGAGGCGAACGCGAGCTCGCCCGCGTACACGACCTTCTCCGGGCCGACGAGCCAGAACGCGTAGGCGAGGTTGTTCATCACGATGAGCACGGGGAGCAGGAACGCCACGACGAACCCGCCCACGGAGAAGAGGCCCCAGAACATCGGGGTCACCTTGTCGACCTCGCCCTCGCCCGCCATCACAGCCCCCCGTAGAGCCACATCACGACGACGTACGAGGCGACGGCCCAGACAGCGACCATGGAGCCGACGATGACCGAGTTCGGCGGGGGCCGGCCGTGGACCCGCACGAGCGGGACCTTCGTCGTCAGGGCGAACCACGTCACCGTGTGGAGGACCGCGAACGCGAGGATGACGAGGTTCAGCACGACCATCGGCCGCGAGTACCAGAAGTCCAGGAACGCGGTGTAGCTCGCCTCCCCGCCCCGGAGGGCCCACAGCTGCCAAAGGAGAAGGAACGCGTAGACCACCACGAAGAGGCTCGAGAGCTCCCGGACCTGGAACAGGACGTACCGCGGGTTCTTCGTCCACCACCACGCGGACCGGCGGCGGACGTACGGCTTCCGGACGGTCTCCGCGGCCATCCCGGTCACCTCGAGGCGAGCGGCAGGAGCATGTCCTTCATCAGCCGCGTCGCCGCCATCGCCTTCAGCTGCTGGATCGCGCCCGCCGGGTCCACGCCCTTCGGGCACACGACGCTGCACTCCCCGACGAACGTGCACTCCCAGATCCCCGTCTTCGTGCTCACCGCGGCGAGCCGCTCCTCCGTCCCCTGGTCCCGCGTGTCCATCAGGTACCGGAACGCGAGCGCGGACGCGGCCGGCCCGAGGAACCGCTCGTCGTGCCCGTACACGGGGCACCCCGCGTAGCACAGCATGCAGTTGATGCAGAGGCTCTGCTCCCGGAACCGCTCGACCTCGTCCTGGGTCTGGCGGTACTCGCCCCGCTCCAGGGGACGCTCCTCCTTCCGGACGATGTACGGCCTCACGGACTCGAGCTTCCGCATGAACGGCTCGATGTCCACGACGAGGTCCTTCAGGATCGCGAAGTTCGCGAGCGGCTCCACGAGGACGGGGCGCCTCGTGATGTCCTTCAGGTAGATCGCGCACGTGAGCTTCGGCGTGCCGTTCACGCCCGCCCCGCACGAGCCGCAGATCCCCATCCGGCACGACCACCGGAACGTGAGGGTCGGGTCGAGCGTGTCCTTGATGTAGTTCAGCGCGTCCAGGACGACCATGTCGTCCTGGTACGGGATCGTGTACTCCTGGAAGAACGGCTCCTCGGACCGCTCCGGGCGGTACCGCCCGATCCGGAGGGTAATCGTCTTCTCGCCCGCCTTCGGGGCGGCGGGCGGCGCGGCGGGCCTCGGCGGCGGGGGCCTCGCGGCGGCCTTGGGCGGGGGCGGTGGCGGGGCCTTCGGGGCGGGCCTCGGAGGGGTCCCGGCCATCAGTACACCCTCGCGGCGGGCTGCCACTTCGTGATCTTCACCGGGAGGGCCTCGAACCGCGGCCCCTCCGGCGTCCGGAAGGCCATCGCGTGGTGGAGGAAGTTCGCGTCGTCCCGCTTCGGGAAGTCCGTCCGGGACTGCGCGCCCCGCGACTCCTTCCGGCGCAGGGCCGCGGCCGCGATCACCTGCGCGAGCTCGAGCATGAAGTCCAGCTCCAGCGTCCCCGTGAGCTCCGTGTTGAAGAACGGGTCCTTGTCCCGGACGCCGACCTTCTCGAACCGTCCGCGCAGGTCCCGGAGGATCCGCGCCGCGGCCTCGAGGCTCTCGCCGCTCCGGTAGATCCCAACGTGCTCGTCCATCGCGTGCTGCATCTCCTTGCGGACGCCCGCGAGGCTCTCCCCGCCCTCCCGCTTCAGGAGGCCGTCGAAGATGCGGGCCTCCTCCGCCTTCGCCATCTGCGCGATCGGGTTCGACGGGAAGCCCGGCGGCTGCGCGAGTGCATACTCCGCCGCGTGGCGGCCCGCCTCCGCACCGAACACGAGGCACTCGCTCAGGGAGTTCGACCCGAGGCGGTTCGCGCCGTTGATCGAGACGCACGCGGCCTCGCCCGCCGCGTACAGACCCGCGAGACCCGTGGACCCCGTGACGTCCGTGTGGACCCCGCCCATGATGTAGTGCAGGCCCGGGCGGACGGGGATCGGCTCGTGGACCGGGTCGATCCCCGCGTACTCCTCCGCGAGCTCGCGGACCATCGGGAGTTTTCGGTCGATCACGTCCTCCCCGAGGTGCCGCAGGTCGAGGCCGACGTAGAAGCCGTACGGGCCCTTGAACGCCCGCCCCGCGCGGATCTCCTGCATGATCGAGCGGGAGAGGATGTCCCGCGGCCCGAGCTCCATCTTCTCCGGGACGTACCGCTTCAGGAACCGCTCGCCCTCTCTGTTGATCAGGTACCCGCCCTCCCCGCGGGCGGCCTCCGTGATCAGGATCCCCGTGCCTGGGAGGCACGTGGGGTGGAACTGGAGGAACTCCATGTCCTTCAGAGGGACGCCCGCGCGGTACGCGAGGGCCATGCCGTCCCCCGTCTTGATCGCCCCGTTCGTCGTGAACTCGTAGAGGCGGCCCGCCCCGCCCGTCGTGATCACGACGGCCTTCGCGGCGATCGCGTGGATCGTGCCGCTCCGCAGGTCGAGCGCCACGACCCCGAAGACCTTCCCGCCCTCCGTGAGGATCTGGGTCACGAACCACTCGTCGAGCCGCTCGATGTTCTCGTACTTCAGCGAGGTCTGGAAGAGGGTGTGGAGGAGGTGGAAGCCGACCTTGTCCGCCGCGAACGCGGTCCGCTTCACGGTCATCCCGCCGAACGCCCGGACGGCCACCCGCCCGTCCGGCTCCCGGGACCACGGGCAGCCCCAGTGCTCGAGCTGGACGACCTCCGCGGGGGCCCGCCGCACGAAGAACTCCACCGCGTCCTGGTCCGCGAGGAAGTCGGACCCCTTCACGGTGTCGAATCCGTGCATGTCGTAGGAGTCGTAGTCGCGGAGGACCGCGGCGGTCCCGCCCTCCGCGGAGACCGTGTGGCTCCGCATCGGGTACACCTTCGAGAGGACGCCGACCCGCAGACCCTTGGCCGCCTCCGCGGCGGCCATCGCCGC
>DATBXC010000001.1:0-2438 GCA_036514455.1 Thermoplasmata archaeon | reverse complement strand
CACGCCCGCCCGGGACCGCTCCCCGACGTCGATCTCGAAGACCTTGATGGACCGGACCGCGGAGACAGACAGGAAGCCGAGGAGCTTCAGCGCCTTCAGGACGTTGTCCCCCTCCGGGTCCGCGACGCCCTTCTTCAGGTGTATCTCGACCCTCGCCCGCACGCTCTCGCTGATACGGATTGGGGGGCGCTACTTAAGGGTAATCTGTCGGGTCCCGCCTCGCACTACAGGGTCGAAACCTTCCGGATGTAGTCTTCCACCTCGTCGAGCAACCGTCGGGCGGTCTCCGCGGGGATGGACTCCCCAGCGTAGAAGACGTCTCCATGGAGCCGCTCCGCGAAGTACGTATAGTCGCTCGCGAGGTCCATCCGGCCGACTCCTTCGAGGAACGTTCGGCGGCTCCGATGCGCGAACGCTCCAGGTCCAGGGATTCTGCCGTGGGCGTTCATCGCGTGGTCTGTAGCTTGGACGACGGCGTTCCACGCCTTCTCTGCCGCCTCGCGCACCTTCACGTAGTTGTTCTCCGTCAAGCCCTCCTCGAGCTCGGAGCGCGCAGCCTGGAGGAACGCACGTGCAATGTCGAGCAGTCCCTGCATTGGAGCCCTTCATACGCGGTGGGCGTATAGGTTCCTTGCGCCTACAGGTACGCTTCCTAGCTCGCGCCGAACGGGAGGTACGTCACTGCCACGAAGCGGTCGCGGAACCGGTCCACTCGGATGCGGATTTGGCCGAAGCCGGGCACGATCAGACCGAAGTCGCGGTCGTGGATGGCGCGGAGCCACCCCGCCACGTCGAGCAGCCCGCCCTCCACGTCGAGCCGCCCGGGATCGCCCCCGCGCTCCTGGAGCCTCCGCACGAAGTGGTCCGTCACGCGCACCTGCATCGTCACGAAGAGGCCGTCGGGCCCTGTCTCCCGGCGCGCCGTCCACCCGCCCCTTCCCATGTCGCGGTCCTCCGGACCAACGTAGGGCGGGTCGCGGGATGGATTCTGCCTGATACCGTCCGATGGAGAATCCTACAATTTAACCAGGGAGCGCGCGAACCACTCCCCGCGCGGGTCGAGCGAGACCACGGCGGCACCCCGTGTGATCGCGACCTCCACGAGGCCCTGCTCCCGGAGGGACAGGATCGCGGCTTGGACGGCCGCCTCCGAATGGCCCCGCGCGCGCAGCCGGTCGACGAGCCTCGCCGCCGGGACGGGCCTCCGGAGGGAACCGAGCACGGCCCGCTGCGCGGGCGGGAGGCGATCCTCGAACCGCACGCCCCGGAGCACGGGCAGCCGCACCGCCTTGTCCTCGCAGTGCCACGCCTCCACGCCCGCCTGGAACGCCGCGAGGAGCGCGCCGTCCGCGAGCACCTTCGTTCCCCCGCTCACGTTCACCCGGACTTCGTCCCCCGCCCGGCGGTGCCTCTCGATCGCCTCCAGCGTCCCCCGGAAGCAGGAGGCGAGGTCGAACGGGTCCACCCGCACGACCTCGACCCGCCCGCCGGCGGCCCGCTCCGCCTCCTCGATCCGCCGGAGCCCGCGCTCCCGGAGGGACCTCCCGCCCGCCACGAGGACGAGCCGGTCGTACGGGAGCCACCGGAGGGCCCTGAGCACCTTGGACTCCTCGAACCCGTACGTGGAGACGAGGACCCGCGCCATGGCGGTCAGCCCACGAGGAGCTCGGCGCCGGGCGCGGCCTTCACGAGGTGCGCGCGGCTGTCCTTCGGGTCCGGGACGACCTCCACGACGCCCTTCCCGACGAGCGCCCGCACGTGGTGGTTCATCGTGCTCTTGTGGACGCCGAGCGCCTTCGCCAGGGCGGTCTCGTTCACGGGCCGCTCCCGCTGCGCGACGAGGTACTCCAGGATCGCCTTCTGCTTCTCCGAGAGCCGGTCCGCGTAGTTCATCTTGAGGAGCGGGAGCTGGATCTCCGCGTGCGTGTCGTCGTGCACGTACGTCGTCGGGATCCCCTCGAGGATGCACACGAGGAGGGCCGCGCTGCTCATCAGGCGCGTGCCGCCCGCGATGTTGAACCGGATCGCCGTTGCACCGTCCTGGCGGGCCTTCCGGATGTCCTGGCGGATCCGGGCCGCGATCTCGAGCAGGTCGAACGCGTCGCTCAGCTCGACCGGCGTCGCGGGGACGCCCAGCGTGCCGCACAGGCCCATCACCTTCGACCGCGCGGCCCTCGACTTGTCGTGTGCGCTGTGATAGAACACGAGCCGCTCGAGGCCCTCCGTGGACCTGATCGACGGCATCAGGCTCTGGGGCCGCCAGCCCAGGGTCCCGAACAGCACGGTCATGCCAGCCATTCCTCCGAGACGGTACGAAGCGCGTTCCGACTATATGAACGAGACCCGCCGTTCTCCCGAACGCAAGCCGGGTCGAAACGTTCTTACCCCGGCCTCCTCATCGTGCGCCTCCGATGGCCTCCTCGGAGACAACCCTGATC